>NZ_JAOPFU010000020.1 GCF_025515275.1 Catenovulum sp. 2E275
TTGAGAAAAATAGGTAAAAGTAAATATCAAATTAATTATTAAGCAGATTGTGACTAAACCGGAGCTTTAAAACAGGTTTTTCTACAGTCTCGTTACGTGTTTTTATGGTTGATCAGTCAATTTACAATTCAGTTTTAGATTTAGCATGTGAGTTGGTTAATTCTTCCAGTGCAGAGTTGACTCAAAATTATTGGCATGCTTATCAAAAACTAAATGAACTATGTGAATTACATAAAGGAACTAGCAAAGATCATCCGCTTCAATGGGAAGCCCTTGCGGATTACACACGAAATATCGAACAAGCTTTAAATATCTATTTAATTGCAATAGAGGTCGCAACAAACTTAAATTTAAGCGAATATGTGGCTTCTTCCCAATTTGCAGTTGCGGAGCGCTTCTTGGAAGCAGGTAATAAAAGTGAAGCGATAACATGGGCAAGTAGGGCAGATGAAAATGCTCGTACGTGTAGCAACCTAGAGCTACGTAAAGAAATTAGTGAATTTCTGCTAGAAAGTGCAGAAACACATAAGAGATTCTAGCTTCAATGGTTCGGCTTATACCGCGGCTTCTATTTTTTGTTAAAATTTATTTAACACTTGTCAAACACTACAAAATTGATTAATTTTAAATAAAATGAAATTTCATCAAACAGTTAGCTTCAAACTTTACATTTAATTGTTTGGTTTCATTATTTTTTTCATTCGGATTAAATAACTCGTTTAATCTTTCTTCATGCTGTATTGGGCTTGCCAAATTTAAAGAGCAGACTAAATTGAATTTAGATCCTGATTTTAGCTACATCTATGATGTAAGGAATTTTATGTCTACCGAAAATGCCCTGTTAACTATCTTAGCCGAAAAAATTAGAAACGACTCACTGGTTTTACCTACATTACCCGAAATCGCATTGCAAGTTAGGGAAGCAGCTGAAGATCCAGATATTAATTTACATGCAATGGCTGAGGTTATTTCGCATGACCCGGCTTTATCTGCCCGCATGCTAAAAATTGCGAATAGCGCTTATTTAGGGCGAACCGTTAAAGTAGAAACTTTACATCAAGCAGTGACTCGAATTGGTTTACGTTATATTAAAAATATTGCGACTGCTTTGGCAATGGAGCAGTTGTTTGTGTCTAATAATGATGTGGTTAAGTCATTTTTAGATAAAGTTTGGCTGTATACGGTAGACGTTTCGGCAACCTCTATGGCCTTAATGAAACTATATAAACAGCGAAATAAGCATAGCCACTTAGATTTAGATACCATTACTTTAGCTGCTATGGTACATAATATTGGGGTTTTACCAATTTTAACTGAAGCTGAACGCCATAGTGAAGTGTTTGCAAACCCTGATTTTATTGAAGGTGCTATTGCTCGTTTATCTGGTCGAGTCGGTGGTTCTATCATGAGAAGTTGGGGGTTTAGTCAAGAATTTATAACCGTAGTAGAACGTTGGAATGATCGCAGGTATGAAACCGATAATATTTCATATATAGACTTTGTCCGAATTGCAGCTGTTCATACTGGAGTTATGTATATTACAGAGACTAAAGACGCATTTTTGGGTCGGTATGTTGAAAAAGGTATTATCCCAGATGAAGATTATTTATCAGAAGATGATTTTATTCACGAATATAATGCCGCACGGTCAATTTTTATTGATTAAATATAATAATTTTAGCAACTGGTTAGCTATTATTTTTAATACATTTGTTTAGCCAGTTGTTATATTTACGCTGAATCAGCTTTAGTTCCCTTGTTTTTTGATAATTAAACCTTATGGTTAAATAAAGCGTCCAAAAATACAGCTTATTTAGCGGTATGGAAGCGATAACAATAATAATCAAGGAGCTTTACATTGTCTAACCTTGCCACGCAATCCCGAAAAAACGTTAAAATTTGGGGTTATCCATTTTTAATCACTGTATTAGCGATTGTTTGTTTATCACTCGCTAAAGATTTTATTTTACCGATTATTTTAGCCTTTTTATTAAGCCTTATTTTATCACCCGCAGTGCGCTTTTTAATGCGACTTAAAATTCCGTCGGTTTTAGCTAGTTTTACCATGTTGTTGGTGAGTTGTGCGGTATTAGTTGGCGCAATTTGGCTGGTGACGCCGGGTGTTGCTAAATGGATGTCGGCTGCACCAGAAAAAATAGAGCAAAGACTCAGCACAGACGAAGAAATTCAGCAAACCATAGATAAGCTTCAGGAAACCTCTAAAAAAGTAAATGACGCGGTTAAAAAAATCGGCATAGAGGAAGAGTCCGAGCAACAAACTCAGGTAGTTATTCAGCAAGAAAGCTGGTCGTCTGGTTTATTAGCCAGCTTACAAAAAGGGCTAAGCCAAACCTTATTAATTTTTGCGCTGACTCTGTTTTTATTAATTAGCGGTAATGAACTGGTGCTTAATTTGGTGCGGTTATCTAGTCAGCCTAAAAAGCGCAAACGTTATATTATGCTATTCCAGCGCTTACGGCGCGAAGTGGGGCAATATTTAGGGGCTGCGTTTTTAGTTAACTTAACCTTGGGTTGTTTAACCAGTTTAGTTTTTTGGTATTTGGATGTTCCGCTGGCTTGGACATGGTTAGTGTTGGTCACTTTTTTAAGATTTGTCCCTTATGTTGGCATTGGTTTAATTGCAATTTTGCTGGTGTTAGTTTCAATGACTCATTTTGATACTTTACTCGAAACCTTTATGCCACTGGGCATTTTTATGGGGTTATCTACCATATTTGGTTTTATTGTTGATCCGCTTGTGCATAGCATGCGTTTAAGAATAAACCCGATAATTGTATTTGTATCGGTTATTTTTTGGGGATGGTTATGGGGCGCTGCAGGGGCAATTTTAGCCGTACCTTTATTAACCGTCGCTTTAGTGACTGCCGAATGCATGGGCTGGACTACATTAACCCGAATTGTGACACGCACAAACTAGAAAAATAGCCCACACAAATAGTCGTATAAAAATAAGTAGGAGGGAGATAATGCAAAATACGTTATCTAAGTTTATTTTACCCGAACATTTAAATAATCAAGACAACCAAAAACGCAAAGTTGGTTATGAGCTTGAGTTTGCTGGTTTACAAATTGCGCAGGTGGTCGATATTTTAAAAGCGCAATTAAATGCCGAGTTAGAGCCAAAATCTCAAGCTGAATGTTTAGTGATTAGCCCAACGTTAGGTAAATTTAAAGTTGAATTAGACTGGCAATTTGCAAAAACAACGGCAGCTGAACGCGCACAGGAATATGGCCAAGATAAAGAAGATGATAAGTTTACTCACTGGTTAACTAAAATTGCCAGTCAGGTTGTGCCGGTTGAAATTGTTTGTCCGCCGATTGAAATTGAAAATTTATACCAGCTTGAGCCGGTTGTGAATGCATTATCCGATGCTGGGGCGCTTGGCACAGAAGAATCAGTTTTTTATGCTTTTGGCGTTCATATCAATCCAGAGTTACCGGATTTATCTGCCCCCACGATTGCCGCTTATATTAAAGCTTTTTGTATTGCTCAAGACTGGCTGGTTAAAGCACATCAGGTTGACCCAATCAGACGAGTGACGCCGTATATAGATTTATATCCGGATGATTATATAAAAACGGTATTTAACTACACGGATCAAGTGAGTATCGATCAGCTTATTAGTGATTATTTACAGTTTAACCCGACTCGAAACCGTGCATTAGATTTATTACCTTTATTTAAGTTTTTAGATAAAGATAAGATAAATCAAGAAATTAAAGATAATTTAGTTAATACTAGGCCGACTTTTCATTACCGTTTACCCAATTGTGAAATAGATCAAACACAATGGTCTTTAGCAAATAGTTGGAATATTTGGTGTGTGGTTGAATACTTGGCACATCACCCAGAATTATTAACTGAAATGATTCAACTCTGGCAGGATTCAGACTCATTAGTACAAATAAAAACACCGTCATGGCACGACACATTAGATCAGATCAGACAAAACCTATTGTCGGCGTAACCGGAAATCACAAATGGTTTTCGCCGTCTTGGTGGTGTATTAAATTAGGGCTTATCTTAGCGGGTGCTAAACCAAAGCGGATAAGCATTGTGCACCAGTATCCACTTGAGCAGTTAGACGCAATTGTGATTAGCGGCGGCGATGATATTCACCCTGAATTATATGGTGAAGAGGTTGATCCGGATATTTATTACGATGAAGCACGGGACCAGCTTGAATCTTCGGCTATTTTATATGCATTTAAGCATAACCTGCCGATGTTGGGGATTTGCCGCGGTTATCAGCTGATTAATGTGATGGCTGGCGGTAGTTTATTCTCAGATATTAAATCGCAGCGCAAGCTTACCTCAAATAAAAATCAACTGTTGCCAAAAAAGCAAGTGCAACTCACAACGGCTAGTAAACTGGCTCAGCTTTTTAATACCAACCAGATTAAAGTGAACAGTTTACATCATCAGGCAGTTAACAAAATAGGCGAGGGCTTTAATCAAACCGGACAGGATTTAGATGGTTTTACCCAAGCGATAGAACATCAGCAAAAAAATATTATTGGGGTGCAGTGGCATCCCGAATATTTATTATATTTAAAATCGCAGCGTCGATTATTTAACTGGCTGGTTAAGCACAGTTTAACTAAGTCAACTTAACCAAGCCAACTTCATAAGGGTTTACCTTGTCTTATTTAGTTTTATTTTCATCTTCACTACTGGCGGCAACCATTTTGCCGTTTTATTCCGAATTTATCTTATTCGCGCTGATAAAACAGGGAGAACCTGCGTGGTTATTGGTATTAGTCGCTACCGCCGGTAATACACTCGGTTCAGTCATTAACTGGTACATAGGCCGCTATTTATTAAAATTTAAGCATAAAAAATGGTTTTATTTTAAAGATGCTCAAATTGAAAAAGCGCAAAACTGGTTTGGCAAGTATGGTGTTTGGACTTTATTATTTGCTTGGCTGCCACTCGGCGGCGATGTATTAACCTTGATAGCCGGTATTATGCGTGTGCATATTTTACCTTTTATATTGTTGGTGGGGATTGGTAAATTTTTACGTTATGTCGCAGTATTATATGCCAGTCAAATTAGTTTAGCGCTGATATAGTTTTACCGAAATAAGTCGGTTAGTTACTTATCCAGAATGGTTATTTAAAAGGCAGAAGCTAACTTGCTTGTTATATTCTGCCTTTAAGCGCTTATTTTATAAACTCAGCGGATTAATTTTCAAAAAGTTATTCTGTTCTGATTAAACGCACATCAAAATGTAATACGGCATTTGGACCGATTTTGCCGCTATTGCCTTTTTTGCCCCAAGCTAATTCTGGTGGGATGACAAATTCGTATCTTGAACCGACTGGCATTAATAAAATACCTTCGCGTAAGCCTTCTATTGCCTCTGCTAAGGCAAATTCTTCCGGTAATCCAGCTTTGTAGCTGTCGGCAATTACACTGCCATCGGCGAGGCGAATACGCTGGTTTATCACAACGGTATCAAACTCGGTTGCTAAAGCGCCGTCGGCTTGCTCAATTATTTTATATAATAAACCTGAGCCAGTTTGTTGCGTGTCTGGATGCTGGCTAAATTTTTCGAGAAAGGCTTCAGAGTTTTTTTTGTTTAATCCGGTTGAACCTTTTGATTTTACTGACTTACTTCTTGCCACTTTTATTACCTTAAGATCTTTTTAATAACGCATCCAGCCACGAGGTTGGCAAAATACGTTTTAATACGCCCATTAAATGGGTTGGAAATGTTACATAATATCTGGGTTTTGCCCGTTTAGCTTCAATTGCATGAATGAGTTTATCGTATACTGCTTCTGGGCCAAGGGTAAAACGCATGCCCGGACCTTCCTTTTTTAATCGGGATAACATATTTTGATAAGTATGCTTAAACCGGCTGTTATTCAGATTAATATTTTGCTCAAACTGAGCTAAAGCATTAGCTCTGAATCGAGACAAAATAGGCCCAGGTTCGATTAAACTAATTTGAATTTGGGTGTCGGCTAGCTCAAGTCTGAGCGTATCCGTCAGTCCTTCAATCGCAAATTTGGATGCATTATAAGGGCCTCGAAAGCGCATCGCAACAAAGCCTAAAACGGAACTATTTTGAATAATTCGACCCGAATTAAACGGCAGCATGTGGGCTATGCAAAGTTGGGTGAGTTGATGCCAGCCAAATACATTGGTTTGAAACTGGGTTTGCAACATATCGCGGCTAATGTCTTCAAGTGCACCGGGCAGGGCATAAGCACCATTATTAAATAATACATCTATCTGATGATTATCGGCTTGTGCAACTGCCCAGTTAAATCCAGTTTCTACACTGCTTGGATCGGCTAAATCAAGGGGATGGCACAAAATCCCTAAGTCTGTTAACTTGTTAACATCATTCGGGTTTCGCACGGTTGCTAAAACTTGATAACCTGCTTGATGCAAGGTTTTGGCGCAATAAAAGCCAATGCCGGATGAACAGCCTGTGATCAGCACAGTTTTATTAGTCATAAACTCAGTCATAAAAATAAGAGATAAAGTTATGTTATCAGGAATTCGCCAGTTTTTTGAAAAAAATCTGAAATCCCATTCACCAGAAAATCCAGTAACAGACGAGTTAGCAATAGCTTGTTTATTGGCCGAAGTAATTTTTGCTGACAATGAGTTTGATGAAAAAGAATGGCATACCTTTATTGCCCGTTTAAAACTGAGTTTTGAAATGTCAGACAGTGAGCTAAACGAGTTAGCTGAAACTGCTAAAAATCAGGTTAAGCAAGCCAGTGATCTATTTCAGTTTACCCATGTGGTGAAAGCAATGGAGTACGATAAGCGGGTGCAATTAATTGAGGGTTTATGGCAAATTGCTTATGCCGATGGCAACTTAGATCCGCATGAAGAGCATATTATTCGCCGTATTTGTGAGTTAATCGGCTTAGGCCACAGTGATTTTATTAAAACCAAATTAGCCCAAGCGAATTGAGTTTGGGCACGAATTAAGCATACGGATTATCACATTTAGAATACACCGAATAACGTTTGTCGTGGGTGTATAAATGTACCCATAACTCATGTGGGGCAACTTGTTGCCAAAAATCACTGTTATGTTTAGCCGGGCAGATCATTTGGCTAATATAATTTTGTTGCTGCTCTTTACTCATATTCAATTTATCCGGTATTTGAATAAAAGCATTAATACTGTTTTTTATGACTCGGGTTTCAGAGAATCGCCAGTCACCATAAACAAACTTAGCTTGAAAGGTACGCTGTACATTTTGCACAACGGTTTTTGGAATAGCTTGTTGAGCTGTTTGATTATTATCATTTAACTGGTAAGCAGAAGCCTGATTACAACCACTTAACTGACTACAGACTAAAATAAAGGCAGAGTTGATTAATAAAGTAGTGGTTAATTTAAGTTGTTTTAACTGCGTAAATAAATGACTCATAATGACAAACCCGAAGCGTCCTGACTTGATTAAGCTATCGGATTTGCCAGCTAAAACTTTAGCTAATTTGAGCAAATAATTGTCATTATTTAACCTGAGGTTATTTAAATAAAAGCCAGTTTTTTAATTTTTTAGGCCGACATGCCAACAAGATAATAATGAGCGCTAAATAAATAAAAGGTTCAGTTAAATCCGCTTTACGCGACCAATAAAAGTGTATCCAAATTAGCAAACTAGCTGGGTAAATCCAATAATGCAGCCGTTGCCAGTTTTGGCCTAATTTGCGTCTTAAATAATTAATTGAAGTAACCGCCAGTAATAGCAAAATAGTGAATGCAGCCATCCCAAGCCAAATATAAGGGCGCTTAATTAACTCCTGTAAAAATAAACTTATCTGAAAATTTAATTCAAATAACCAAAAGTTAATTACGTGGCAAAGTGCATAAAAAAAGCTGTAAAGCCCAATTAAACGCCTTAATTGCATTAACCAGCCTTGTTTTAAAAATTTGGCGCAGGGTGAAATTAATAACGTGATTAACAGCAAATTGAGCGCGCCAATTCCGGTAAAATGAATAATCGCTTTAACGGGATCAGCCCCATTTTGATCGGTTATCGACCAAAAATAATTTAATAGCAGCGGGCTTAATGCAAAAAAATGAATAAGAATTTTACTCAGTAAAACTTTAGTCTGAATTTTCATTAGTAATATTTGCTTAAATCCATGCCTTTATATAAAGCGGCAACTTGATCGGCATAGCCATTAAAAGGCAAGGTTTTCACTCTTTGCTGATCAAATAACCCGCCTGAGGTAATGATGCGCTCACTGGCCTGACTCCACCTTGGATGATCAACATTTGGGTTCACATTAGCATAAAAACCATATTCGTCTGGCGCTGATATATTCCATGTCGTTTTTGGTTGTCGGTTAGTTAATTTAATACTGGTAATGCTTTTAATACTTTTAAAGCCGTATTTCCAAGGGACTACTAATCTAACAGGCGCACCATTTTGATTAGGTAAACTTTTGCCATATAAACCAATCGCTAATAACGTGAGCGGGTGCATGGCTTCGTCAATTCTTAACCCTTCGGTATAAGGGTAGGGAATAGAGCCGCCGATAAACCGGCTTTTTTGTCCGCGCATTTCATTTGGACGATACAGGGTTTCAAACGCAACGTATTTTGCATCACTTTTTACCCCAGCTTTTTTTAATAAATCAGCCAGAGAAAAGCCAACCCAAGGGATCACCATAGACCAAGCCTCAACACAGCGCAGGCGATAAACTCTTTCTTCCAGTGCAAACGAGCTAAATAAATCGTCATAATTTAAGGTGATTGGTGTTTCCACCATACCGGAGACTGTTAATTGCCAAGGATCAACCGTTAATTGATGAGCATGTTCGCTCGGGTCTTGTTTAGCTGTGCCAAACTCATAAAAATTATTATAACTGGTGACTTTATCTTGTGGAGTCAGTTCCAGTTGATCTTTTTGCGACTGTTTAACTGGTTGATAGCTTAATTGTTTAAGGGGAGCTGGTGGTTTAGCCGGTTGTGCTTCGTCGTCTTTTAGCCAGTCAAATAAACCTGCTTGGCTAGGGGTGGTTAATAAAGCCCCTGTGCTCACTAAACCAAGCTTTTTTAAAAAATGTCTTTTGTTATTAAAAACAGTTTCATCTGTAATCTGGTGATCTTTAAATTGACTGCGATTCGATTTTACAATTCTCATTATGCATATCCAATTTCAATACATGATTTATCAGACAGGGAAAATGCAGTTTTAATTTCATAAAACTGCATTTTATGGTGCTAGTTTATGGTTTTACTGCAATAAACGAACCTCGCGTTGCGGGAATGGAATTTTAATTCCGTTGGCTTTAAGTTGCTCAAAAATAGCCAGATTAGCCTGATACTTTAATTCAAAAAAACGAGTTGTCGGTACCCAATAACGCACACCAATGTTGATAGCACTGTCGCCAAATTCGTCAATCCCGATTTGTGCTGGTTTAGACGAATCAACCCAATCAAAGCCAGCTAACACATGGTTGATAGTTGCTATCGCCAGTTTTGGATCAGAGTCGTAACTAATTCCAATAGACATATCGACCAGTTTGTTTTCATAAGAGTTATGTAAAATATCGCCAATTAAATACTTGTTAGGAATAATAATATCTTCTTCTTCTTCGTTTACTAATACCGTGTTTGGTAAACGTACCTCTTTAACGACACCTGTGACATTTTGAATGGTTATGGTATTACCTACTTTAAATGGGCGGGTTAAAATTATAGCTAAACCTGCGCCATAATTAGACAGCATACCTTGCAGCGCTAAACCAGCGCCTAATGAAATCGCACCAATTGCGGCAACCAGTGGGGTAATGCTAATCCCAATTTTACCTAGCGCAATGACAATACCAATGGCTAATACAGCCACTTTTAAAATATTGGCTAAAAATTGGCTGAGCGTAATATCGACTCTTTTAGTTAATAAAAAGCCTTTAAACCAGTTAGAAAATTTAGCCGCTAGCCATAAAAATAAAATAAAAATAATTAAAGCGCCAACTAACTGGAAGCTGTAAGTGACTAAATATTCGATGACTAAATCATAATATTTTTGCAGTTTTTCAATATCTTGCTCAAACATAAATATCTCTGATATATAAGGGAAAATGGGATTTTTGTACTCTAGTTTAAATTAAGCGGCTTGCCAAGATTGCAAAACCACAAATTAAACTGTAACTTTTAGCGTAAATTCAGGGTCATATTATTTAACCTGTAGCTCAGGTTATTTACCTTAGGGTATATCAGTGCCTTGTTAAATATTCATTTATAAAAATTATAGAGTTGTCTATGTTTAAAAAATCTTTTATTGCAATGTCTGCCGCAGCTATTGCATTTTCATCTGCGGTTATGGCAAAAGCCGATCAAGCTGCGATTAAACAAACTGTACAAAGTCAATTAGGGTTAAGTGTGCAAAGCATTAATCCATCACCAGTTGCTGGATTTGCAACCGTGGTGACTGATCGTGGGTTATTTTATGTATCTGACGATGCTAAATTTTTATTTCACGGCAATTTATTTAACTTAAAAGACGGCATTAAAAACGAAACCGAAGCCGAAATGACTAAAGTGAGATCGGGGGCGATTGCTGACTTTAAAGATGACGCTATTGTTTATAAAGCCAAAAATGAAAAATACGCAATTAACGTTTTTACCGATATTACTTGTGGTTACTGCCGCAAAATGCATAACGAAATTGAAGGTTATAACGATTTAGGAATTACCGTTAGATATTTAGCGTTTCCTCGTGGCGGATTAGCCAGTAAATCGTATAACGATATGGTTAGTGTTTGGTGTGCTAACGACACTAAACAAGCATTAACCGATGCTAAAATGAATAATAAAATAGTTGCTAAAACCTGTGAAAACACAGTGGCGGAGCAATATAAACTGGGTGGCCAAATGGGCGTTACAGGGACACCGGCTGTTGTATTAGATAACGGGTTATTAGTACCGGGTTATCGCCCGCCTGCGGATATGCTTAAAGTTTTACAAGGTAGTTAAAATGCAGATAGTTCGGCGACAAACCGAATTAGCAGACAACTTACCCTCGCACATACATCCACTGTTACGCCGAGTATTGCTCAGGCGCAATTTAGTGGATGCTGCCGCTTTAGATTTATCTGCTAAACAATTACCCAAACCTAATCTGGCAGATATAGATAAAGCTGTTGTTTTGCTGGAGCAGGCAATTACACATCATAAAAAAATCATTATCGTAGGTGATTTTGATGCAGATGGCGCAACCAGCACGGCATTAACTTATAGCGCGTTAAAACAACTTGGTTGTCAGCAAATCGACTTTTTAGTGCCAAACCGATTTGATTACGGTTATGGTTTATCTGAGCCTTTGGTTGATGTGGCTGCGCAAATGGGCGCAGAGCTTATTATTACCGTAGATAACGGCATTGCCTGTGTAGCTGGCGTTGCCAGAGCCAAATCGTTGGGCATTGAGGTGGTGGTGACCGATCACCATTTGCCGGGCGAAACTTTACCAGCTGCCGATGCCATTATTAACCCAAATCGTAAAGACTGCCCGTTTCCAAGCAAAGCCATTGCCGGTGTAGGGGTTGCTTTTTATTTAATGCTGGGGCTACGTAGCCATTTACGACAAACAGGCTATTTTGAGCAGTATCAAATAAAAGAACCTAACTTTGCAGATTTATTAGACTTAGTTGCATTGGGAACTGTTGCCGATGTGGTGCCTTTGGATGAAACCAACCGAATTTTAGTGCAGCAAGGGATTAACCGGATTCGTCAGGGTTATTGCAGACCCGGAATTAAAGCGCTGTTAGATGTTGCCCAAAAAGATCATAAACAATTAGTATCATCCGATTTTGGTTTTGCAGTTGGGCCGCGTTTAAATGCAGCTGGTCGGTTAGATGATATGAGTTTAGGGATAAGCTGTTTATTAGCACCGGATTATACCCACGCATTACATTTAGCTAGCCGTTTGGATGAATTAAACAAAGAGCGCCGCGCGATAGAAGCCAGTATGCAGGTTGAGGCGATGCAAACCATGGATACCATTCATCTGGACGATATTCCGGCTGGAATTTGTTTATTTCAGGACGATTGGCATCAGGGCGTTATCGGCATTTTAGCCGGACGAATTAAAGAGCGTTTTCATCGTCCTGTGGTTATTTTTGCCGAAGATAACGACAATATTTTAAAAGGTTCGTGCCGCTCAATTCCGGGTTTTCATATTCGTGATGCGCTGGAAGCGCTTGAATCGCAACATCCGGGATTAATCATTAAATTTGGTGGCCATGCTATGGCGGCAGGCTTATCAATTAACAAAGCCGATTATAATGACTTTAAACAAGCCTTTGAAAAAGTCGTTAACTCATTAATTCAACCGCATTTATTAACTAACTCTATTTTGTCGGATGGGGAATTAAGTGTAGATGAATTAACGGTCGATGTTGCAGATTTACTGAAAAAAGCGATGCCTTGGGGACAATGTTTTGAAGCACCTGTGTTTGACGATATTTTTATGGTCGCTCAAGAAAAAGTGCTGCATGACAAACATCTTAAATTTGTCTTAATTCATAAATCTGGGTTAGCAGTGGATGCTATCTGGTTTAATTACAATCCTAAATTTTGGACAGTTGGTAAAAACACTCAGATTCACGCGGCATTTCAGCTTGATGTAAATCATTTTCGCGGAAAATCACAAGTGCAATTAATGTTACAGGCCGGAATAGAGGTTTAATCATTTAAACTTAGTTTAAGTTATTGTTTTGTTGTCATTTTGTGGTATTTTTATACTCAATCATTGTAAATTCAGTGATATTTATATCCAGCTTAGCGACTGATTTTGTGAGATTAAATATACCTGTGCAGCTTGAAGCTACGCAGGTATAAAGCTGAGCAACCCACGGATGATGTATACAGACTTTTCTGATGTTTATCTTGGCTGGTAAAAAAAGCTAAATAAACCATAAGGATAATGAACCTCTGGCGGATATTTTAACTGATAAAATATTCGCAAATATAGTTAACTGAATGATTGCTCAATTACAGAGTTAACTAAATGTGCTGAGTTTAAGCTCAGGTTGATTAGCCTTTGAGGTGAAAATATGAAGTATAAAGCCACTTCTTTTGATATTGCATACAAAGCGGGTGTTTCTCAGTCTACTGTATCCAGAGCGCTCAGAAACAGCCCGTTAGTTAATGAAGAAACCCGTAAAAAAGTCCATGCTATTGCGAAAGAGCTTAATTATAAAGTTGATAAAAATGCCAGTAATTTACGTTCTCAGCATACTGGCACTTTAGCTTTATTATTGTTTGAAGATCCTACTATGGATGATTCGCTCATCAATCCATTCTTTTTATCTATGCTTGGCAGTATCACCCGCGCCGCGGCTAAAAAAGGCTATGATTTATTAATTTCATTTCAACAACTCAGTGACGACTGGCATGCCGATTATGAAGATGCTTCAAAAGCGGATGGCATTATTTTGCTAGGTTATGGCGACTACATAGATTACGAAGAAAAGTTAATTAAGCTTGATGAGCAGGGAACTCACTTTGTTCGTTACGGCGCAGTTGCAGAGAATCAACCTGGCATCTCATTTGGCTGTGACAATTTTGAAGGCGGCTATTTAGCAACCAAACATTTAATTGATTTAGGCCGTAAGCATTTTGCTTTTTTAGGCGGTGCATCGGATCACTGTCCTGAGTTTTGGTCAAGATATCAAGGGCATTGTCAGGCATTAAAAGAAGCTGGTTTAGAGATTCATCCTGAATGGCAAGTTGATGCTATTTCAACCGAAACCTCTGGTGGCGAAGCCGCTAAAAAATTATTGGCAACTGGTGCTCAGTTTGATGCGGTAATTTGTGCATCTGATTTAATTGCAATTGGTGGTATGCGCGAAGTATTAGACGCAGGTTTACATATTCCAAATGATGTTGCTTTTGTTGGATTTGATGATATTCCAATTGCCTCATTTACGAATCCACCTTTAACAACCATTCAGCAAAATACTCGTTTAGCCGGTGAAATGTTAGTTGAAGCTGTGGTGAATTTAATTCACAACTTAGAAGTAAAACCTAGCTTAACACCAGCCACTTTAGTGGTTAGACGCTCGTGTGGTAGCAGCAAATAACAATGCAATTAACCGATGAATATTGGATGGCTAAAACCATTGAACTAGCCAAACAAGCGGAGGCAGAAGGCGAAATTCCGGTAGCGGCCATTGTGGTTAAAGATAATCAACTGATTGCCAGCGGGTATAATCAATCTATCCAGTTGCATGATGCCTCAGCCCATGCCGAAGTCTTGGCCGTCAGAAAGGCTGGTGAAGTATTACAAAATTACCGTTTGGTTGACTGTACTTTATATGTTTCGCTTGAACCTTGCCCCATGTGTGCCGGATTATTGGTACACAGCCGAATTAAACGTTTAGTATTTGCTGCGCATGATTTAAAAACCGGCGCTTGTGGCAGCGTTTTTAACTTAGTTGAAAACGATAAATTAAACCATCAGCTCGAACTCACCTCTGGCATTTTGGCTGAACAAGCCAGTAGTCAAATTTCTGATTTTTTTAAACGCCGCCGCGCAGAAATAAAAGCCCACAAGCAGGCTCAAAAATTACAGGCAGAGCAAATACAATTAGCGCAAAATAAGGATAGTTAATGCAGCAGGCAGAAACTTTTTTGCAATTAATAAAACTCATCGAACGCAAAGTTGAATTTGATAAGCAAAACCCTTGGTATCAGGGGGTTGAAACTTATCTGTCCGGTTTACAAAACGAGGTAATTGAAGTTGCTGATGAACTAAAAATGGCAAGACGAGCATATTTGGAAGATGAATTAGCCGATGTATTATGGAATTATTTAAATTTAATTGGGCAATTAGAAAAACAAAATCAGGCAAGCTTAGTTAATGTTATTAACCGCTGTTTAGTTAAGTACCAGCAACGTTTGGATACCATTGAAAATGGTGGTTGTTGGGATACGATAAAGCAACAGCAAAAAGCAGAATTGGCTAAAGTATTAAACGATTCAGATGAGCAAACGGATAAAGAATAATTAAACAGTGGAGCGTGAAAATTAAGTTTTAACGTGAGTTTTTTAGCGCGGTTTAATCGGGGATGAAAGAAAGGGGGGGAAGATAAGCTTACAGCGCAGTATCTTCCATTTGCATATTGGCAAAATATTTTCTGCGGTTAATGACTTTAGTATGGATTTTTTTCAACATGGTTTTACGTCTGCCAGCACCGGCAGCATTTAGTTTTCTTCGCATAAAAATGCTCCTTTTGTTTCTTTAAATAAGTCTTTATAAATTAATAAAATAAAATGTTCTAAACATTTCAAAGCAGTAGAACAAATGAATATGACAAAATGATTAAAAAGTAAATCGTTTTTTGTCAAATCCACAAAATAATTTGATTTATTGCGCTTTATTGAGTCATTTCTAATAAAAACAGCAATAAATCAGTATTTTATCTTTGCTAGAGCTAAATCAATATAAATTGCGAGTATCAGAGCCATCACAGACAGTTCAATTCAAGGCGTATCATTGCAGGAATGTAGGTACCTTTCAAAATGATACAACACAGAAGTGGGCTGTCTGTGAGGCTCCTGAAAGGCTGGGTTAAAAGCCATTTATTCTGCGTTAAGTTGGCTTGACGTACGACCGCATGGATGCGGGAGGTAGTATAACGCAGGAGCAGTTATCGAGAACCACTATGCCTGTGCCAACTTGCCTTGCCTAAATGGCTTTTATCTCCAGCTGATTATCGCTATTTATATTAATTTAGCTCTAATCATTTAATGCCTTGATGCATTTTTTCAACCCAAAGTTTAGTTGCACCGCATACAGCAACCGGCATCACAATTAAATTTATAATCGGGATCATTGAAAACAAACTCACTATTATCCCAAAACTAAAGCTGGATGATTTTTTTCGCCAAAGTTGATCCCGCATTTGGCTAAAAGAGACTTGGTGATTATCAAACGGAAAGTCCAGATATTGAATCGCCATCATCCAAGCAATAAATAAAAACCAGATAATTTGCCCGCCAACCGGTAAAAATAAAAACAAAATAAAATAGCCTAATGCCCGTGGTAGGTAATAAGCCAGTTTTTGCCATTCGCGCTTTAATGTACGGCCAATTTCTTGAGTGAGTTTAAATTCACTGTCTGCTTGCTGCGCCAGTTGCGGTGATAACATCATCTCAACTTTACTCGCGAGTAAACCGTGAAATGGCGCAGCGATAAAGTTTGAAATGCTGGTAAATAAAAAAATAAATAGCACAAAAAAACCAACAATCATCACAGGTAAAATTAATACGGTTAACCATGACAACCAGTCAGGTACCCAGCCGATAACCCATTGTGAAATCAGATCTGTTTGGCCTAGCAGCCACCAAAACGTTAATCCAAATAACACCAAGTTAATTAAAATGGGGATATAAACAAAACGCCGGATCCCTTTTTTATTAATTAATGAAAAGCCATCAAAGAAGCACTGCACACCTGAGCTCATAATTATCCTTTTTATATTCAGATCATTGGAACGAAAAAACCAACTAAAAGTTCAGTTTTATAATCGTGGTAAATAAAGCTAAATGTACCTTAATTAAGGCTTAAACCCCAAACCTTAATTGAGTTAGTGTGATGACGGATAAAGCCGTGGTGGATTATGATTTTTGCCAAAATGGTTAAATTAACCGCTAATGTTGTTTCCATAAAATTTTAGAGCGTTTAAGCCGCTTTGTGATTTATCAAATCTGTGATTCAAGATGAATTAGAAATAGTAGTTGATGAGTTTTTATATCTAAATTGTGTATTGGCTAAGCTTTTGGTATGTTCTGCTTTTATTTTAATACTCAGTGAACCTAACTAACCGCCAATGCGATTAAAACAAATAAAACTGGCTGGCTTTAAATCTTTTGTTGATCCAACTACAGTGCCTTTTCCTGCTCAGATGACGGCTATTGTTGGACCAAATGGATGCGGTAAATCTAATATTATTGATGCGGTTCGCTGGGTGCTGGGCGAAAGCTCGGCCAAAAATTTGCGTGGCGATGCCATGACTGACGTTATTTTTAACGGCTCCAGCGCTCGCAAACCCGTTTCTCAAGCCAGTATTGAACTTATTTTTGATAATAGCTCAGGTCGTTTAGATGGCGAATATGCCAAATATAATGAAATTGCGGTTAAACGCAGTGTTAATCGAGATCCGACCGCTCAATATTATTTAAACGGCAATAAATGTCGTAAAAAAGATATTACGGATTTATTTTTAGGCACGGGTTTGGGGCCTAGGTCATATTCTATTATTGAGCAAGGCATGATCTCTCGGCTCATTGAATCCAAACCTCAGGATTTAAGGCTGTTTATTGAAGAAGCTGCCGGTATTTCAAAATATAAAGAGAGACGACGAGAAACAGAAAATCGAATTCGTCATACCCGAGAAAACCTTGAAAGACTAGAAGATGTAATTAGCGAGCTACAACAGCAGCTTGAAAAATTACAACGTCAGGCCGCTGCGGCAAAGCGCTATAAAGATTTAAAACAAAAAGAACGCCAATACAAAGCTGAGCTGAATGTTTTAAAGTGGCAACGATTAAGTGCTCAAGCCGATCAACTCAATGGCAAAATTAATCAACTTGAACTTGAATTAGAACAATTAATGTCGAGTCAGCGCGGTGATGAAAACCGGTTAAATCAACTTAAAATTGAGCAGTTTCAGGCAAGGCAAAAAGTTGAAGATATCACCCAAACCTTATTTAAACATGCTCAGGAAATCAGCCGGGCAGAGCAAAATTTGGTGCATTTAAAAGCGCAAAAAACTCAGTTAATTCAACAACAAAATAAAAATGTATCAGAGCTGAATCAGCTTCAGGATGAAATTAGGCTAGGGGAATTAAACTTAGCGCAAAGCCAGCAAGCATTAGTGGAACTTGAGCCTGAGTTAGAGTTTTGTCATCAAACATTAGCAGAGCTTGAGCATAATATTATTTTAGCTGAGCAAACTTATAATCAGGCAAATCAACTTTGGTCTGAGCAGTCTAAACATTTTTATCAGGTACAAACCCAACTCAGCAGCCAGCAGCAATCGTATCAGGCAATTGAGCAAAAGTTGATAAGCGAAAAACAGCGTTTAGATGTCAGTAAAAGCAGGTTTACAAATTTAACGCAACAACAGCAAAGTGGTCACCTTGAACAAATTTCAGAAGAAAAGAGTATTGCGCAAGCTCGCTTCGAAGCAATACAGGAACAAATTACACAGACGCAAGATCAACTACAGACTGATTTGTCTAATGGCAGAACAAAACAGCGACAACTGCAACAATTAACCGGTGAGTTACAAAAACTCGATGGTCAAATTGCCTCATTAAATTTATTGATTACTAAACAAACCAAACAAAATCATGGTGAAATTAATCAATGGCTAAATCAGCATAATATTTTGCAGCCAGACGAGTTATTTCAAAAAATAGAAGTAGAACCAAACTGGGAATTAGCACTAGAAACGGTATTAGGCAATTGGCAAAAAGCGCTGTTAACTGAACACAGTTTACCTTTATTAGCCGAGCAAGCACCGCCACAAACTTTATATCTTGTTTCGCAAGATGATGCTTTAAACTTGGCAAGTAAAAGTTTTGAATTAACTGATGCATCCCAACATGCAAGTTTAGCGGAAAAGATAAATGCGCCAAAGGCGATTAAAACTATGCTGGCCCATATTGCGGCGGTGGATGACGAGCAATCCTATAACCAAGTTGCCGAATTAATTAACTCAGCAGAACAAACGCAATTTAGCTCTGTTATCAATCCTAAAGGTAACTGGTACGGGCGCGGTTGGCAGGTTTTTTCAGCGCAAGAGCAGGATAATATTTTTGCACTTAAACAAGAGTTAGAGCAGCTTTATCAGGCGACAAATGTTTTGCAGCAGCAAATTGACGATTTAGAACAAGCGCTTGAATTAAACCAACAAAATACTCAGCAATTAGAGCAAACCTTAGCCGAGAAAAATCAAAATTTACAGCAAACTCAACAGGCTTTATTTAGTTTACAGAGCCGTTATGACAGTGAAAAAAATAAAATAAATTACCAGCAGGAGCAGCAAATTCAACTTGAACAGGATATTGAAAATATTGAAGTTTCAATTGAAATGGATAGCGAAAAACTGCTGGATTTAGAAGCAGAAATTGAGTTAACCAGCCAAAAACTAGCTGAATTTGAAGATAATCATCAAGCCAATGAAACCAATAAACAAGCTGCACAACACAAATTGTCAGACTTACAAAAGCAGCGAGAAAACCAGCAACAGCTTGAATATCAAAGCAAACTTAAACTAGAGCAGGCAAGGCATCAAATTCAAACACATCAGGTAAAACAAGATAATTATCAGCAAAAGTTAACTGAAATCATCCAAGATCAGGAAGAAATTGCAGAAAAGCTTGTCGAAATTGAAATGCCGCTAGAAACTGAGCAACAAAACGCACAGTTATTAATTGAACAAAAAGCACAAGCTGAGTTACAAAAAACTGAATTTGCCGACAAACTGGCCGAGGTTGAGTTATTACTGGCAGAGATTGAAAAAGGCCAGCATGGTTTGTTTTCAAAGCAGCAAAATCTAAAAGATGAAATTAACCGTTTACAGCTGGAACAGGAAGGCTTTAGAGTAAGAGCTCGCTCTGTTTTAGAGGTGTTAAACGATTTAAATACCAGTTTAAAACAGGTACTCGAAACGCTGGATGAAAATGCCGAAGAAACCCTGTGGCAGCAAGAGTTAGATAAAACCACACAAGCAATTAATCGCTTAGGGGCTATTAATTTAGCTGCCATTGAAGAATATGAGCATCAAGCTGAGCGTAAACATTATTTAGATGCTCAGCATCAGGATTTAATTTCTGCGTTAACGACTTTGGAAGATGCGATCCGTAAAATTGATCGGGAAACTAAATCACGTTTTCGTGATACATTTGAAGCGGTTAACCAAGACTTGCAGCAGCTATTTCCTAAAGTATTTGGCGGTGGGGCAGCTTGGCTTGAATTAACCGATGATGATTTATTGGAAACCGGCGTCACAATAATGGCTCGACCTCCGGGTAAACGAAATAGTACAATTCACTTACTTTCCGGTGGAGAAAAAGCGCTAACCGCATTATCATTGGTCTTTGCAATTTTCCGGCTGAATCCGGCACCATTTTGTATGCTGGATGAAGTAGATGCACCATTAGATGATGCGAATGTGGGAAGGTTTTGCCGTTTGGTGCAAGAAATGTCATCATCTGTGCAGTTTATTTTTATCTCACATAATAAAATCGCAATGGAAATGGCGACTCATTTAGTGGGCGTGACTATGCAAGAACCGGGTGTTTCGCGTATGGTTGCGGTAGATATAGATAAAGCAATTGAATTAGCTGAACTGGGCTAGTTAAATAAAACAACTCAAATAAAAATAGGTAAAAAATGGCTGAAGAATTACGTATTGTTTTTATGGTGTTAGGCTTAATTGCCATTATAGCTTTAGTTGTACATGGTTTTTATACTGTACGTAAAAATAAAAAGGCCGCCGAGCCTGATTATGAACCACAATCAGCACCGGAAGATGAGGTTGAATATGTGTCGAAAGCTCGGGTTGTTGGTCGCCGTGACAGTGCAGAGCCATCAACTGCTGCAACAGCAAAGCTTGAAACTGAGGCTGACAGCAACTCATCTAATCCAAATAAAAAGTTTTCGTTAAAAGATGGAATCAACCGGATTAAAACTGATAAACCGGTTGAAAAAGAAAGAGTTGAACCTGATTTTGGTGACACTCAACTGCAAATGAATTTACCGCAAGATGATTCAAGCATTGAATCTTTTAATGCGGCTGATGAAGAAGTTGATATTTCTGAGCAATTATTAGAGCGCGAATCCGGGCTTGAGGAGCAGCCAGATTTATTGGAACAGGCTGAATCAGACAATAGCGCGGACATTGCAGAATCAGACTCTAAAGCACAAAATACCAGCGCTCAACCACAAGAAGTTTTAATTTTAAATGTAGTCGCTGCCGAAGGTCAGGTGATGTCTGGTGCGGTATTATTGCCAACCTTATTAACTTTAGGGTTTAAGTTTGGTGAATATAATATTTTCCATCGCCATGAAGATGAATCTGGCGAGGGCGAAGTATTATTCAGCTTAGCTAATATGTTTAATCCGGGCACGTTTGATATTGATAATATTGAGCAATTTACGACTCAAGGGATTTCATTATTTTTAAGCTTGCCGGTTGCCGCAGATTCCACCGCGACTTTTAATATGATGCATAACGCCGCGAAAAAAATTGCCGCAGAATTTGACGGGCAAGTGTTAGACGGCCAGCGCAATTTATTAACCCGCCAAACGTTACAACATTATGTTGAGCGTATTCGAGAGTTTGAGCGTAAGCAATTGTTAAGATAACCCTGATAACGCTTTTATTTTTAGAAAAAGGGCATAACGGTTTAGCTGTTATGCCCTTTTTTCATTTTTCTTCAATAAAAGTGTCACTTAATTTTCGGTTTATCGTCATATCTGACTGTTAGTTTTTAAACAAATGAGATTGTGTCTCATTTTTAATTTAATGCCAACAACAGGAATGGACTATGAAAATAAAACAAGTTGCGTCAGCCATAGGGTTAACCCTTGCGCTTTCTGCTCATACATTTGCCAGTGTACTGCCAGACGCTCAATCACAAAGTGAATGGTATACCAGCGCTCAAACTAAGCTATCAGACAAAGTTGCAGGCTCACAAACAGAAATCAAAACAAAAGCTAAAAACGTGATTTTATTTGTTGGTGATGGCATGGGGATTTCAACTTTAACTGCGGCACGTATTTTAAAAGGTCAGTTGGACGGAAACTCGGGTGAAGAAGGTTATTTAAGCTTTGAGATGTTCCCGTACTCTGCACAGGTTAAAACTTATAATGTAGATGCACAAACCCCTGATTCTGCCGGTACGATGACAGCGATGATTTCAGGTGTAAAAACCGATGTTGGTGTGATTGGGGTAGACGAAGACATTGTCCGTGGTGATTGCTCAACTGTTGCCGGTAATGAATTAGTTACTGCCACAGAACTCGCTGAAATTAGAGGTTTAGCTACTGGTTTAGTTTCAACTGCACGTATTACTCATGCGACCCCAGCGGCCACTTATGCAAAATCAGCAGACCGAAACTGGGAAGACGTTTCTGATATGTCAGAAACAGCTGTTACCGCTGGTTGTGAAGATATTGCCTCTCAATTAGTTAATTTTGAAAGTAATTTAGAAGCTCGTTTTGCGGGTGTAGATGTTGATGGCATTGACGTGGTTATGGGCGGTGGTCGTCGTCACTTTTTACCAAAAGACGAAGCTTATAACTCAAATGATGCTGTAAGCTCAGTTGAGGGTGATCGCACTGATGGCCGTGATTTAACTGCTGAATGGCAACAACAATATCCGCAAGGGGTTTATGTAACAGACCAAACCGGATTTGATGCGATTGCCGATGATACAACCAAAGTATTTGCTTTATTTAATGAATCTCACATGCAGTATGAAGCCGATCGAGCTAATGATGTGGCGGGTGAGCCATCATTATCTGCGATGACAACTAAAGCGATCGATGTATTAGCTAAAAATGAAAAAGGCTTTTTCTTAACGGTTGAATCTGGCCGTATTGATCATGCGCATCACGCAGGTAATGCTTATAACGCCTTAAGCGATACAATTGAACTGGCTAAAGCAGTGCAGGCTGCTTATGACAGTACAGATCCAGAAGAAACTTTAATTTTAGTAACAGCCGATCACAGCCATGTATTTACTATTGCTGGTTATCCAAAACGTGGTAATCCTATTTTAGGTAAAGTGGTTGCTGTGGGTGAAGATACGCCTACACTGGCTAACGACGGCATGCCTTATACCACAGTTGGTTATGCAAATGGCTTAGGTTTTAGAGACTTAGGAGCAGAAACTGACGCAGATGCTGCTTATAATGAAGCTGCTGTAGCCGGGCGTATTAATTTAGACGGTGTTGATACACAAACACCGGGTTACCATCAGGAAGTTACCGTACCGCTTAGTTCTGAAACGCATGCTGGTGAAGATATTTCACTGCACGCCACAGGCCCAGGTGCTCATTTAGCTCAAGGTGTCATTGAGCAAAATGTTGTATTCCACATTATCGACCAAGCGCTAGAACTAACAGAATAATGGTGACCAAAATGAATAAAATTAAATTACTTCCGCTGGCAATTTTAACCAGTTTAACGGGCTGTTCAATTGATTTTTCAACTGATTCAGACAACGAAACTTTAACAGTCGCAACTCAGTTAGAAGTTGGCTCAGAGCTATGTATTAACGGTGGTACACAAACTTTATCTGGTGATGATACCAATGACAACGGCGAGTTAGATGCAGACGAAATTGAAGATACAAAGGTTGAATGTAATGCACCAGAAACGTCGTTATCTAGCGAGCAACTAGCCAGCTTAACCAATAATCAATGGTTTAAAGATGCACAGGCAAAAGTATCAAGCAGCCAGACAAATCGTGAAACAGTCGCAAAAGAATCAGGTAAAGCTAAAAATGTGATTCTTTTTGTGGGTGATGGTATGGGCGTTTCAACTGTGACGGCTGCGCGTATTTTTGCTGGTCAACTTAACGGTAAACAAGGTGAAGAGCACCAGTTAAGTTTTGAAATGATGCCATATTCAGGTTTTGCTAAAACCTATAACGTAGATGCACAAACGCCAGATTCAGCCGGTACGATGACAGCGATGATCTCAGGTGTAAAAACGGATGTTGGTGTCATTGGTGTTGCCGAAGGCGTTGAACGCGGCGATTGTGCTTCTGTAGACGGGCAAGAATTAGTAACCGCCTTAGAACTGGCTGAAATTGCCGGTAAATCAACCGGTATTGTAACAACGGCGCGTATTACTCATGCGACCCCTGCGGCCACTTATGCTAAATCACCGGACAGGAACTGGGAAGATAATGACGATATGCCACAAACTGCAATTGATGCAGGTTGTGAAGATATTGCAGCTCAGTTAGTTAACTTTGAAGCTAATTTAGAAGCCAGATTCAGCGGCTTAGATGTTAACGGGATTGAAGTGGTGATGGGCGGTGGTCGACGTCACTTTTTACCTAAAGATGCTGCGTTTAATTCAGCCGATGCGGTTAGCTCAGTTGAAGGTGATAGAACGGATAGCCGAGATTTAACGGCAGAGTGGCAAACTCAGTATCCGCAAGGTACTTATGTAATGGACAAAACCGGTTTTGATGCCATTGCAACAGATGCATCTAAAGTATTTGCTTTATTTAACGAGTCACACATGCAATACGAAGCTGATCGAGCTAATGATATTGCCGGTGAGCCATCGTTATCTGAAATGACAGCTAAAGCGATTGATATTTTAGATAATAACGATAACGGATTTTTCTTAACCGTTGAATCGGGTCGTATTGATCACGCTCACCATGCCGGTAATGCTTATAACGCATTAAATGATACGGTTGAACTGGCTAAAGCAGTACAGGTTGCAATAGATAATACCAATGCTGAAGAAACACTGATTATTGTCACAGCCGATCACAGCCATGTATTTACTATTGCTGGTTATCCTAAACGTGGTAATCCAATTTTAGGTAAAGTGGTTCCGGTTGGTTCTGATGAACCATCATTAGCTGACGATGGTATGCCTTACACTACTGTTGGCTATACAAACGGTTTAGGTTTCAGAGATTTAGGTGATGAAACGGATGCTGAAATGTCTTACTTAGAACCTGCTGTAACTGGCCGAGTAGATTTAACTGGCGTTGATACTCAAGCCCCAGGTTTCCATCAGGAATCATTAGTACCACTTGGCTCAGAAACTCACGCTGGTGAAGATGTTGGTGTTTATGCAAGTGGCCCAGGTGCACATTTAGTAACAGGGACAAATGAGCAAAGCTTAATTTTCCATGTAATGGATTTTGCATCTGATTTAGTTTCGAGTGCTGATGCAGTCGTAACTGAATAATTATTTTTGGATTTTTGAAGAAGAATCACCCGTGTTAACACGGGTGATTTTGTATTTTAAGTTTTGTGAGTGATACAGTGAAAAAATTAATTACAATTGCCGTGATGTTAGTCAGCAATCATCTTTATGCGAATACCAACTCTAGTTGTGTGCAGTCATCCAGCCAGATTAAAGCCCAGTACCAAATTACAGAAAGCCAGCAAAATCATCAACAAAGCCGCGAGCTAACTTTATGGCGTAACGGTGAGCAAGTTGCGCATCAAAGCGATAACATAGTTGAGTTGTGGCAACATTTAAAAAATAATCAAATCAGACCCATTCGCTATTTTACCGAACATAAACGTGGCATTGAGTATCAGCCGTCAGAAGTTACGGGTAAACAAAGCTGGAGTGCTAAATACCAATTATTAGACAAAAAACTGATTGATAAAATGAAATTAGTTTCTGAGCAAGGGCAGGGTTGTGATAAATCACAGTTGTTAGAATTTGCAGATAAAAACATTAAAATTAAAGTTAACTGGTTACCAGAACTGCAATTAGCTCAATCTATTCAAATCAGCCAAGGGCAATATGCCAGAGAGATTAAACTGCTTTCAAAAAATACAGATAAAACTTTAATTAATCAACAATTTAAACAGTGGGATTTATATCAAACTACAGATTATGCTGATGTCGGCGACAATGAAAATGATCCGTTTTTAGCCAAAATGATCAATCAAGGATTCATTGAGCATGGAGCAACCGGATTTTATAATCAAAACGGTGAAATGCTTCAGGGACATGGTCATCACCATTAACTAAGTTATTTATCCTTCTTTAAATTACATAGTTATATATAGAATACGATAGTTATCGGTTAAAAATATCCCAAATAAAAAAACAGCCTAAATCATAGGCTGTTTTTACTCGAGTTTAATTGTTGCTTTATAAATTTTAGAAGCTCAGGTTAATAGACATCCCTTTGATATCTATGTTCTTTAATAAGTTTATTCATATAATCATTAACTCCGGTTTCATCTAAACCGCTGTGTATTGCAATGACTTCACGTATGGCTTTATCTACATCAGACGCCATCCGAGATGCATCACCACAAATATAAATATATGCCCCGTTTTCAAGCCATTGGTAAAAATCTTCACCGCGTTCAAGGATCAGTGTTTGTACATATACTTTTTTATCTGTATCACGAGACCATGCCAAACTTAAATTGGTTAATAACCCCTGAGTTTGCCAGTTTTCTATTTGTTCTCGGTATAAATAATCTGTTGCTTGATGCTGATCACCAAAAAACAGCCAGTTATTTCCTTTAGCTTCACGCATTTCTCGCTCTTCTAAAAAGGCTCTAAAAGGCGCAATTCCAGTGCCCGGACCAATCATAATTAATGGTGCATCATCGTTTGCCGGAATGTGAAAATGAGCAGACGACTGAACATAAACCCCTAAATTTCCACCTTCAGCCAAACGCTTACCCAACCAAGTAGATGCGACACCTTTACGCGCTTTGTCTGCTAAATTGTAGTGAACTTCACCAACTGTTAAATGCACTTCTCCCGGATGGGCTTTAGGGCTAGAGGCAATCGAGTATAGTCTTGGTTGAAGTGGACGCAAACCGTTAACAAACGTTTGAGCATCAATTTCTGGTTTAAGTTGAACCAGTACATCGTATACTTGCGCACCTTCTGGTGCTTGTGTTAAGCCCCAAGTTTCCAGTGCTTTTGCATTAACCGTATGAATATCTAGTTTGGTTTGGAGTAGGGTTTTTAAAGCTGCACGGCCAGATTTTAATTCGACAATTTCTTTACCGCTAAAACCTGAAGCGCTGAGTAACTCTTTAACTTCTTGCGGACAGTTTAGTGGCCAAACCCCTAAAGCATCACCAACTGCATAATGCATATCTTCACCGCCACCGGCTAATGATATTTCAATGTGGTTAACGCATTTTGCCGAGGCTTCGTCGCTTAATTGTTCAACCGCAATTAAATTAGCAATAAATGGGTGATTTTTTGTGTAAACCGGTTCATCTTCTTCGTCGTTACTGGCTGTACTGGTGGAGCCTGCTCCTGCTGCAGATGCAAAAACTTCGGTTTTAAATACATCCTGTTTCCACTGGGCGTAATCGTCTTCAAATGCTGCATCACAACTCATTAAGCCGTAACAAGGCGTCGCACCTAATTCAACTAAACGTTGATGCAAATCAATTGCACATTTATTAAAGTGGGTATAACTTGAGTCGCCTAAACCACATACACTAAAATTAACGCTGGCAGGGATTGCTGCTGCATCACTTGCCATAATGGCATTGTAAAATGCTTTGGCATTATCAGGTGGCTCACCTTCACCAAAAGTAGAGCAAATAATTAATACGTGTTGCAAACTGGCTAAATCTGCTGGGGTAATGCTGTCTAGTTCAGCAATGCTGGCTTCAAACCCTTGGGTTGCCGCAAATTTTTTCATATCTTTAGCCAGAACTTCACAGTTACCAGACTGAGAGCCGTAATAAATAGCTAAAGGTGTACCTGGTATTTCTTCTTTTGCTCCAGCGTTGGCCGCTGATGCGATTGTGCTAATGCCGGTTAATAAACCACTTAACCATTGACGCTGTTCTGCATCAAATGGTGAGTTTTCTGGTAACTCTACGATTGAACCACTTCCAGCATGCGTGCCGATGACGGATGAAAGTTGTGTGAGGAGTGAGTTTGACATAGTATTCCCCTGATAATTAATCTGCTAAAAGAATGGTTTGAAGTTGTGTTTCGTCATGGCGGCGGCTAAAAGCTAAAAATGCTTCTCTTTCTTTGCGGGTGGCCAGATAATTTCCAACTATTTTTTCTGTTAAACTGCAAACATCTCGTGCGGCGATTGGACCACATAAAAAGCGAGCTAAACCGCGATCTGTATCTGTTCCACCACCGATAAAGATGTTATAACCTTCGCTGCCGTCGGGCGCTGCTGTACCAATAAACCCTAGGTCACCGATATAATGTTGAGCACATGAGTTAGGGCAGCCGGTTAAATGGATATTAATGGGTTGATCTAATTCAAATCGAGCTTCTAAATGTTCGACAATTGCGGTGCCATCTTGTTTAGTGTAAGCGTTAGCGAGTTTGCATCCCCAGCGACCAGTACAAGCTACGGCACCAGCGGCAAAAGAGGTGGCTGAAACCCCTAAACCTAAAGCTTCAATTGCCTGACAAGCTGCAGCAACATTTTCATCCGCTACATGGGGAATTAACAGGTTTTGCCAAACGGTTAAACGCACATCGTTTTGGCCATATTGTTGAGCTATTTTTGCTAAGCCGTGCATTTGCTCTGGGCTTAAATAACCTAATTTAAGCGCAACCCCTATGTAATTTAAACCCGGTTGTGATTGTGGATGCACGCCAATATGACCTTGGCGGTTAACTGGTGGGCGAGGGGCATCAAATTTTTCAGCTAATGGAATCAGTTCAACACCGTTGCCAAAACTGTTTAATTTTTCCTGAATTCGCTTGCAAACCCAGTCAAATCCATGTTCGTCTAAAACATATTTGAATCGGGCTTTTTTGCGGTTTGTTCTGTCGCCATGTTCTAAAAACACTCTTAAAATTGCCATCGATATTTCAGGTGTTTGTTCTGGCTTGCAAATAAATCCGGTATCACGGGCAAAATCTTTATGGCCAGTAATACCACCTAACATCAAGCGACAATAAATACCCGGCTCGACATTTTGATCGTTTTCTAAAACTTTAACTGCAATAAAACCAACGTCATTAGTATCGGCAACGCAAGAGATAGAGCCAGAGTTATCAAACGAGAAATTAAATTTACGTGGCAACCCGTGCATATCGCGAGTATTTAAAATACGATGGCTTAAATCTAATCCATATTTGTGTAAATCAATTAACTCAACTGGGTCAAAACCTGCGGTAGGAGAAGCTGTAATGTTACGCGCGCTGTCTGCACCTGTTCCTTTACAGGAAAGCCCCATATCATATAAAGCGGCAAATAAATCGAGTACTCGGTTGGGGGCAATTTCGCGAATTTGAAAGTTACCGCGTGTAGTTACATGGGCATAACCACCGCCAATATCAGCCGCTACATCGGCTAATCTAGCTAATTGATCACCGCGTAATTTACAGGAAGGAATTCTTAAACGGCACATATAACCAGGGCTATTAGGCTCTACGTTAAAAATACCGTAATGGCGAAACATAAATTGGGTAATGCCTTCGGCAATTTTGTTGGCGTCATTGTGTTTAACAATGTCATCCCAGATGTCTAAAACATGTGTTTCGTATTTAGCTCTTTCTTCTTTACTGAGGTCTTCAACCTGTGTTCCCCAAAACGTTTGTGGGGGTTCTTCTTGGTCCGCCTGCTGGCCTCCACCTACAGCAAGGTGGATATTAAGTTTTACCAACATCTCAGCCAGATATTTCTTCTGTTCAGCTGAAAAGCCTTTTTGTTCAGTTGTCGGAATAATCATGTGATCCGCAATTTTGGTCACTTTAGACAAGAAAATATCTCCTTTGATACTTACTAATCGATGTATCAATCAAATAGTTGATTGATACCTAGTGTCAGAATTGCAATCAATGTGCCAAATACTTCAGTTTGCTTTGTCTTTGCAGGCTAATAAATCAATTTTAATATCAATAAAATAGCTTAAATTTTAATTCAATTTGGTCGGAATGAGTTTTAACTGTGTATTTGTTATAATATAAATTATTGTTATTTATATATATTTTTTGTTTTTGGTGTGTGGGGATTAGTCTTGTATATTTAGGATAGTCCCCGTTTAAATTTTCTCTAAATTTTGTAAAACATAGAATTTTTTGTCATTAAAGGTCAATAATTAATCAAGTTTGAAACTAATTAAATCGTACTTATGCACTAGCAGTTAACCAATAGTGCACTAAATTGGTTAACTTCATAAATATCTTTTCATAAAATCTATATTTTTTGGAACCATATCAACTCAAACCTATATTAGGAAAATCCAATTAATTTCGATTGAAGAGTTGAAATTAATCGTTTTAATCCCCATGATATTTGTGAAGTAAAATTAGTGTTTTGAGGTTCCAATTGCATTCTCCTGTTTATTCCCAGTTAGATTTATTACGCAGCGTATTACCCCCACAAGAAGTTGAACAGGCAGAAATTAAATTCCACCAGATATCCGTTGATTTACAAGCCGAAATTGCAGGATTAAATCATCCGGTAGACAAAGTGCAGGCTATTCTGGACTTTTTTTATTTTGAACAAATATTTTGTTTGTCGGTTAATCAGCCACATGATGTTGGTTATAACTTAGCAACAGGGTTGTTATACCACTGTGCAGCCACGCCGGTTTTAGCGGTTATTTTGGTTGATTTATTGCGTCAGGCTGATTTAGAGGCTGAACCTATTATGGCAAAACAAGGTGCAATTGTTCGTATTCGATTAGCCGATAACCAGTTTGTTTTTATTAAAGCCGACGACGGTGCAAGTTTTGACTGGCACGAAGTTGAGCTGCATTTAGGCCTAACGGAAAAAGATCAGGAAAAAATCAAAGGCCCTTCAGATTTAACCATTGCCGATGATAAAGAAATAGATGCTTTATTACTTAATTTATTTAAAGCTGAATTGATTGAACTTGGAATGTTTGACCATGCCTTTCAGGTTTCACAAACGCTACTGGAACTTGATCCGGATAATCCGTACGAAAGACGCGACCGTGGCTTTTTATTGCAGCAAATGGATTGTGATAAATTAGCCGTTGCGGATTATCAATTTTTTATTGAGCAATGTCCGAAAGATCCAATGGCGCAGATTTTAAAAAATCAGCTATCCAGCATGGAAAATCACCGCCGAGATATACATTAATATCAATTTTGCCTTTTCTATTCGCTGTTAGATAAGGCATTCATTTTCTTGTGTAGGTCGTGCTTTAGCACGAAAAACCTCAAAGTTTATCTTTTTTGTCGTTATTGCTTTTGTACCGTTGGATTGACCACCCCAACATGATTTATGCCGGGGTTGTTGGATAGATTGCTTTTGTTTAGCGATTAAAATATTGATAAATTAATTCGTAAACATCTGTCATTTGGTAGTTTTTATCGGCTGTATCCAACTCGGCTGGCAAAATTAAAATTGGACCTTGCTGTGGGTTATCGACACATCTGCCGTGACTGCCTTTGACTAAAGTTGGGTCGAGCGGAATCATATCCATTAGCATTCTGAAACCCAGTTTTTTCTTGATTAATTTGCCAATCACTTTGAGTGTTGGCAATCTAATATTGGGATCAAGATACATTTCAACCGGATCATAGCCAGGCTTGCGATGAATATCGACAGTGCGCGCAAAATCCGGTGCTTTGTTATCATCCAGCCAATAATAATAGCTAAACCATGCATTTTCAGTTGAGATAGCGACTAAATCACCACTGCGTTCGTGGTTAATATTTAACGAGGCTTGCTCAGTTTTATCCAATACTTTTTCGATATTTGGGGTATTGAGCAATAGCTGTTTGATTTCGTTTTGTCGCGCCGGATTATTAATATAGATATGTGCAATTTGATGATCCGCGACCGCAAATGCATCGGATGCGCCGCAGTCTAAATTTTCAAATCCTTTGGTTTCACGCACGTTAATAAAATTATGCTGGCGTAAAATTTGGTTAATCGGAATAACTTGATCAACCTGAGTAATACCGTATTCGGAGACAACTAAAAACTGGGCTGAATAGGTCGATAATTCGTCGATAATCTGGCCGACAACGGCATCAATGGCTGCAATATCTTTGCCGATATCTGGATGATTTGGCCCAAGTTTTTGCAGGTTATAATCTAAATGCGGTAAATAAACTAATTGTAGATCGGGCTGGTTTTGCTTAAATTCTTCAATAGCTGCTTTCGCTATCCATTGGCTTGCACCAATACCGGCTTTTGGTCCCCAAAAATTAAAAAACGGGAAGATACCAATTTTATCTTCAATCGCCTGATGCAGACCGTTAGGCGATGAATATAAATCAAAAATTTTACCACCGTCTGCTAAATAATGCGGGCGAGGGGTGATGCTATTGTCTACATTGGCGTACATATTGTACCACCAGAACAATTTAGAGACTTTAAATGCAGGATTATCCTGTTTGAGTTTGTCCCAAATTTTATCACTTTGTACCAGTTGATTTGCTTGTTTCCAAAAGCCAACTTCGGCTAAGTCTTTAAAATACCAGCCATTACTCACAATACCATGCTGATCAGCCGTTTTGCCTGTTACCATTGCGCTTTGTGCTGTGGTGGTCACTGCTGGAAATACGTCTTTTAACGGGTGTGCATGATAGCCTTTGTTAAGGAGCTTATTTAAATTTGGCGTGTGCTCACCCAGCATATATGGGCTGAGTCCAACGACATTGATAACGATAAGTGATGACATGATTTATCTCTTTAAATTTTTCTTTAAATAGTTGTCTGATAGTGAACTCAGCTTAATAATTGCCGTTTTTTCAGCTCTGTTTCTAACCAGTTAAATTCATCTGCCAGTCCGCTGATTAAGTCAAATTGTGTTTGGTTTTTATCCTGACTGGTTAAATATTCAAGCCAGCTGTAAGTCTCAATTTCTAAATAAGGTTTACCTTGGGTTTGCGTTTTTAAATAATCGAGACAAGCTAAAATAGCCGGTTGTGTCGTATTTATTTGTTTGCCATTGCTAAGTGTTAACGCAGTTAAATGAATCGGCACATGATAATGCACATTGCAAATAATTGGCTCGGCTTGATTGAGGCTGGCGGATAAGCTTTGATAAGCAGATAATAATTGCGTTTCAGTTAAATCATCTAACGCTATGTATTGCTCGCCTGCTTTTAATTTGCATTGATGCAGAAATTTTTCATCTTTAAGTAAGGCGGTTAACTCTGCTACATCTTGCTCTGATGTTAACTCGGTTGAAATGGCATTAGAGATTTGGATTTTGCAAATTTGAATCCCCGCAGCTTGAATATTAGCTAGTGACTGTTGAATATTTTCATGCATAACTGCCTGATGGCAAGTATCAAAGCAGCAGCCAATATAATTTAAAATATCTGCTTTATTAAGCCCTTGTAGCATCGCTGCGGGTAATAAATCTTCGGTAAAAAATGTAATTAACTGCTGAGTATTTTCCAGTACGCAGTCTGGCTCCATTTCTAAACCTAACTGAATGCGAACTTGTGTGTTAGCTTCAAGATTTTTTAAAAATATCGCTAATTCAATTAACTGATGGATTGCTTGGTTGTGTTGCTGTACTGTCCAGTTTTTGGCATAAGCTAAGGGTAGTGTCGAAATAGCGCCGGTTTTAATTTCGGTTAATTGATTATTTAAAATGACATTAGCATTTTTGCTAAGTTGGCTGGCTAAAATGTCAGCTAATTGTTTGGTGTAAGTTAAACGCTCTGGTTCAGCCCAAGTGGGTAGATAGACTTTTTGTTTAACCACCTTTTGATGAAAATTTCCAAACGGAAAACCATTTAAGCTAGTTAAATTGACACTTTGCTGATTAAGTAGCTGGTTAAAGTCGGCTAATAAATCGTTATTGTCAGTCAGGCTTTGGGCCACCGGACTTGCAAGCCATAAACCTGAGGCCATATTAGTAAGCTGGCGTTTTTGCATCACAGGATTAAACCAATTTTTTATATTGGCATTAACTTGAGCCAGTTCGCTACCCGGATGAAGATTACTACAATAGGCAAGTTGGTGTTTTTGCCACTGAAATATTGGCTGCATAAGCGTAACTTATTTATCAGAATTGCTGATGTTGTTGGGTTAAATGCAGCTTAATAAAGTTAAGCTGCATATTATTTTTAGCTATGTTTAGGTTAGTCAGATTCAATGATTGGATCTTGACCTCGGGTAACCCGGTTGTCGTTAAAGGTTTTGGTTTGGTCAATTAATGGTTTTTTAACCATATCAATTGAAATCCGGCCACTTTGTGCAAAAAAGTTAATTGGATTATTAAAGGTGACCACCTCTACATCCTGTTGGCTAAAACCCGATTCCAGCATGTGCTGCGCCGTTTTAGGCACTTTTAATGGATCACTAATCCCCCAATCAGCCGCGCTGTTAATGATCATTTTTTCGGTGCCATATTGCTTTAACAGGTTAACCATTCTTGGTTCAGACATTTTAGTATTTGGATAAATACTATGCCCGCGCCAGCAACCTGTTTCTAATACCAGTGGTAAAGTTTGTTCATTTAAATGATCAACCAATACCATTTCTTCGTTTATTCCGCTTTCTTTGATTGCAGCAATAGTGCGTTTAGTGCCGTTGACTTTATCGCGGTGTGGTGTGTGAATTAAAACCGGTAAATTTAAATTCTTAGCCAGTTCTAATTGCTCCATTAAAAATCTGTCTTCTTCCGGCGTCATATCGTCGTAGCCTATTTCACCCACACCAACTACATTTTCTTTTTGGCAGTAACGAGGCAATATTTTCATAACGGCTTCGGCCAGCTCAACATCGTTAGACTCTTTAGGATTCAGCCCCATAGTGCAAAAATGCATAATGCCAAATTGTGAAGCTCTAAAATGCTCCCAACCAATTAAGGTATCAAAATAATCAATAAATGAGCCAACCTGAGTACGCGGTTGACCAAGCCAGAAAGCCGGTTCAATCACACCAACAATACCGGCCGCAGCCATATTTTGGTAATCGTCTGTGGTGCGTGAAAGCATGTGAATGTGTGGGTCAAAATAATTCATATTGGATCCTTAATGAATTTTTAAACGAGCAAATTTAATGCGTTCTGCTCAGTTAATGCTTTTTGTATTTGTGTGTCGTGTGCGTGATTTTGTTGCTTAAAATGCATTAAATAATGTGTTAATTGGCTTTTATTTTCGTCATCTAGTTGATCAAAAATAATGCCTTGCCAGATAGAGTCTGGCGGGATGCGATCAGCCAACGCTTGCTCTATCGCATACGAAAAACACATATTAGATAATTTTTGATTAAGCCGCTTGGTTAAATCTGTGATCTGTTCAATATTTAACCCCATAAATAATGACTTTAATACTAATTGATTAAAATTAAGCTCAGGAAAATACGCTGCCGGATACGGGTTATTAAGCGCAATGGCACTGTATTCATTCAGGCTATTGCAGCGACACGCTTTAATCGCAGTTTGCACAGCCAAGCCTTGATGATCAATAAAGCTCAGTGATTTTAGCAAAGCACATTTTTCGCTTTCATCACCATACTGGTAATAATTTTTTAGTAAGGTTTTAATCGCTTGCTGATATTGCTCTGCATCATTTAAATGAATTGAGCTTAATATTTCAAGCGCGGCTTTTAATAAGATTAAACGAATAAAATCAGCTAATTCAAACTCTTTATAAGGCGAGTTTAAGCTAATAGTTTGGCTAAATAAACGCTTAACCAGCACAGATTGATTCAATAATTCCAGCTCGATATCTTCTGCATTTTGCTGACAGTTGCTAAGTTTAGCCAGCGCTTGTATGAGCCAGTCTTGTTGTGATTGATTTAATTGTTTTTCAATTAATTTAATGTCGTTAGTTATTTGCATGGTTAAGTCATGTATAAATGTTTACTTAAAACTCGGCAGGGTGGCAATAGCGCAATCACGACAAGTGCCCATAAATAATAGCCAGAAATAGCCAGCATAAGCGCATCCAGCGGGATAACGCCAATAATTAAATACATTATCATGGCTTGAATTTTATCTGGGGTAAAATTAAACCAAAGCGGAATCAGACGTTTTAATAACAAAGCCAGCCAAATACACACCAGTACAGTGCCAATAATCTGGGTGGTTAAATGGTTGGTGAGCACAGTAAACAGCAAAATAATTTGGCTAACTGCGGTAGCCAGCATAAATAATGAGGTTAACAGCAAAGCTTTTTTATCGGTGGCGTGGGTTTCCTGTTTGCTTAAATAAGTTAAACCCGTGATATAAAGCAAAATAGGTAATGCAAGTAAAAATACGCAGGGGTTTAGCTCTCCATTTATTTCTGGCGTTAAACTTAATACAAAACTTGCCCCTAATAGCCAATTAAAATAGCGGCATAAGCCCATCATAATTGAGCCGGTTAAGCCATTTTTAATTAGACTATTGTATAAAATGATACTTAAACTCAGTGCTAGCCCGATAAATAAGGCGGTTAAATTTGGCCAAGCAAAAAATGCGCTCAAACCTAAACCAACTGCTAACAAACCAAACCCGAGCAGCCATGCTAAAGTTAAACTAATTTGACCACTGGGCAGTGGGCGTTTGTTGCGCTCGGCTAAATCTTCACGGTAATCAAAGCAGTCGTTTAACGTCATCCCGCCATAATAAAAAGCTAAACTGGCGATAATTAAAATACCGACCGAAAAATTAACTTGGCCTGAGCTGGCGATAACCGCGGCAGCCAGAATATTACTGACAGCCGTTAATCCATTTGGTGCCCGAACCAGTTGAAGTAATGCTTTTGTCATTAGGCAACTTGCTCTACATACTGTTTGATTTGGTTATTTTGAATCGCCTGTACCGACTCAATCATAGTTTGAGTATTGATTTCGTTAACTTCAAACCCATCACCAATTCCGTTTAATAACGTAATGCATAAGCGGCCGCCTAAATGTTCTTTAAATTCAGCTAAGGCTTGCTCTACATTTAATAATTGCAAAGCAGGGTGGTTAAGCTCAAAGCCTAAGGTATTGAGTAATACCAGAATATGTTTTAATTCAAGCTCACTTAAATGGCCTTGTTTATGAGAATAAATACTGTCCATTGCAATGCCAATCGCGACAGCTTCACCATGACGTAACTCATTATTAGATAACTCTTCTAATTTATGAGCTGACCAGTGACCAAAATCTAATGGTCTGGCAGAGCCAAATTCAAATGCATCACCACTGGTTGCAATATGATGTAAATGCCATTTAGCACCTTTTATTATCATATTTTCCATAGCTTTATCGTCAAATTTGGCTAATAAATGACGCTGCTGATATAACTCATTAAAAAATGGCTGATCTTTAATTAAAGCAACTTTAATTGCTTCTGAAATGCCTGAACGTTTATCACGTTGCGTCAGGGTATTTAATAACGAAAAGTCGTTAACAACCGCAAATGGTGGTACAAATGTGCCTAAATAATTTTTACGTTTGTGATAATTAATCGCGTTTTTAACACCGACACCAGCATCGTTTTGGCCTAATACTGTGGTTGGCATTCTAATTAAACGAATACCTCTGTGTGCGGTTGCCGCAGCAAAACCTACCGCATCCACAACCGCACCGCCGCCAATCACTAAAATATACGAGTGGCGATCAATTGCATGAGTTTCAACAGCCTGATAGATGGTATCTAGTAAAGTATCATCATTTTTACAGGCTTCGCCGCCCTGAATGATTATTTCCGGTAAAGTCGGAACAGCCTGAGTTTCAAAATAATCGTGGATTTGATTCACTAAATCCGGATGGCTTTTAACAACTTCTGAATCTATGACCGGCAATAATTTAGGGGATTCATCTAAATTATTGATTAAATCGATCAAGGTTGGGTTGTCTAAGTTAAAGCTTTGGCGGGTAAACAAAACCGGATAATCAAAACGCACTGTAAATTGTTGACGAATGTTAACTGAAGAATAGTCATATAGGTTTGTTTGAGTCATGTTTACCTCGAAAAGTCTTACCTGTACTGATTTAAGCTGGCTATATTATGTACGGCGCGACCATTAATAATTAAGACCGTAACAGCACATACTATAGGCATAAGTGGGTACAATCAATAAGAGATGTTTTAATCTTGTTATGATATTTAATTTTTTGTTTGGTTCGCTCAAGTTATTGTACAAGCGTGATAAAAACCATCACATTTAATCTTTTTCCTGATTTCATTTTGGCCGTTTAGACGTCTAGACGTAAATAATTTGACAACTTAGCTATTTCCGGCAACAATCCTCTTTCGTTAAATTCAGTTTGGAGCTAAAAGATGCCTATCAAAATTCCCGATCAGTTACCTGCGATCAAAGTTTTGAGTGAAGAGAACATCTTTGTGATGTCTGACAGCCGTGCGCAAAGTCAGGATATTCGTCCGTTAGAATTAGCCATTCTGAATCTAATGCCAAATAAAATAGAAACTGAAGTACAGTTAATGCGTTTATTAGCTAACTCACCCTTGCAGGTTAATATTGATTTGCTGCGCATTGATATGCATGTTTCTAAAAATACGCCAGAGTCTCACATGTCCGCTTTTTATCATTTATTTGATGATATTAAAGGCACAAAAAATTACGACGGTTTAATTATCACAGGTGCGCCTTTAGGTTTAATTGATTATACCGAGGTAAAATACTGGGATAAAATGCAGGAAATTATGGACTGGGCAAACCAGCATGTGCAATCTACTTTATATTTATGCTGGGCGGCACATGCAGCTTTGTATCATCATTACGGTTTAAATCGCATGATCCGTGATGAAAAAATATCTGGCGTTTTTAAACATCAAACTTTAGATCCACTTGAGCCATTAACTCAAGGGTTTGATGATTATTTTAATATGCCGCATTCACGTTATGCTCAGGTACCAATTGAAGATTTACAAGCGCACCCTGAATTAAATGTATTAGCCAGCTGCGAAGAAGGCGGTGCATTTTTGGTGGCGAGTAAAGACCGACGCTGTGTATTTATTACCGGCCACCCTGAATATAATGCGACAACATTAAGAGATGAATATTTCAGGGATTTAAAAACCGGAATCGAGCCAAATATTCCAGAGCATTATTTTCCGGATAATAATCCGAATGCTGAGCCAAGTAATATTTGGCGAAGTCATGGTAATTTATTGTTTTGTAACTGGTTAAATCATTATGTGTATCAAGCGACACCTTATGATTTGTCTCAGTTATCCGGGCAAAAATAAGCCCATATCACTTTAGTGATTTATAAAAGCGCCAATTGGCGCTTTTGTTTTATAACGAATCCATTAAAATACCGGCAATTAATTGTATTTAAAGATGATCAATGGCTGGTATTTAAGCGCCATTTTTGACAAATCGTTAGAGGCATAACGGTTTGAATGAAAAGTTTAGAAGGTATTGTATGAGTAAACAAAGTCAGGTTGGCCAAACCATCCGCACTTTATTAAAAGAACGTATTCTGGTTTTAGATGGCGGTATGGGCACTATGATCCAAAACCGCAAATTAACAGAGCAGGATTATCGGGGTGAGCGTTTTGCCAACTGGCATTTGGATATTAAAGGCAATAATGACTTATTGAGTTTAACTCAACCGGATATTATCGAAGATATTTATGCCGGTTACCTTGCTGCCGGTGCTGATATTATTGAAACCAATACCTTTAATGCGACTACCATTTCAATGGCTGACTATGAAATGGAAAGTTTAAGCCGCGAAATTAACGTTGAATCGGCTAAATTAGCTCGTCGTATTGCTGATAAATTTACTGAGCAAAATCCAAATAAACCAAGGTTTGTTGCCGGTGTAGTCGGGCCAACCAGTAAAACTGCTTCTATTTCACCAGATGTAAATGATCCGGGATTTCGTAACATTACCTTTGATGCTCTGGTAAAGGCTTATACTGAATCGACCGAAGCTTTGATTGAAGGCGGCGCTGATTTAATTTTAATTGAAACTATTTTTGACACGCTCAATGCAAAAGCGGCAGGTTTTGCTGTTTTGCAAGCGTTTGAAAATACAGGCATTGAATTGCCAATTATGATCTCGGGTACAATTACCGATGCCTCAGGTCGAACTTTATCAGGCCAAACAACAGAAGCTTTTTATAATTCATTACGTCACTTAAAACCTATTTCTATTGGTCTTAACTGTGCGTTAGGTCCGGCTGAACTTCGCCAATATGTTGAAGAATTAGCGCGGGTTTCTGATTTTGCTGTATCTGTGCATCCTAATGCGGGTTTACCAAATGCATTTGGTGAATACGATTTATCTCCTGACGATATGGCAATTCATATTAAAGAGTGGGCTGAATCTGGCTTCTTTAATATTGTTGGTGGCTGTTGTGGTACTACCCCTGAGCATATTGGCGCAATTGCTAAATCAGTCGAAGGGGTTACACCAAGAGAAATTAAACCACGCGAAATCGCCTGTCGTTTATCTGGTTTAGAGCCTTTAACGATAGATTCAAGCTCATTATTTGTTAACGTTGGTGAACGTACCAACATTACTGGCTCAGCCAAATTTAAACGTTTAATTAAAGAAGGCTTATATGATGAAGCCTTGGATGTTGCGCGTCAGCAAGTTGAAAATGGCGCACAAATTATCGACATTAACATGGACGAAGGCATGCTCGACTCGCAGGCAGCTATGGTTCGATTTTTGAACTTAATTGCTTCTGAGCCGGATATTTCTCGTGTGCCTATTATGATCGATTCTTCTAAATGGGAAATTTTAGAAGCTGGTCTTAAATGTATTCAAGGTAAAGGCATAGTTAACTCAATTAGCTTAAAAGAAGGTGAAGATAAGTTTATTGAGCAAGCTAGCTTACTACGTAAATACGGCGCAGCCGTGATTGTTATGGCGTTTGATGAAGTGGGTCAGGCGGATACCCGCGAGCGCAAATTTGAAATTTGTAAACGCTCTTATCAAGTTTTGGTTGATAAGGTTGGTTTTCCACCGGAAGATATTATTTTTGACCCGAATATTTTTGCGGTAGCAACTGGGATTGACGAACATAATAATTATGCGGTTGATTTTATCGAAGCTTGTAAAGATATTACCGATAATTTACCACATGCGATGATTTCGGGTGGGGTATCTAACGTTTCTTTCTCGTTCCGTGGTAATGATCCGGTTCGTGAAGCGATTCATGCTGTCTTTTTATATTATGCAATTAAAAATGGCATGACGATGGGGATTGTAAATGCAGGTCAGCTTGCGATTTATGATGATATCCCAAAAGAATTAAAAGATGCGGTTGAAGACGTTGTATTAAATAAACATGATGATGCGACTGAAAACCTATTAGCGATTGCTGAAAATTATCGTGGTAGTGGCGCAAAAGCAGAAGATCCGGCGGCATTAGAATGGCGTAGCTGGGACGTTAAAAAGCGCCTTGAATATTCATTGGTTAAAGGCATTACCGATTTTATTGAAGAAGATACCGAAGCCGCTCGGCTTGCATCTGAACGACCTCTGCATGTAATTGAAGGGCCGTTAATGGACGGCATGAATGTAGTTGGTGACTTATTTGGTGAAGGGAAAATGTTCCTGCCGCAGGTGGTTAAGTCGGCACGGGTAATGAAACGAGCTGTTGCTTATCTTGAACCTTACATTGAGGCTGAAAAAGAAGAAGGCCGAACCAATGGTAAGATTTTATTGGCTACCGTTAAAGGCGACGTACATGACATAGGTAAAAATATTGTAGGCGTGGTGCTGCAATGTAATAACTATGAAATTGTTGACCTTGGGGTAATGGTTCCGACAGATAAAATTTTAAAAACGGCAATTGAAGAAAAATGCGACATTATCGGTTTATCCGGTTTAATTACGCCATCGCTTGATGAAATGGTGCATGTTGCGAAAGAAATGCAGCGCCAAGGCTTTAAATTGCCTCTGTTAATTGGTGGCGCAACTACCTCAAAAGCGCATACCGCAGTTAAAATCGAGCAACAATATGATGAACCCGTGGTGTATGTACCGAATGCATCACGCAGTGTATCGGTGGCTTCTGCGTTATTAAGCAAAGAGTTAAAACCTGCTTTTGTCGAAAAACTAAATGAAGAATATGTCAGAGTGCGTGAGCAACACGCTAATCGTGGTCCACGCTCTGAATTAGTGAGTTATGCAGAAGCCAAAGCTAATCGTTTTCCATTGTCATTTGAAAACTATACGCCAGTTACCCCAAATAAACTGGGTATAACCGAGTTACAAGATGTTTCAGTGGCTGAGCTAAGAAATTATATCGACTGGACGCCATTTTTTATGACTTGGCAGTTAAGTGGTAAATATCCGGCTATTTTACAGCACGAGTTAGTTGGTGAAGAAGCTCAAAAGTTATTTAAAGATGCGAATGACATTTTAGATACGATTGAGCGTGAAGGAAAAATTAAAGCCAAAGGCGTATTTGGTTTATTCCCAGCGGCTCGGATGGATGATGATATTGCGATTTATACCGATGAATCGCGCAGCCAAGAGTTAATGCGGGTTCACCATTTACGTAATCAAGGCGCTAAAAAAGACGGACTTTATAACCGTGCTCTAAGTGATTATTTAGCAGATGCTGACTCTGATATTAAAGATTATATTGGTGGTTTTGCGGTAACCGCCGGCTTTGGTGCAGATGAATGGGCTGATGAATTTTTAGCTGAGCATGATGATTACAACAGCATTATGGTTAAAGCGGTAGCTGATCGTTTAGCGGAAGCCTTTGCTGAATATTTACACCTTAAAGTTCGTAAAGAATATTGGGGCTATGCACCAGATGAGAACCTAGATAACGAGATGTTAATTCGTGAAAAATATCAAGGGATTCGTCCAGCTCCGGGTTATGCTGCTTGTCCTGAACATACTGAAAAACAACTCTTATGGCAGTTATTGGATGTTGAAAACCGTATCGGGATGAACTTAACCGAAAGCTGTGCAATGTGGCCAGGCGCGTCGGTTAGTGGTTGGTATTTTGCCCATCCGGATACTAAATATTTTGCAGTTGGTAAAATTAAAAAAGAGCAGGTGGAAAGTTATGCTCAACGTAAAGGCATGACCTTAACTGAAGCCGAACGCTGGCTTGCACCTAATCTTGATTATGACCCGGATGCATAATTAACCTAGTTTAAATACGATCTACATGGGTTGCTGCCTAATGTAGATCGGACTAGCCTATAATTAAATTGCTTTAAAGGGCGATCTACAATGCTCAGTTTAATGTAGGTAGGACGTAGCCCACTAGGTTAACATTTAATGTTAATAACCCGATTTAAAAAAGATGTAACAGGTAACACTTTGAATTCAACAGACGGTATTCGCTTAAATAAATTTATCAGTGATTCTGGTTATTGCTCTCGCCGAGAAGCAGATAAATTAATAGAAAATCAGCATGTGACTATTAACGGGCTAATTCCAGAATTGGGGACAAAAGTGATGCCGGGGGATAAAGTGGCGGTTAAAGGCCAGCCGATTTATGCCAGCCCTAAAAGCAAATCAGACAGAGTTTATATCGCCTATCACAAACCAGTTGGTATTACTTGTACCACTGAACATAAAGTGAAAGATAATATTATTGATGCAATCGGCCACCGCGAACGTATTTTTCCGATAGGGCGATTAGATAAACCATCAGAAGGTTTGATTTTTTTAACAAATGATGGCGACATAGTTAATAAAATTCTGCGAGCCGGTAATAACCACGAAAAAGAATATATAGTTACCGTTGATAAAAATGTATCGGCTGAGTTTATTCAAAATATGTCGTCGGGCGTGCCTATTTTGGATACGGTTACTTTGCCATGTAAAGTAGAAAAAATAAGCCGTTTTGTATTTAAAATTATTTTAACTCAAGGATTAAACCGTCAAATTAGGCGGATGTGTGAATATTTAGGTTATCGAGTTACCCGGTTAAAGCGAATTCGGATTATGAATGTGGCCTTGGGCGATCTTGAAAAAGGGCGCTGGCGTGATTTAACCGAAGCTGAAATGCAGGCAATTAATCTTGCGGTATCTGGCTCATCTAAAACCGCATTTGAGCAAGTGCAAACTGCTCAGCCTCAAATTAAAAAAGAAAAAGTATTTATTCAAGTTGCTAAACCTAAAACTTCAAAGACCGCTAAAACTCAAAATGGCAGAAAAAAGCTATCTTTAAAAAAGCCTGATTAATTAATCAGAGTATCAATAACTTAACCAATTTATTTTAACTGTCTCTATTTTTATGAATTATTAATTACAGTTTTATTTCAGTTTGAAATAAAACTGTAATATAAGATTCATATAATGTATCTCATATTGTAATTTTATTATGAATTACCTTGCTAGTCAGATTGATAATTATCTATTTCGGTCTAGGCTATTAGCTGTTAGTAGTTACTTTTGGGACTCACATATGAATAAATTTAAGTACACAAGTTTAGCTTTGTCAGTTGCTTTAACCAGCTCTCCTGTATTAGCTCAATCTGAATTGTTAACCCTTTATGGTAAAGCGAATGTGAGCTTTCAGTTGTCAGACTCAGATGAATCTGCAACTGATTTAAAAAGCAATAATTCACGATTTGGGGTTAAAGGCGAAGTTGAATTGGAAAATGGTTTAGTCGCTATTTATCAAGCTGAATTTGGTGTTGATTTCTCAGATGAATCCAAAGCAGAGAATATTACAGGCAGGAATCAGTTTGTCGGCTTAAAAGGTGATTTTGGTCAAATTAGACTAGGCCGAATGGATACTGCGTTTAAAATGGCTCAGGGAAAAGTCGATCTATTTAACGATTATATTGCAGATATTAAAAACCTTTATTCAGGTGAAATCCGCGCAAATGACACAGTAACTTATATTTCACCTAAGTTTAGTGATTTTTCATTTGGAGTCACTTACATTTCACAAGAAGAGAATGATCCGGCTGAGCTAGACAGTGCCGGTGCATCATTTGCTGTGATGTATGGCGATTCAGGTTTAAAATCGAACAGCTTATATGGTGCTTTGGCTTACGACAGTGATGTAAAAGGCGAAGATAGAATTCGTTTGGTATTAAATAAACGACTAGGCCAATTTACAGTTGGTACTATTATCCAAAGGCAAGAAAATACTGATACAGACATTTCAGCTAATGGCGCACTCTTTAATGCGGCCTATAAACAGGGTGAGTTTACATATAAAGTACAACATCAAATTATTAATGATGACTCGGACAGAGCAACTACCTCAATTGGTATTGACTATAAATTAGGCGGTGCAACAAAAGCATTTGCTTGGTTAACTCGTCAAGACCAAGGTAATTTACCTACAGAAGATACCAATACTTTAGCAATTGGGTTAGAGCATAAATTCTAAAAACTTCTTTTATAAAAACCACAAGTTAAAATACGGTGGTTTTTATTGTCTGTCATATTTATGAAATAAATGTGTCATAAGATGGGTTGGTACAAATTTAAGAAACTGCCATGGAGCATGTATGAAAATTAAAAATTTAGCTAAAGTTGTTGGTGTTGCAGCTTCTCTAATATTTAGCACTCAAGCAAGCGCTTTAGATCAAAACCTCGCAGAGTATGAAAAAGTAAGTGGTATTTCAGGTAAAATTTCATCTGTTGGTTCTGATACTCTGGCAAATATGATGACCTTTTGGGCAGAAGAATATAAAAGATTATACCCAAATGTCACTATTCAGGTTCAGGCTGCCGGTTCATCTACTGCGCCACCAGCATTAACCGAGGGTACTGCGCAATTTGGCCCAATGAGCCGCGCGATGAAATCAAAAGAAATTGAAGCGTTTGAAGAAAGATTTGGCTATAAACCAACCGCGGTTAGAGTCGCAATTGATGCTTTAGCAGTATTTGTAAATAAAGATAACCCAATTAAAGGTTTATCGGTTAAACAAGTAGATGCAATTTTTTCATCGACGTTAAAATGTGGTGCTAATACCAGTGTTGATCGTTGGGGTGATTTAGGCTTAACCAGTGACTGGCAACGTAAAGATATTCAATTATTTGGTCGTAACTCTGTATCTGGTACTTATGGTTATTTTAAATCACATGCGTTATGTAAAGGTGATTTCAAAAATAATGTAAACGAGCAACCGGGTTCAGCATCAGTTGTGCAATCCGTATCATCTTCATTAAATGCAATTGGTTATTCTGGTATTGGTTATCGTACCTCTGGGGTTAAAGCTGTACCTTTAGCCAAACGTGGTGATGATTATGTTGAAGCAACGATGGAAAACGCGGTAGCTGGTAAATATCCGTTAGCCCGTTTTTTATATGTGTATGTAAATAAGCACCCAAACAAGCCACTTGACCCATTAACCGCCCAATTTTTAACTATGGTTTTATCAAAACCTGGGCAGTATATAGTGGAAAAAGATGGTTATATTCCCCTACCAGCTAAAATTGCTGAAAAAGAATTACAAAAGTTAGGTTTATAAGTTTAATCTTTTAACTTGTTTTGATGTAAAAAAGCCCTAATGTGCAAACATTAGGGCTTTTTTGTTTAATTGAATATTTTTCAGCTAATGCTTGTAATAAAACACTTAACAAACAGTAGGCATCCGGCGAAGAAAATTATACAATGCGCACTTTTATGATTTACTGCGCTTTCTAACAGGAGAAACCATGTTAAAACGTGACATGAACATTGCAGATTTTGATGCTGAATTATGGCAAGCTATTCAAGACGAAACAGTTCGCCAAGAAGAACATATTGAATTAATCGCTTCTGAAAACTATGCTAGCCCTCGTGTTCTTGAAGCTCAAGGTTCTCAATTAACTAACAAATATGCTGAAGGCTACCCAGGCAAACGTTATTATGGTGGTTGTGAGCATGTTGACGTTGTTGAGCAATTAGCAATTGATCGTGCAAAAGAATTGTTTGGTGCAGACTATGCCAATGTTCAGCCTCACTCAGGTTCTCAAGCCAACGGTGCAGTTTTCCAAGCCTTATTACAACCGGGCGATACCGTTTTAGGGATGAGCCTTGCTCATGGTGGTCACTTGACTCATGGTGCTCACGTAAACTTTTCTGGTAAACATTACAATGCAATCCAGTATGGATTAAACCCAGAAACGGGTGAGATTGATTACGAACAAGTTGAAGCGTTAGCTTTAGAGCATAAACCAAAAATGATTATTGGTGGTTTTTCGGCTTATTCATTAGTTGTTGACTGGGCTCGTTTCCGTGAAATCGCAGACAAAGTTGGCGCTTATTTATTAGTTGATATGGCTCACGTTGCTGGTTTAATTGCAGCTGGTGTTTATCCGTCACCTATGCCTTTTGCTGATGTAGTGACTACAACAACTCACAAAACATTAGCTGGTCCTCGCGGTGGTTTAATTTTGTCTGCTAAAGGCGATGAAGAAATCTACAAAAAATTAAACAGCGCTGTTTTCCCTGGTGGTCAGGGCGGTCCTTTATGTCACGTTATCGCAGCAAAAGCGGTTGCATTTAAAGAAGCTATGTCTGATGAGTTTAAAGCTTATCAACAACAAGTTGTTGAAAATGCACAAGCTATGGTTGCTGTTTTACAAGAGCGTGGCTACAAAGTGGTTTCAGGTAAAACTCAAAACCATTTATTCTTAGTTGATTTAATCGACAAAGACATCACAGGTAAAGATGCAGACGCAGCTTTAGGCCGTGCTAACATCACAGTGAACAAAAACTCGGTTCCTAACGATCCTCGTTCACCGTTTGTGACTTCTGGTTTACGTATCGGTACGCCTTCAATCACGCGCCGTGGTTTTAAAGCGGATGATGCAAAAGCATTAGCTGGTTGGATTTGTGATGTGTTAGATAATATCGAAAACGAAGATACAATTAATACTGTTAAACAAAACGTATTAGATATTTGTAAGCGTTTACCGGTTTACGCATAATCGCTAAACTAAACGCATGACAACATTTTATCAGGCCGCTTTTGCGGCCTGATTTTTATCAAGCTGAATGATTTATGCATTGTCCATTTTGTGCCACCCAAGAAACTAAAGTGATTGATAGCCGACTGGTTGCAGAAGGCCATCAGGTTAGGCGTCGTCGTCAGTGTCTTGACTGCTTAGAAAGGTTCACCACGTTTGAAAGCGCAGAACTTGTGATGCCAAGGGTTATCAAAACCGATGGTTCACGTGAACCGTATGATGACAACAAGCTCAGAGCAGGTTTAATGCGCTCGCTCGAAAAGCGCCCCGTTAGTACCGAACAAATCGAAACGCTGATTAACCAATTAGAGTCGGCACTGCGCGCAACCGGTGAACGCGAGGTTGAAAGTAAGTTAATCGGTAATATATTAATGGAAAAACTGAAACAAGTTGATCAAGTTGCTTATGTTCGTTTTGCATCGGTTTATCGCTCGTTTCAGGATATTAAAGAGTTTGGTGAAGCCATTGCTGGTTTGGATGATAAATCGGTTAAACAGAGCTAAGCTAAGTACACTTAAATTTCAATTGCAGAAAAGCGACTTATGAGTGCATTTTACCCCGATGATTTAAAATACATGGCCAGAGCGATTAAACTTGCAGAAAAAGGCCGTTATACCACTTCACCTAACCCTTGTGTTGGCTGTGTTATTGTTAAACATGGGCAGATTATTGGTGAAGGTTTTCATATTCAGGCTGGTGGTCCTCATGCTGAAATTAATGCATTGAATCAAGTTAAAGCTAATGGTGAAAGCCCAGAAGGGGCAACCGCTTATGTAACTTTAGAACCTTGCAGCCATACCGGAAAAACGCCGCCCTGTGCCAATGCATTAATTAATGCCAAAGTTGCTAAAGTGATTGTAGGGATGGAAGATCCAAATCCTTTAGTGAGCGGGCGCGGTATTGAAATGTTAAGAGATGCTGGGATTGCGGTGCATGCAGGTTGTTTAGAAGACGCTTGCCAAAAAATCAATCCGGGGTTTAATCAGCGAATGAACCATAAGCGGCCATTTGTTCAGCTTAAACTGGCAGCCAGTTTAGATGGGCGCACTGCAATGGCATCGGGCGAAAGTAAATGGATTACCAGTTATCAGGCCAGAAAAGATGTGCAAAATTACCGAGCGCAAGCTTGTGCTATTTTAACCGGATCTGGCACAGTGTTAGCGGATAATCCAAGCTTAAATGTTCGCGAAAGTGATTTTTATCAACCAGATTATCCGGCTGATAAACTCAGACAACCAGTTAAAATTGTGATTGATAATCAAGCTAAAATAACGCCGGATTTAAATATTTTTAATGATAACGCTTGTGTTTATTTAGTTGGTAATAAGCAACAAAGATATGCCGCTGAACATAACTGGAGTGAAAATACCCATTTTATTCATTTAAACGGTGAATCAAATAAAGTTGATTTAACAGCGGTGATGGCAGAATTAGCTAAATTACAAATTAACCAGATTTGGGTTGAAGCGGGCGCTAAATTGGCAGGCGCATTAATTAAACAAAATTTAGTCGATGAGCTGATTATTTATCAGGCACCTAAATTATTAGGTGAAAATACCAAAGGTTTATTAGATATTGCTGATTTAACTGAGCTAAATCAAGCAATCGAATGGCAATATAAAGACGTTCGCCAAATTGGCCCAGATTTAAGAATTACACTAAGAGCAAAATAATTTATGTTTACAGGTATTATTGAAGCAGTTGGCAATATTAACGCAATTAATGCAAAAGCTGGCGATTTTGAATTGGTAATTAATACCAATGAACTGGATTTGACTGATGTTAAACTCGGCGACAGCATTGCCGTATCTGGGGTGTGTTTAACCGTAACCCATTTTACCAATAGCCATTTTTCGGCAGATGTTTCGGCTGAAACAATTCGCCGGACTAAACTGGCTGATTTATCGGTTGGCTCCAAAATAAATTTAGAAAAAGCCTGTTTACCAACCAGCCGTTTGGGTGGGCATATTGTGAGTGGGCATGTTGATGGTGTTGGTGAGGTTGCCCGTATTTTACCAAATGCCAATGCGACCGATTATTGGATTAGTGCACCTAAAGATTTAGCTAAATATATTGCTGAAAAAGGCTCAATTACGGTTGATGGAATTAGTTTAACCGTGAATGAAATTAAACAACATGAGTTTAGGTTAACCATAATTCCGCATACCACAGAAAAAACCACCATTGGTGATTGGCAAATTGGTAGCAAAGTAAATTTAGAAGTGGATGTAATTGCCCGTTATTTAGAACGTTTGATGACAGCACAACGTGAGCCAGAATCTGGTGTGACTATGGAATTATTAGCAAAAAGCGGGTTTATTAAATAAGGTTTATCATTGATGAAATTAAATTCAGCAGAAGAAATTATTGACGATATTCGTCAGGGCAAAATTGTTATTTTAATGGATGATGAAGACAGAGAAAATGAAGGTGACTTAATTGTTGCTGCGCAGCATTGTACCCCGCAAGTCATCAATTTTATGGCAACCCACGGCAGAGGTTTGATTTGTTTAACTTTAACCCGAGAGCGATGTGAACAACTTGAACTGCCGTTAATGGTTGATCGTAACCAAGCGCAATTTGGCACTAATTTTACGCTGTCAATTGAAGCGGCTGAAGGTGTGACTACTGGGATTTCTGCTGCCGACAGAGCAACTACGGTTCGCGCTGCGGTCGCTCGTGATGCTAAACCGGAAGACATAGTACAGCCTGGACATATTTTTCCAATTATGGCGCAAGATGGTGGGGTATTAAACCGCGCCGGTCATACCGAAGCAGGTTGTGATTTAGCCCGTTTAGCCGGATTAGAGCCTGCGGGGGTCATTGTTGAAATTTTAAATGAAGACGGCTCAATGTCTCGTCGTCCAGAACTTGAAAAATTTGCTGAAAAGCACGGTTTAAAAATTGGCACAATTGCCGATTTAATTGAATACCGCAACAATACAGAAACCACCATTGAGCAAATCGCACAGTGTAAATTACCGACTCAATTTGGTGAATTTGATTTAGTCACATTCAGAGACACCATTGATGGACAGGTGCATTTTGCGCTAAAAAATACTGATTTAACGCCGGACGTACCTAGTTTAGTGAGAGTGCATGTTAAAGATACCTTTGCCGATTTACTTGGTTCTACCCGTGATGAAAGCAAAAGTTGGACTTTGCATAAGTCGCTTGAGCGTATTTCACAAGAGGGCGGAGTATTATTGTTATTGGGTAAAAATGAAACACCAGATGAACTGATTGCTAAAGTAAAAGGTTATCAGTTACAGGAGCAAGGTAAAACGTTACCTAAAAAAGATACATGGCGCGAAACATCACGCACTGTTGGAGTGGGCTCACAAATTCTGGCTGCGTTAAATGTGGGAAAAATGCGTTTATTAAGCTCACAGAAAAAATATCACTCATTAGCGGGTTTTGGTTTGGAAGTAGTTGAATATCTTGATGAATAAACAATTTGAGTAAGATTTATTCAAATTAAGCCGCAAAAAGCGGAGATCTGTAATTTATTTTCGCTTTTTGCAATTTATCGTTCACAGCTTAGACAAAATTTTTGTTAGAATAACGCTCAATATTTTAGAGCAGAATTTAAGGTAAAATCGAATGCAAGTTATTGAAGGTGCATTTCCAGCACAAGGTAAAAAGTTCGCTATTGTTGTTTCTCGTTTTAACAGCTTTATTGTTGAAAGTTTAGTAGAAGGTGCAATAGACACATTAAAACGCCATGGTTTAGTTGACGAAAAAGACATTACCATTGTTCGTTGCCCAGGTGCTTATGAATTACCTTTAGTGGCTAAAAAAGTAGCCGAAAGTAAAAACTACGATGCAATTATTGCATTAGGTGCGGTTATTCGTGGTGGTACGCCTCATTTTGATTTTGTTGCTAACGAGTGTAACAAAGGTTTAGCTCAGGTTTCTTTAGAGTACAGCATTCCGGTTGCTTTTGGTGTATTAACAACTGATTCAATCGAGCAGACAATTGAGCGCGCAGGTACCAAAATGGGTAACAAAGGCGGCGAAGCTGCATTAAGTGCATTAGAAATGGTTAATCTGGTTAGCCAGTTATAATTGCCGGTTAGGAGTTTAGCTTGAAACCTTCACATCGCAGACGTTCAAGAGAGTTAGCAACTCAGTCAATTTATGGCTGGCAAATCTCTAAAAATATGATCAAAGATATTATTGAATCAACCCTTGAAGAAGTGGATTTAAATAGCTTTGACGTTAATTTTTACCGTACTTTGGTTTTAGGCACGGCTCAAAATGCAGCCGACTTAGACAAAGCTTATAAAGACTATTTAGCTCGTGATATTGACGAGTTAGATATGGTTGAAAAGGCAATTTTACGAGTTTCAACGTATGAACTGGTTCATTGTCCTGATGTACCATATCGTGTCGTGATTAACGAAGCGATTGAAATTGCAAAAACGTTTGCAGCTGACGATAGCCATAAATTTGTTAATGGTGTTTTAGATAAAGCCGTTAAAGTGCTTCGTCCTCACGGTAAATAACGCTCAAGTATTCAATGGCCGAATTTGATTTAATTAATCGCTATTTTAATCTCGGCCACACGCCAGAGTGTGTAAAACTGGATAAAGGGGATGACTGTGCTTTGGTTGTCCCAAATTTTACCCTCAAAAATTCATCACTTGCGATTACCACGGATACTTTAGTTTCCGGTACCCATTTTTTACCCGATATTTTACCTCATGCTCTAGCTTATCGAGCCTTAGCGACTAACTTAAGTGATTTAGCCGCAATGGGGGCTAACCCTAAATGGTTTAGTTTAGCGCTTTGTTTACCCAAAGAAATCAGCCAAAATGAAAACTGGATGGCTGAATTTAGCCGCGGTTTGTTTGAGTTAGCTAATCAACATCAATTTCATTTAATTGGCGGCGATACCACATCAGGGCCGCTGAGTATTACAATTAATGCAATAGGGGAAGTTGATCATCAAACCGCATTAAAACGTAGTGGGGCAAAGCCGGGTGATAAAATATGTGTTTCGGGCACATTAGGTGATGCTGCCGGTGCTTTAGCATTGTTATTGGCAACGGCGCAGCCAAAAACACCAGCTATTGAACAAGCTTTATTAAGTCGGTTTAATTATCCAACGGCCAGAGTCGAATTAGGCCAAGCTTTATCCGGTTTAGCAAACAGTGCAATTGATATTTCGGATGGTTTATTAGCTGATTTAACTCATATCTTAAAAGCGTCAAACTGTGGTGCTCAAATTGAGCTTGAAAAACTGCCTTGTTCAGCGCCTTTAATTGAACAGTTTGGTGTTGAGCAAGCCCGTACATTGGCCGCAACCGGTGGCGATGATTATGAGCTTTGTTTTACGCTTGAACAAACTAAACTCGATTTATTGCAACAGCATGCTCAGTCACTTAATTTAGCCGTCACTTGCATTGGTGAGATAACTGCAACCCCTGAACTTACCGTGACACTTAATCAACAACCTATCCAATTCAGTCAAACAGGATACCAGCATTTTGTCTAAATTTTCGATTCGTCCCGAACTGAAAAAAATTAACTGCTTTTCACCTATTCATTTTTTAGCTTTTGGTTTTGGCTCTGGTTTATCACCTAAAGCGCCCGGTACATTTGGCACACTGGCAGCTATTCCACTTTTTTTATTATTAAGTTTAAGCTCTGTTTGGGTTTATTTTGCCGTTACTTTGTTTTTTATGCTGATTGGCCCTTGGATCTGTGGCTATGCGGCCAGATCACTTAATGTACATGATCATCCAGCTATTGTTTGGGATGAAATTGTTGGCTTACTGATCACTTTATTTATGTTTCCGGCTCACTGGATTTTGATTAGTTTAGGGTTTGTTTTATTTAGATTTTTCGATATTTTAAAACCTTGGCCTATTAGCTGGTTTGATAAAAATATGCATGGCGGCTTTGGTATTATGATCGACGATGTAATTGCTGGTTTTATGGCGTGGGGCTGTTTATATTTGCTCAATACCTATTGGTTGGGGATAGTGTAGCAATTGCTTTAATTTAATGGAGTTTGTGAATGCTAAACGCAATTGATTTTAACCGTGAAGATGCAGCAGAATTATTTGTTGAGTCGCTAAAACAAACCGGATTTGGCGTTTTAAAAAATCATCCGCTATCACAAAGCTTAGTTGAAAATTTATATCAGAATTGGCAATGCTTTTTTGATTCAAACGATAAATTTAAGTTTGAATTTACTCAACCGAAGCAGGATGGTTTCTTTTCTACCCACAAAGCAGAAAAAGCCAAAGGGGCAAATGTTCAGGATTTAAAAGAATATTTTCATTATTATCCTTGGGGTCAATGTCCGCCTGAACTGCGTGAAATTACACAAAGCTATTATCAACAAGCTAACCAGTTAGCTGAATTATTATTAAGTTGGGTAGAACAATATTCACCGGCAAATGTCGCTCAATATTATTCACAGCCTTTATCCGGCATGATTAAAAATTGCGAAAATACGCTACTTAGAATTTTGCATTATCCACCATTACCAACGGAACAGAAATTAGGCGCAATTCGAGCAGCCGCTCATGAAGATATTAATTTATTAACCATTTTACCCGCAGCCAATGAGCCTGGGTTACAAGTAAAAAGCTTGGAGGGTGAATGGCTCGAAGTTCCCAGTGATTTTGGTTATTTAATTATTAATATTGGCGATATGTTGCAGGAAGCATCAAATGGTTATTTTCCATCAACGACACATAGAGTGATTAACCCAAGCGGCGCAGATAAAACAAAATCCAGAATTTCTATGCCTTTGTTTTTACACGCTAACCCAAATGTAAAATTGTCAGAACGCTATACCGCCCATAGCTATTTAATGGAAAGGCTAAAAGAACTCGGTGTGTTATAAAGGAAAAGGTTGCTATTTGCATTGTTATCTCAAGTGGGTAATAACAGACTTGAAATTTTTGCCATAAATAACGACCGAAAAAAGTAGAGTTACAATAAAAAAGGGCCCGAAGGCCCAAGGGTGTTAAGCTTTATATCTGTTAACTTAGCTTGTGATCAACTTGCAGGTTATTTAGTTTTTATTAAGCAACTTTAATTGTCGATTTTGTATTATTAATGCCAACATAGGTTGGTTTTACCATGACACAAGCCGCTTTAGAATCTGCGGCTGTGTTGATAATGGTTTCTCTTTCTTGTTTATCTAATTGATCAAACCAAGCCACTACCGCACAGCATTTACCAAGCTTTAAGGCTTTTTGAGTAATTTTTGCTACATCGTCACCAGCATGCGTATGGATAACTAACATACGATTCAGCTCTATACCTGCTTCAGTTAATAGCTGTTTATTCGGCATACGTTTTGGTGCGACAACACATAACCATCGGTTACTTTCCTGCAATCTTGCAATAGCTTGCCAAAAACGCATTTCAAATTCATTAGTGTTTGAATTTGTTGAGAAAAAACGAGTTTTATTTACAGCATCAGTCAAAATGTAAGTATTCATAATCAGTTATCCATACAGTGTTGTGTGTATGGATATACAGTATACTGGTTTTTTATACAGGTCAATATTTTAATGCTAAAAAGTTTAAAAAAAATACATTGTGCTCAAAATCCATCCAAATGATTTGGTACTAACGCTAAGCTCTAGCAGATAAAAATATGCGAGATAAAGGGTGATTTTTGGGGAAGCATTCGCATGGATTAACTAAACCTACTTCAAAAATCTTAATCTTTTCCTAAACTTAATCTAACCTTAAATAATCTTAGCTGCGTATAAAAAATGTTGATGTAAATTTATCAACAGTTGAATTTTATTATGTGCAACTTAGGTTAAATCGTCACAATGTTTATCTTTAAAAGCCAAAGGTGGATTTAAATGGAACAAGCCCATAAAAGCCAATCTGTGTTACTTGAAAATGTCGATAAACTTATTCATAAAAAGTTAACGCAAGATCAAGCTAACTTAATTAGTCAATTTGCCCGCTTAATTTATCGGGATATTGCGGCAGATGATTTAATCAACCGGAACGACAGTGATTTATATGGCGCGGTGATGAGCTTGTGGCAAACTTTATCGGCAACGGGGAGTTCTGCGCAGCCTAAAACGGACGATATGCCGCAAAATACCCAGATTCGGGTATTTAATCCAGATTTAAGCCAGCATGGCTGGCAAAGCAGCCATACCATAGTTGAAATTGTGACAAATGATCAGCCGTTTTTAGTTGACTCTATTCGTATGGCGTTGAATCGTTTAGGTATTACGGCACATTGGTTGTTATACCAAACCGTGATAGTTAAACGTGATAAATCCCGCCAAATTACCGCGCTTAATCCAAGCCGAAAACAAGGCACTATTGAAACTTATACTATTTTTTCTATCGAAATAGATCGCCAGTCTGACAACCGGATTATTGATGAGGTTAAAGCTCAGATTTGTCGGGTAATTAGTCAGGTTGATTTAGCCGTGACCGATTGGCAGAGCATGTTAGATAAATGCCATCAGGTTATTGAGCAAGTCGATAAACTACCGGCGACAGTCGTAGATGTTGCAGAAAAAAAAGAAGCGCTGGCGTATTTAAATTGGTTAGCAGATAACAAATTTACATTTTTAGGTTATCGGGAGTATCAACTTGATGCAGTGAAAGGCGGCTATCAGCTAAGTCGCAAGCAACAAACCAGTTTAGGATTAATGCGAGGCAGTACAGGAGATGATAGCCGAATGCTGGCGAGTTTACCGGCTAATGCAAAAGCACTGGCATTGACTAATCGGTTAATGATTTTAACTAAAACTAATGCATTATCAGAGGTACATCGCAGCGCACACTTAGATTATGTCGGGATTAAACAGTTTGATAAAAGCGGTAAAGTGATTGGTGAACACAGGTTTATTGGCTTGTATTCGTCTGATTTTTACAATGACAGCGCGTTTGATATACCGCTGATTAAAGATAAAGTAAATCGAGTATTAAACCAAACTGGATTTAAACCCAATTCACATGCTTACAAAGCTATTTTAAATATTTTAGAAACCTATCCAAGAGAAGAGTTACTGCATGCAACCGAGGAAGAAATTACCCAAATAGCCTTAGGGGTAATGCAAATGCAGGAGCGGGGCATTGCGCGTTTATTTGTACGCAAAGATATGTTTGGACGTTATTTTTCGTGCATGGCTTATGTGCCAAGAGATCGCTATAGCACAAAGCTTAGAATGGAGATGCAAAAATTATTAAAAGATTATTTTGGCTCAAACAAAGCGGTTGAATTTTATACCTATTTATCTGAATCGCCATTGGCTCGAACACATTATATGGTGAGAGTGGCAGATAATAGTTTTGATATTAATGAGTTTGAACTGCAAACCAATATGATTGAGCTGACCAAATCTTGGGAAGATAAACTAGAGCGCAGTTTATTAGCTCAATATGGTGAAGAAAAAGGTAAAGCTATCGCCAGAAAATATGAGCAGGCATTTTCGCGTAGTTATAAAGAAAATGAACTGCCAAACACAGCGCTGGTTGATATTGAAAAGCTGGAAAGCTTAAATCAAGCTTGCCCTTTGAGTATGATTTTATATAAACCGCAAGAAGCGCAGCAGGATGCTAGCCAAATTCGGCTTAAACTTTTTCATCTGGATAAACCCATTTACTTATCTGATGTTTTGCCGATGCTTGAAAACTTTGGTTTAAGAGTAATTGATGAAAGACCGTACCAAATCAGCAGTAAACTAACGGATGAACACACCCAAGTAAATTGGATTTTGGATTTTTCTATGTCGATGCAAATAGATGAATCTGGTGATTTTGCGCATACCCGTGAGTTATTTCAGCAGGCTTTTTATGCCGTTTGGGCTGGCGAATTGGAAGATGACGGTTTTAACCGTTTGGTTTTACAAGCTGGGATTTCTGGCCGCGAAATTTCGATTTTACGGGCTTATGCTAAATATATGCGCCAAATTGGCACCAGTTTTAGCCAAAGTTATATTGAGCATACTTTTTCAAGTTACCCGCATTTAGCGAATCAGTTAATTGAATTATTTAAGTTAAGATTTTCACCAGATAAAAAATTCAGCCAAGACAAGCAGGAAAAACTCACCGCTAAAATCAATACTGAGTTAGATGCTGTCGCGAATTTAGATGATGACCGAATTATCCGCCGTTTTGTTGATATGATTTTAGCAACCAGCCGTACCAATTTTTATCAGCAAACAGCCGATGCTGCTCAATTTAAAGCTTATATTTCATTAAAGTTAGTGCCTGAATCCATCCCAGATATGCCTAAACCTGTGCCAAAATTCGAAATTTTTGTTTATTCGCCCAAAGTTGAAGGGGTGCATTTGCGCGGCGGAAAAGTCGCCCGTGGTGGGTTACGCTGGTCTGATCGCCGAGAAGACTTTAGAACCGAAGTATTAGGTTTAGTGAAAGCCCAACAGGTTAAAAATACGGTTATTGTTCCGGTTGGAGCAAAAGGTGGTTTTGTATGTAAGCAAGCTCATTTAGCTCAATCTAAAGCAGAATTTATTGAGCTGGGTAAAGATTGTTACCGCACTTTTATCAAAGGCTTGCTGGATATAACAGACAATATTAAAAGTGGTGAAATTGTTTACCCTAAACAAGTTGTTCGTCATGACGAAGATGACCCTTATTTGGTAGTTGCAGCCGACAAAGGTACAGCCACTTTTTCGGATATCGCCAATGAAATTTCGCTCGATTACGACTTTTGGCTGGCAGATGCCTTTGCATCTGGCGGCAGTGTCGGTTATGACCATAAAAAAATGGGGATTACGGCCAAAGGGGCGTGGGAGTCGGTTAAACGTCATTTCAGAGAGCTAGGCATTAATTGCCAAAACACCGACTTTAGTTGTGTGGGTGTTGGTGATATGGCGGGTGATGTTTTTGGTAATGGCATGCTTTTGTCTAAACATATTTGTTTGCAGGCTGCATTTAACCATTTACATATTTTTATTGACCCAAATCCCGATGCTAAAAAAACCTATGCTGAGCGTCAGCGTTTATTTAAAGAGGGACTTGGCTGGGCGGACTATGATAAAAGTTTGATTAGTCAGGGCGGTGGTATTTTTGAGCGCAGTGCTAAATCTATTAAATTGACCCCTGAAATTAAACAGCTCATTAATACAGATAAAAATAGTTTACCGCCTAATGAATTGATTCATTTAATTTTACAAATGAAAGCTGATTTATTCTGGAATGGAGGGATTGGGACTTATATTAAATCGAGCAAAGAGTCGCATGCAGATGTCGGCGACAGGGCAAACGATGCGCTCAGAGTTAATGGCAATCAGCTTAATTTTAAAATAGTAGGAGAGGGAGGCAACTTAGGTTGTACCCAACTTGGACGAATTGAAGCGGCTAAAAAAGGCGTATTAATCGATACTGATTTTATCGACAACGTGGGTGGCGTTGATTGCTCAGATAAAGAGGTCAATATCAAAATTTTATTAAATGGTTTGGTCGCCGATGGCGAATTAACCATGAAAAAACGTAACGAATTATTGGCCCAAATGACAGATGAAGTGGCTCAAATTGTTTTAACTGACTGCTATCGCCAAACGCATTCACTCTCGGTAACTGAACTAAATATTGCCGCACAATTAAGAGAGCAGATCCGATTTTTACAAGGACTAGAAAAAGAAGGCTATTTAGATCGGGAGCTTGAGTTTTTACCCAGTGAAGACGAATTAGCCGATCGGTTAGCATCAGCCAAAGGGTTAACTCGGCCGGAACTATCGGTTTTGCTGGCGTATGGCAAAATGGTACTTAAAGAAAAATTAAATACCCCAGAAATTACTGAAAATAGCTTTTTAGCCAATACCTTAGTGGATTATTTTCCTCACGTTTTACAGCAAAATTATAGCCAAGCTATGCAGCAGCACCCGCTTAAAGCTGAAATTATTGCAACTCAAATTGCTAATCAGCTCGTGAATGATATGGGGATGAATTTTGTGTACCGGATGACTGAAGAAACTGGTGCAAATATAGCTGAAATTGCAATATGTTTTACCATCGCCAGAGAAATTTTCGGCTTGCCTCAACTTTGGCAAAGCATTGAGCAGTGGGATAATAAAGTACCGTCTGCGGTACAGTCAGAAGCTTTATTTCAACTACGCCGTACCGTTCGCAGAGCAACAAGGTGGTTTTTACGCCATCGTAATAAAGCGATGTCAATTGAGCAAACCGTTGAATTTTATCAACCTGTATTTACTGAAATGAGTGAAAATTTAGATAAATATTTGGTTGAATCAGAACATAATAAATTAATCAAAACGGCTCAAAAGTTAGAAAGTGCTGGAGTGGATGCTCAATTTGCGCAAAAGTTTTCTTATATCAGCACCTTGTTTTCAGTTATGGACATTGCTCAAGTGGCTAGCGAAACCAATAAAGCGCTCAGTTTAGTGGCTGATGTATATTATAAACTCAGTGCCAAAATGGATTTACACTGGTTTTTAGAACAAATTAATAAACAGCCGGTCGCTAACCATTGGCAGGCTTTGGCGCGGGCAACCTTTAGAGAAGAATCTGACTGGCAATTAAGAGCTTTAACCGCGGTGGTGATTAAAAATTGTGACGCACATTGCCAAGCCGATGAAATTTTAGCGCAGTGGACTGAACAAAATGAAGATATTATTGATCGCTGGCGGCATTTATTGGCTGATTTTAGAGCAACACAAAGCCATGAATTTGCAAAATTTTCAGTTGCACTCAGGGAATTGATGCTGTTAAGCCATCATTGCGATACAATGCAATAAAAATTATAGATTGGAATTACCATGTATCAGTTATTACGTTCTTTTTTATTTACGCAGGATGCTGAATGGTCACACGATGTGACCATTAAAAGCCTTAAAAAAATGGGCGGCACAGGGTTTGACTGTTTTTATAAACAAAATGTAGCTGCTAAACCGGTTGAGCAATTTGGTTTAACCTTTCCTAATCCGGTGGGGTTAGCCGCTGGGTTAGATAAAAATGGCGAATGTATTGATGCGTTTGCAGCTATGGGGTTTGGCTTTATTGAGGTGGGTACAGTTACACCAAGACCTCAGGCGGGTAATGACAAACCACGTTTATTTAGATTACCACCGGCTCAGGCGATAATTAACCGTATGGGGTTTAATAACAAAGGGGTAGATTATTTAGTTGAGCAAGTTAAAGCGGCTAAATATGATGGCATTTTAGGGATCAACATAGGCAAAAATAAAGATACACCTAATGAAGAAGGGAAAAATGATTATTTAACCTGTCTTGATAAAGTGTATGAACATGCCAGTTATGTCACCATTAATATTTCATCACCTAATACGCCAGGCCTCAGAAATTTGCAATATGGTGAAGCGCTAAATGAACTACTGGGTTCAATTAAACAAAGACAGTTAGAGCTTGAAAAACAAGTCGGTAAATATGTGCCAATTTTGGTTAAAATAGCACCGGATATGAGCGAAGAAGAAGTGATTCAAGTCGCGGAAACGTTAATCAGTAATCAAATTGATGGCGTGATCGCAACTAATACCACTTTAGCGCGCGATAAAGTGGCTCATTTACCACATGGTAATGAAGCTGGTGGTTTAAGTGGGATGCCGGTTAGAGCGCCAAGCACTGAAGTCATCCGTATGTTAAATCAGGCGCTGGCTGGCAAGTTACCGATTGTTGGGGTCGGTGGAATAAATTCGGCACAAGCGGCACAAGAAAAAGTGGATGCGGGTGCTAAATTGGTTCAAATTTATACAGGTTTTATTTACCGCGGCCCTCAATTAGTAAAAGAAATTGCAGAAGAGCTTGAAATATAGCGTTTTTTTTGTCATCTTGTGGGTTAGGAAATTATAAATAACAGGGTAAATTGATTAATCATGTTACAGGCTAAAGCTGATTGGTATTGGTGGTTCGATGAGCAGAGTCAAACACTTCGTTTAAATATGACGGAGTTTGTCTTTGTATCGGCGTGCAAAGCCAAAAAGTTAATCCCGGATGCCAAGCAAACTCGTCCGTTTAGCATTGAAGATAATCAAACCTATTGTGAATTTTATAATACGATTACCGAGCAACTTAATATATCTGAAGCCGGAGCGGTGCAAATTGCATTAAATGCTTTGGCTCAGCATCATTTTGTCTTAGATGAACAACCTAAAAGCTGGTATTTTTTACCGCAGCGCCATCCAAGACAGGATTTATTTGAACAGGTTGTGCTGATTCAAAGCCAGTTTGAAAGTGGTACGTTTTTTATTTTAGAAGAATGTCAGGACTGCGCTAAGGTGATGCTGTTAAGCCAGAGCTTACAGTTAACAGAGTCTAAATCATTACAACAATTTGATGTGATTAAAGTGATGAATAATCGCATTAGCTCACTTATCAGCACTCAAAATACTTATCCTCACCATCAAAACAGGGCATAATGTGCACTGCATATTGCCCAGCTTTTAAGATATCCAGATAAATTTCCTATGAATCATTTTGCTTTAGAAAACTATTTAAATTCGTTATTAAAACCCGAAAAAATCCGTGATTTTTGCCCAAACGGTTTGCAAGTTGAGGGTAAATCAGAGGTTAAAAAAATCATAACCGGCGTAACTGCAACTCAGTTATTAATTGATGAAGCGATTAACCGGCAGGCGGATGCTATTTTTGTGCATCATGGTTTTTTCTGGAAAAACGAAAATCCGGTTATTAAAGGCATGAAACAAAAGCGAATTAAAGCTTTGTTAGCTAACGATATTAATTTATATGCCTATCATTTACCGCTGGATATTCATCCGCAATTAGGTAACAACGCTCAGTTAGCTAAGTTATTTGATATTGAAATAACGGGTGGCTTGGAATTGGATAATCCATTTAGTGTTGCCATGCAGGGCAAATTAACCCAAGCCTTGAGTTTGAACGAGTTTGCTCAAAAAGTAGAAACTAAATTAGCCCGTAAACCTTTGGTTGAAGCGGGTGGTGATTTTGAGATTAAAACGGTGGCTTGGTGCAGCGGTGGTGGGCAATCTTTTATTGAGCAAGCCGCAGCGCAAGATATTGATTTGTTTATCAGTGGTGAAGTGAGTGAGCAAACCATTCATACCGCCCGTGAAATGGGGATTCATTTTATGGCTGCCGGACATCACGCAACAGAACGCTACGGTGCTAAAGCCGTAGGTGAGCATTTAGCGGCTGAACTTGGCTTAACGGTTGAGTTTGTTGATATAGACAATCCTGCTTAAGCTCAAGATTAATTAACCTCAATTCGGTTTAATGAATATGTTTCAAACGGCCTTTTTTCGCGGGTACTGCGTTAAATTCACTTACAATAGACTAGCTATTGACGCGTGAATTTGCCTTGTCCGCACAAAAAAATTCTCGTTAGAAACCATGTAAAATTATAAGGTTAAATAATTCAATTAGTTAGAATACACCTTAACCCGTGTTGAGGTTAATTAAGCTGCTGAGAAAATTAATGCGCTCATTTGAAAAAAGTTATTTATATATATTATGGCAAGACTGGCTAAACCAAGATGAATTTAAACCACTCGACAGATGGTTAAAAAATTGGTTTAAAGGCAACCGAGAAATAAACCGCCAGCAAAAGCTTGGCTTGAGTCAGGCCATGTTTACTGCGATGCGCTTTTTACAGGCGGCAGATTATTTAGTTGTCAGTTATCGTGAAAATCAATGGTTAGATGATCCGCTAAACTGGGACAAAAACTGGCGCATTTTTCAGTTAAACTCGATTACAAATGATGAATTTTGGTCGGCTATTGTCGCTTTAAATCATTATTTTAAGTTACCGGAATTAACTTGGTTTAGCGGTAAACCTGCACCAAACGCTGCTGAACAATATATTAATTGGTTAGATAGCCAGATGCAGTCTGTATCTGCTGACGGCCAATTAGTTTTATCCGGTATGCGTCCTCAATGGCAAGCTTTATTAACTCAACGTGCGTTATTAAATAATTGGTCTGACGATAAGCTCAGTGCTTTTTGTTTGGCACAATTAAGTTCACCGCCGCTTTGGTTAAGGTTAACCGAAACAACCGATGCCAACGCTTTAGTGACAGCGCTTAAACAGCAAGGTGTTGAAGCTGTTTTATCTAGCTCTTTACCTACATTTGGAATTGAAGTTAATGGTGGCTTTGATGTCACTCAAACCAAAGCGTATAAACAGGGCGAGTTTGAAATTCAGGATCTTGCCAGTCAACAAATTGCCCAAGCGGTTAAAGCTAAACCGGGTGATAAAGTTTGGGATGCTTGTGCTGGCGCGGGTGGTAAAAGTTTGGCGATTGCTGCCAAAATGAATAATAAAGGCTGTGTAGTTGCAACTGATTTACATGAATATAAATTAGCAGAAGTGAAAAAACGCGCTAAGCGAGCTAATTTATTTAATATTCGCACCTTTAGTTGGGATGGTGCAGCTAAACTGCGTTTACCCAAAGAAGCCGCTCAACAAAAAGGTTTTGACTGGGTGTTAGTGGATGCTCCCTGCACATCTGCCGGAACATGGCGGCGAAACCCAGATGCTAAATGGCGTTTTACAGAAGCCGATACTCAGGCTCAACTCGCTATTCAACAACAAATTTTATCTTATGCACATTTTGCGGTTAGAGCCGGCGGGCATTTAGTTTATGCCACTTGTAGCTGGCAAATCAGTGAAAATGAAGCTCAGGTTGCTGAGTTTTTAGCACTTAATCCAAACTTTAAACTGGTTAGTCAAACCTTATTAGGTGCGCCCGAAATAAATTCGGACACTATGTTTGTGGCTGTAATGCAAAAACAGGCTTAGCAAAAAAGCCTAGTAGAAAATAGCTTAATAAAAAGTGGCTAATAGACCAGCCACTTTTATTTTGATTTCGCATTAACAGGCCGAAGCATCGTTAAATACTTTTTTATCCAATGCTTTTTCTGATTTAGCAACAACACAAGTGACCATTGCATCGCCAGTTACATTAACTGCGGTGCGGGTCATATCTAAAAGGCGGTCAACCCCTAAAATAAGCGCAATGCCTTCCACAGGTAAACCAACTTGCTGAAATACCATTGCTAGCATAATTAAGCCAACTCCGGGGACTCCGGCTGTGCCAATTGATGCTAACGTGGCTGTTAATAATACCGCTAAATAATCACTCATACTTAAATCAATTGCATAAACCTGTGCGATAAATACAGTGGCAACCCCCTGCATAATCGCAGTTCCGTCCATATTTATGGTTGCGCCCAGTGGCACGGTAAATGAGGCTATGGAGTTATCTGCGCCCATTTTTTTAGTGACTGTATTTAAGGTGACAGGCATAGTTGCATTACTGCTTGAGGTGCTAAAAGCAAATAATGCGGTATCTTTCATTTTGGTTAAAAAAGTAATGGGGCTTAATCTGGTGAATAATTTAAAGATTATCGGGTAAGTTAAAAATGCATGAATGGCTAAAACAGCCAGTAAAGTGAAAAAGTATTTACCCAGTTTTAATACTTCGGATAGTTCTAAAAATGCAAATAGTTTAGCTAATAAACAAAATACACCATAAGGTGCAAGGTTCATTAAAATGCCAACCATTTTTAAGATCACTTCGTTTAATTGATTAAAGGTGATCGCCAGTTTTTGTCCGGCTTCACCGGCCATTGCCATTGATATTCCAAAAATAATTGAAAATACAATGATTTGTAGCATATTTCCGGTCGCCATCGCCTGAATCGGGTTTGACGGAAACATACCGATAATCACGTCTGCAAATGAGGGCGCGGCTTGCGCCTCAAAACTGGCATCTGTTGATAAAGCTGCACCTTCTCCCGGCGAAATTAAATTAGCGATAGATAAAGCCAATGCAATTGCTATTGCGGTGGTACATAAATATAACGCAACTGACTTTAAGCCGAGACGACCAATTTTTGCTGAATCGTTTAATGAGCAAGTTCCGCATACCAAAGAGACAAATACTAAAGGTACTACCAACATTTTTAAGCTAATAACAAAAATTTGTCCGCCAATATGAAATAAACCATCAATAAAAAAAGCTTTTATGGATAGCTCAAATAATCCCAAATTGATTAAAGTATCGGTTTGTTCTGATACAAATAAACTAAAAAACCGGCCAACTAAAATGCCAAGTATCATGCCGATTAATATCCGCATGGTTAAATTTAATTTGATTGAAGACAAGGATCCTCCTGATTGTTTTAATTATTTTGTAATTGATTTAGCTATCTACCCGTATTTAATATGACAGGAAAAAAAATTAGACTAAGATTATAAGGCATCAAGGTTTGTAATATTTTGTACTATACAGAACAAGCATTTTACAAAAAATAAAAATATCTTTTTTACAGATTACAACAATTTATATATCAAAACCATGGAGTAGAGAATGCGAATAAAAAATCGCTATTGGTTAATCTTTATTTTTTCAATTATTTTAGCCGCCTGCGGTGGTGGTAGCTCACTAGAACGAGCTAATGACACGGATGATACAGATACCGGCGATACCTCCAGTTATACTATTACGGCTCAGAGTTATTTATGTACAAGTCGTAATTTAACTGAGGTGTCAGATATTCAAGCGCAGTGTGCACAAACTAATATAGTTAACCAGCCTCAACCTTTGTACTTTGTGGTGAGTGTTAAAAATGCTCAAACCGGTAATGCAGTCAGTAATCAATTAGTATCCGCATCTGCCGGAACGGGTGTGCTATTTCCAGAAAATGGTAATGCGATTACCAATAATAGTGGGCAAGCTATTTTTAAAGTTTTTAGCTCAGGTGCAACAGGATCAGCTCAGCTCAGTGTGAGTTATGATGATGAATCGAATAATTTTGTATATCAGATTAATACCAATCAGGTTACACCAACTCATGGTTATCAGCTCAACGCGCAATTAACTAATGTAAGTGGTGAGGCGATTACTCAGGTTTCAGATGCTCAGCCGGGTGTCGTGCGAATTACTTTGGATTATGAGGAGGCTGATGTTGCCAGTCAGCTTATCTCTGTTTCTTCGACTTTAGGTTTGTTAAGCCCAGCCAGTGGTAAAGTATTAACGGATGAAAATGGTGTCGCGCAATTAACTTTAAATGCAGGTAATGTTGAAAGCAGTGGTATTTTAACGATAGAAACCGAAGTGATTAATGGTGTTAATACGTTAAACCTTACCAAAACCATAGCATTTAGCAGTGCTGGTGATTCAGATACAACCACATCAGGTAGTCAGACTTTGAGTTTAGCTTTATTTAATTCAGATTTAACGTCTGAAATATACAATATTAGTCAAGCCCAACCGGGCATATTACGGGCTGAATTAACAGATCAAAATGGCGAAGCAATCACCCGAAAGGTTGTTACATTTTCATCTAACATTGGTGAATTATTTCCTGAAATTGGCACCGCATTAACGGATGACTCAGGTTATGCTTATGTAGATATAAGTGCTGGCAGTGTCAGAGGTGCTGGGACAGTTATGGCAAGTTATAATAACTCAACTACCTCATTATCTTTTACTAGCGAAGGTGATGAGAATTTATCTAGTGAAGCCTATGATATTACAGTTAATTTTTATCAGTGTGATGAAATTAATGCAACTAGATTTGATATAGCCAATTGCTTGTCTGTGCCTGTTGGTGCGGTTCCTAACGATGGGATTATTGAAGTTAAACTTACCCGTGAAAGCAGCTCAGTCGCGGTTGCTAATAAAATTGTAAACGCAAGCTTAAGCTCTGGTGCACTAAGTCCAAGTTCTGGACGGGCATTAACCGATGAAAATGGTTTAGCTTATTTTTCTTTGTTAGCAAGCAATGAAAGTGGGGCGAGAACCTTAACTGTGAGTGCAAATAACTCAAGTGAAGCTGTCGATTTTTCAATTATTGCACCTAATTTATTAATGGGGAGTTATGATGCAAACGGTGATTTTGTTGCTAAACAAATAGCAAGCAACTTAACCGGGGAACTCGCAATTGGCAGCACCGCAGTATTCACCATTAATTTAATTAATGACGAAGATATGACTGCGTATACTCAACCGGTTAACGTAAGCTTTACCTCTGCTTGTGTTGAGGCTGGTACTGCGTTTATTGATTCATCTGTTATTGCGATTAATGGTCAGGCAACAGCAATTTATCGTTCAGATAATTGTAAAGGTAGCGATGTTATTTCTGCATCAGCCAATATCGGTAACCGTTCATTAAATGCATCGACAACCATCTCTTTAGCAGAGTCAACTGCCTCTTATATTAAATTTATCGAAGCTTCGATCGATGGTGATAATCAGGCTTATCAACTGAGTTACCCAGACACAGGTTTGCCTGCTCAAGCTGAAATGATCTTTCAGGTTTTAGGTAATGATAATAATCCTAAAGCAAATCAAAATGTGCGCTTTACTTTAACAGCCCAAGGCTCCGGCATAGAAATCACGCCTACACAAGCTGTATCAGACTCGAACGGACAGGTTTATTTAACGGTTAAATCGGGCAGAGCGCCAACACCTGTATTAATTATTGCTGAGCTTTTGGATGCGGATGGCAATATTTATAACCCAAGAATTCAGGCCGTTTCACGTCGTTTGAGTGTATCTAGCGGCTTAGCAGATCAAAATAGTGTATCGCTGTCTTTAGATGGTGTAAATATTGAAGCATGGAATATAGATGGGGTTGAAAACCAAGTTACCATGCGTATGGCGGATCATTTTAATAATCCTGTCCCCAATGGCACTGCGGTTAATTTTATTGCTTCTGGCGGGATGATTGAACCAAGCTGTTTAACTCAAAATGGTGCTTGTTCGGTTAATTGGACTAGCCAATCGCCCAGACCAATGAATAATAACTTACTGAGTGGTCGATGTGATGTTGGTAATGATAATAATACCGCTAACGATATTGATGTAACGCCGGGCCAACCTTGTTATGGATTAAATCAAAATGGTGTTCAAGGACCACTACAATTAGCCAGACCTCGCAGTGGCCGAGTTAATATATTAGCTTTTGCTGTTGGCGAAGAAAGCTTTGTTGATTCGAACGGCAATGGTTTTTATGACGCGAATGAAAAGTTTGGTGATTTAAGCGAAGCCTTTTTAGACTTTAATGAAGATAATCAGTTTTGTGGTCGGTTAGCTGATGGGTCGGCTGCGCCAGGTGCATTAGCTGTTAATGATCCACTTTGTTTAGCGGGTGGTGATGATGACGAACCTGTCGATTTTAATAACGATGGAAGCTTTAATCAGGGAAATAACCTATTTGATGGGATTTTGTGCCAGGATGGTCAAAACTGTACTCAAAACTTTGTGCATATCAGAGATTCGGGTATTGTTGTATTATCCGGCAGCACGGCTTATTTTACCGTACGAGAGGCAGATGGTAGTCAAGTTAATACGGTTGATCTGGTAGCAAATCCATTTGTTAGCTTTACAGCTTATATTACGGATATTAATAACAATCCGATAGCGGTAGGTTCAAGCATTGAACTGAGTATTGATAATGGTGAAATATCTGGCTCGTCAAGTTATGAAATGCCTAAAACATCGACTTCTGTGCCGTTTGGTTTTGGTTTTACCATTAAAAGAGAAATTGATCCTAATGGTTCAGCAACCGGGGTAGGCACAATCACTGTAACTAGCCCAAGTGGTGTAGTATCAAGTTATACATTTAGCATTGTTGATGCTGGTTAAAAGCCACAACAAAAGTGAATAAGGCCGGTTTGTCCGGCCTTATTTTTATTTATACCCGTGCCACCTCAAGATGCATGTTTCAGAGCTATCACAGCGCTTTCAATACAAAACAGATTGGTGAAGGAATGTAGGCACCTTTCAAACC
>NZ_JAOPFU010000021.1 GCF_025515275.1 Catenovulum sp. 2E275
AGTTATCGTTTAATAACAATCAGTTATTTAAACGGTGATCTTCCTACAGAGGACTTTCACCTCATTAGTTAATGCCCATGTCGGGCGTACACAAGCGCATGTTGCCGGACTGGTTTTCCGCTACGCTTCAAACCAGCCTCAAATGCGAGCGTTAGGTGCAAAAGGAAATTATGCTTAAATTAAACAAATCTGATGAAGAAATTTTATCTATTTTAAAGGAAGCATTTTTCACCAAAAAATTAAAACCTCTTGGTTCTGATGATCACCTAAGATTTTTTATATTACGTGCATTTTTTTGGTTGTCTGTTTTATCGGTTATCGTTCGTATAGGTATTGCTCTTTCAGGGCAAACTGTGTCAGCACAAGAATCATCTATGTTTATGATGCCTTTAACATTTTTCTTTTCTATTTTATTCTTGCATATTAATAATAAATCAGAAAATTTTAGTGTTATTGTCTTAGTTGTTACTTGGGTGTCGTTGCAACTAAGTTTGTACATGTAGGGAAATTGCACCTAACAAACAATTTATGTGGGACTGCTAAAGCTTGGCTGCGGGCGTTATGTACCAAGCGGTTTAGTCCGCTGAATAGGAAAGAGTATGCCCCAATTAAAAGATGGAAGTGACTTTAAAATTAATCGCCATATTGTAGGTGATGAGTCAGGGCTAAGAAATTTGATTAGCGCTTGTGAAAAAGCTATTGAGCAAGGTGAATACATCGGAAGTGATCTCGATGATTTCAATGGGGTTACTAAACTTGAAACCGAGTTTTTGAAAAACAACCAAGAATCTAAATTAACTCCCATCTTTTTAACAGCTTTTTCTATTGTGGTTGTTTTCCTAATATTTCTGGTTGTACTTGGCTTTAAAAGCTTTTTAAATTGGTTTTAGCCCGCGTAGGTTGGGTCGAACGAAGTGAATCCCAATAACTTATTTAATATACAAAATGTTGGGATTCGCCTAGGCTCGTGCCAACCTACCAAATATGCAAAATTTGAGTTGGGTAAATGTCAATTTTGCGCAAGCCTACTGATGTTTAAAATTGTTCAGAAGGCGTTCGCTATTGGCACCTGAGCTGACTAGCTCAGAAAAACAAAAATATAAACATCCAAAAAACTATCGGCCGAAAGCCTTTTTTGTGTCAAGCATTTTGCTTGACGTACATTTTCGATCCATTTAGCTTCAAAATTCAGCTATCACTTATGATTATCATCACCAAATATAAAATATAACCACTTTGATGGTAACATTGCTGGAATGAAAGCGAAGCAGCACATTCCAATATAGAAAGACATCATGAACCAATAGCCTACAGGATCAGTTGTTATTTTAGGATTTTCACCACGTGAAGGAGCTTCTCCAGTATCAAGCCCTACATATACAAATATAAAAAACCCCGCTGCAACAATTAATAAAACAAGCCTTGTACCAATATTTTTTAAAGTTTTACTATTCATTACGGCCTCAGAATCATGTGGACGGGTAATAAAGTTTTTAACTTTGTAGGTTTAATATAAAACCTTATTACCTACCAAAAATGTGGTTATTTATTAAAGTTTGATCTAAAAAACCAAAAAATCGTACATAAAACACTCTAAAATGTATTAAAGTTTGATCAGAAACCTTTGATTTAGGAAATACCCTTATGTATTAAAGTTTGATCATTTTAAAGCTGATAGAGTTAACTCCAAACTATACTCTTTTCTTCAAGGATTTTGAACTCTATTCACAAATACATCTTTTTGATATTTAGTTATATAAGTTTCATTTTTTGCTTAATCATCTAGCCCACTTTTATGTTTGATACTCAATTAAACCAATTTAATAAAACTCAACCCTAAGTCCCATTTTCTTGATAATCTCATATAAATCATAACGATATACATATCCTACCGGACAATTTCGTCCAGCCAGTAACCTGAAAAATTGGTCTTCGATGCCAGTGAGCTGATTATCTACTTCAATCTGTTTTAGAGCCTCTTGAAGGGCACTCATTAATATTCTGTCTGTAGCTAAATATTTTTGTGGAATTGATAAGACTTTTGGTTTTTTTTGCGTCAACTTAACCTTACTGCCGTCAAGCTCCAGTATAGCTTTACTGTCAAACCCGTGAACAACTTCAACATCATGATAACCGAATGGATTACTGTAATAATAGATCCCATCTGAATGGCAATAATTACTATAATGACTGTGTCCGTTTATGGCCAAGACAGGTTTTGTTTTACATTGATTAAAGAATTCAGTCATATCACTGGCATAAGCAGGAGAAAACTCTGAATTTTTATATGCCGGTTCCAACTGTAGCGGGTGAGTTGCATGGTGAGTCACTGAAATAGGAATCTCTTCTTGGCAATTATTCAATTCCGTTTGAATAAAATGTTTAGCCTCAATATGCCACTGCACTGTGTCCAAAGGTCTAAGTTTTCTATAGCCTGTAGCTGATTTAAACTTTATTTTTCGAAAGTCATTCATTCTAGCTCTGGCAAAATTAGTTGATTTAACAATATCACCTCTGAGCTGATAGTCGGTCCATAAATCAGTCACAATAAACTTATAACCTTTAATCGTCACAGTATCATTTATTAAAAACCTAACATTAGTATTTGCAAAAGCGTCAGTTAGATTCCGAATGGCTTTATCTCGTCTGGAGCCATAATATTCATGGTTTCCAGCTGTGTAAATGATAGGTATGTTCGGGTTTAAGTTTAGTACCCAATCAATACCGTGAGATTTCACTCCATCCATTATATCGCCAGCTAGAACCAGAACGTCTATACCCTGAGCCAATTCAAAATCAGGTAGCTTGTCTGGTGCAAAACATCCCAGATGGATATCTGACATTACCGATAATTTCAATTGAGCTAACTGATTCAATGTGTCTAACCTCTTGCAAAATTAAGTTAATTTGCCGCTTTAGAATGGTGACTGAAAAGCCTGAATAACTTGTTGTCTAAAATAACCCAATATATCGCAGCGAACCAAGTCAGATGGTATTTTTTCCTTGGTAGAATGAGCTTTGTAACCATCTGGTGTAAGAAGTACATCCGCTGTTATATTCTTAGTTTTTTCCGAAGCAGCAGCACCGTTATTCACACCAACAGCATCCGTTGGTTTATCTGGTTTTGATTTATCAACATCGCTATCTTCATCCATAATCACAGAGTAGTGTGGAATATCTTGATTTAACCGTTGAGCAAAACTAGTCAAACTTGGCTCAGCAAAAGTATATAACCATGCTCGCTCAGAATCATGACTTGTGACTCTCAATATCCGCCCAATAATCTGCCTGAAATACAACTCAGTTTTGATTCGACTTAAATGGCAGCATACTTGTAACCTGGGTATGTCTGTACCTTCTGAAATCATACCAATACTTATTATCCAAGGATCAATACTGTTTCTAAAACTGTCTATTTTTTGAGCCGAGTTTTCGGTTTTATAACTCACAATTTCAGCAGTTTCTCCAAATTCCTTTGTCATTAATCTTTGGATTAATAAAGCATGAGCTACTGAAGTCGCAACAATTAGCCCAGCAGCACGAGAGTTGTTCGTTCTAATTGAAGATAATTTATTAATTGAGGATCCAAGAATATATTTAAGGGCATTATGATTATGCAACAATTCGCTGTAACTAATCACTTTCTGATTAAATAGCTCATTAAAACTCTTGTAACTATTTTGAACTGATTGCCTAGTAACAACAATTTTGTCGTTATCGATTAAAGTAATTTGCGGAACTCGACAAACTTTATCTTCAATAGCGCGTGCAAGCCCATATTGATAGTGCGTACTAATTTTCCCATTTGATTTAGTATATTCGCTCAAAGCAATGGGCATTGAATCACTTCGCCAAGGTGTGCCACTCATTGCCAGAGTATACTTAGCGTGATTTTTAATATTATTGAGTATTAACCGACCCCAAGCATTTCCTTTAACAAAATCACCACCAGAGCAATGATGAATTTCATCAAATACGACAAAGACCCTATGAGAATTAAAAATTTTCCAGAAGGTATTATCTAGATTTAACATCGCCTGATACGTTAGCGAACAACCAATCGAGGCTAGCATACCATCAAATTTAGAGCCTAATATTCGTTCAAACACAACACGCGCATTTTCCGATGTGGTTACACTTGGTGAAAAACAAATAATTAAGTCGATCTTATCCTCGGCCAGTAATTTTTTTGCTAAGCTCGCAGACATAATTGTTTTGCCGGCAGCGGGTGTTGCCAAACAAAGAAAATGCCGGTTGTTTCGATAATATTTACTCGCCTTACTAATACACTCACTTTGCCATTGTCGTAACTGCACTATTAACCTACTACACTATTTTGAAGAATGGTTTTCACTGCTTTTATCTTTCCAAGTAATTCATTTGATTGATTACAAGCCAGTAAATAGTGTTGCTCCAGTACTTTTTTCATATCTGGAACAATCGAGAATAAGCGCTTATATTCCTCTGATTCTGCAATACAAGATTGAAAATCAATTTCATACTGTTTTAACTCTCGCTCTAGTTTAGATTTGGAGGCTTCAGAAGTAGTTTGACTCCCTAATAGTTGACCCTTTCTTTCATTTTCCTTTGCAAAAATTTTAAATTTAAAGGTCATATCAGTGAACCCTTCAAAACTTCTGTAAACAACTCTTTTACCATCTCCTAACTTCTTTTTTTCTATAACTTTTTGTTTTACGAGACGATCTAGTTGACGATATAGGAGTTTATTCAGTTCATCCGTTGTTATTTTGATCTTGGTTTGTTCTATAAAAAATTCCCTAAGCTGCTTCATTTCAAGGTGTGAGTTTAAATTACTTAAGAATATTTTGTGCAGTGTAGGATTTATTAATATTACCTTCGGGTTAAGCATTATTCATATCCGGCCATCAAAAAAAGAGGATTATAAGCCGTGGATTTATAATCCGCAAAAAAAGATAGTCTTTTATTTTAATAGCGACAAAAAATGAAAGACTTAGCAAAGAAATTGGGCGCCAACATTCGAGTAAAAAGAAAAGAAGTTGGTTTGGCTCAGGATAAACTTGCAGAACTAGCTGACATGGATCGGAGTTACATCGGGAGAATAGAAAGAGGCGAGATGAATATAACCGTCGAAAAACTATATTCTCTTGCAATTGTTTTAAAATGCAAGCCTAAAGATTTATTGCCATAGAAGTCAGACTTCGATTATGCAAAAGTTGCCTCATCAGAATACAGCTTCTTTCACTTACAAATCAAAGGGCACTTCGACCTTGCAAAGGTGCCCTATTTAAATAAAGAATCACTTGATAATGTCTGATTTAACCAGCTAGCTTAACACAGTTTAATTCATCAACGACAATAGGCTTACCTGCTCGTATAAAAAAGCCACCATAACATGGTTTACCCTCTTTCATTCGTTCTGAATCAATACCTCTATATATCAAAATATATGGGTGTTTTTCAGAAGCATCTAACAGTAAATCAGAAGTTTCAATATACGATAAACCTAAAAAGCCTAGCATGTCGGGTCGATCTTTAGGGGTTTCATTTCCCCATATATTGAAGTCGCTGTTAACTTCATCAAGGTTTGATACACTCATGACTGTATAGTTATGCTTTTTGATTTCTTCTGGCTCTTTAAATTTAATTCTGGCCTTAGCATGATCAGCTAGAAGTCCTGAAGTTTCATAGCTTATTTTGTCAACTAAGTATTCGTCACCTCGATTAATTGCTAAACGCTCAACATAGAGGTCCATAACATCTTTGTAATAACGAACGCATTTTCATTACACTCTAGTGTCTTACAGTTTGGGTCAGTATTAAAAAAATAAGAGTAAGTTAACGGGTGACGCTTCATTGAACTATCAGCCAAAATACCAAGAACACCTATACCGATTTGACCCCAATCTGTAAAATTACCCGGAGAAACCCATTGCCCACTTTTAGTCAAAACTGCAGCGGACGAAACTAATCCTGAGCCAAAAACCACATCTGATGCGCTGGATGTATTAACATTATGTAAGCGATCATTCAGGGGGTATATTACCCCTAATTAGCCAGATCTGATGTTAAAAAATGATCTTTAAATTTGTCTTTCCAAACACGCGGGGTTAAATCAATGACATCTTTGGCGGGATGCAGGCTCACGCGTTGCAATACATCCACCAAATAGTGATATGGGTTAATGCCCAGCAACCGGCACGTCACCATTAAACTTTGTAATACGCCCATATTTTCAGCGCCCAACTCACTCCAACAGAATAAATAATTCTTTCTGCCCATAGGGATTACTCGCAAGGCGCGCTCTAAATGGTTGGTATCAATTTGGATATTCGCATCCCCTAAATACACTTTCAGTTGATGGTATCGTTCATCTGCATACTTTAATGCTTTGCTGATTGGGTTTGATGGTAATAACTCAGGCCGTTGCCTTTGTTCATATATCCAGTTAAAGAATTCATCAATCACAGGCTCTGCATGTTTTTGTCTATAATCGAGTGCACTTTGTTCATCTAAGTTTTCATCGCGAATATGCTTTTCAACTTGATATAAATCTGCAATTTTTAGCAGTGCATATTTTGCAAGCTCAGGCTCCATCTTAAGTGACTTTTCAAAGTAACGTCGGCAGTGCGCCCAGCAAGATGCATGGGTTACGTTTTGGTTTTGCTCGTTCAATTGATTGACTGTTTTGGTATACGCCGTGTAACCATCGGTTAATAATGTACCATTAAAGCCAGTCAGTTGATTTTTGGCATGCAAAAAGCCTCGGTTTTGCGACCAAGTAAAAGCAATTTCGTCTTGTTCACCATAAATGGGCCAGTAATAGGTTTGTTTCATTTTACCTTTACTTTTTCGGCCCGCTTTTATCGGCACTTCATCCATGGCCAGTATTTTACTTTGCAAGATATGCTCAAGCTGCGCTTGATAGATGGGGTATAACAGCGCAATGGCTTTTTGTATCCAATGGGTGAGGGTGGCGCGGCTTAATTGAATGCCCGCATCCAACATTCTTTGGTGTTGGCGGTATAAAGGTAAGTGATAAACCGCTTTATCGAACATGATACCTGCAAGTACGGATACGTCAGCATAACAGCCTTCTAATACCGTATTGGGTGTGGGCTCAGTGCGAACGGTTTCTTTGGTTTTATGACGCACAACGGGTTTACGGTAAATTAAAACAACGTAACTACCCGGTTGCTGCGCTAAACGCGCCTGCTCTTTATAATCGATAATTTCGTATTGGTCTGCGTTATCGCCATTAAGCTCTGGTGCGTCGACTTCAATGATTTTTTGTGGCACTGAATCATCAAAACGTAAACCCGTATCATTGACTTCATCGCCGCTTAATTGTTTATTCGATTTGCGGCGGTGAGATTTAATTTCGATTGAATCGGGTTTGGATGTAGCTGAGTTATCTTTAACAAATAGCTCAGTTTGCTCATTTGAGTCGGATAGAAATTGTTCAGACTTACGCCCAAACACTTGGCGTTTTAACCAGTCGAGTTGATGCTCAAGCGATGCAATTTGTGCAGCTTGTTTGGCATATTGAGCATCAATTCCAGATGCAGGTAAGTGACTGATTTTATGTTTTTTCATAGGGTATAATTATACCCTATTTCACCTTGTAAGGCGCGTGTTTATTGGCTTTTCTTGCCATTTAATTCCACCAATTAAACACTGAAGTTGTGTCCAATCTAAGGTGATTTTGTTGTCACCTGAAACAGTGTGTAAAGTGCCTTTTTCTAATCGTTTTGACCAAATACAATAACCCCCTTGATGGTAATAGAGTAACTTAATGTGTGTGCGTTTTCGGTTAATAAAAACAAACAGCTCGCCATTATTGGCACGACAGTTCAGTTTGGATTGAGTGAGAGCAGCTAGACCGTCAAACTGTTTGCGCATATCAACAGGTTGGTTGTATAGCCAAATGGCGACAGAAGGTGAAATACCTATCATGCTTGTGTGCTCATGTTTAATACCACACCGCCTGGTAATTTGAGCTCAATGCTCCAGTTTTGAGCTGTTGTGTCCGGCATGGCAATTGTAACTGGCTGCCATTCGCTGTCTGTTTCAGCTTTAGCTGGTTGCGCTTTAACTTCACTGGTATTTAATTTTTGACGCCAGTGATAAAAATTGGAAACGGTTAGCTGATGTTGCTCGCAAAATTTGGTTATTGCCATGCCTGATGTTTGTTGAAGTTCAAATAGTTGCTGCCAATCAGCAGCTGTGCGTTGAGTTCGGACTTTTTTCATATTCATCATCTCGTGGTTATTTACGTTGATGAACAGAATATGGGATTTAAATTTAGTTTGAAGACGGTCTAAAATGATCGCTTACAACATTATTAACACCAGTGAATTTTTCCTGCCCTGAATTCGCAGCGCTGCTCTCACGTAACTTATTTAATTCGTGGGCTATTTGAATTTTTGTGTCAAATAGAAGGTAACCGTCGGCTAAAACACACCTAAACATTTATTTTATATTCGCTAAGCTCATTTCTTTTTAATAACAGGAGTGAGTTATGCAAACCAAACGAACTCATCAGCATTGGCAGGATTTAATTCGCCAACAACCAGACTCTGGTTTAAATATACAAGATTTTTGTCAGGTAAATAATTTAGCTAAGTCCACTTTTTATAAATATCGCAAACAGTTAACCACCCAAACTAGCTTTAGTAAAGTGAGCATTCAAGCTGAGCACACGGGTTTGCAAGAAGCGATTGAGCCTGCCCATATCACACTGACTTTGCAGGTTGGAGAATTAAAATTGCCAGGTTCAACCTCTGCACAGTATTTGTCTGATTTGATTAGAGGTTTAGTTAAATGAAAATGTTTGTTGAGCCAAGTGACATTTACCTGCACCGCCCAGTGGTGGACTTTCGAAAATCGATTAATGGTTTAGCTAATATTGTTGTCGCTGAAATGAATTTAAATGTGATGTCCGGTGCTTTATTTATCTTCTGCAACAAAAGCAAAGATAAACTCAAAATCCTTTACTGGGATAAAACGGGGTTTGCTTTGTGGCATAAACGATTAGAAAACAATAAGTTTAAATGGCCGAATGCCGAGCATGAAAACCAGCTTGTTTTATCTGAGCAACAGCTTAACTGGCTGCTCAATGGCTTTGATATTGTTGGTCATAAACCGCTGATTTTATCAAACTTGAGCTTATAACTTTAGATCATACCTGATCAGCTTTTAATCTGAATAACATGCAGATAATCAGCGAGTTACAGGGTAAAATACCCCCTATGACTGAACTAGAGCAGCAACTTCTCAAACGCATTGCCGAACTTGAAAAACAAGTAACGGATAAAGATTCCAGAATCGCGTATTTAGAAGAACAATTCAAATTAGCTCAGCAAAAACAATTCGGTAAATCAACCGAAGGCCACCCTGCACAAGGTGATTTATTTAACGAAGCGGAAGACATCGCTGATACACCCGTAAAAAAGCTAAACGCACTGCGTTACCGGCTGATTTACCACGCGAAGTGATTGTGCACGACATTGAAAATAAAAGCTGTGACTGTTGTGGTGGCGAGCTGCATAAAATGGGTGAAGATAAATCTGAAAAACTTGAATTTATTCCAGCTCAAATCAAAGTGATTGAACATGTTAGACCAAAATACAGCTGCCGAGCCTGTGAGCAAAACGAAACACAAGTTCAAATCAAACAAGCCCCGATGCCAGCGAGTCCAATTCCTAAAGGCATTGCAACACCAAGCTTACTCAGCCAAATCATCACCAGTAAATATCAATACGCACTGCCGCTTTATCGGCAAGAAACCATGTTTAAACAACACGGCATTGAAATCAGTCGACAAACCATGAGTGACTGGATAATCAAATGTGCCAGTTTATTTAAACCACTGTATGACAAATTGCATCAAATCTTATTAGAGCAACATGTCATTCAAGCGGACGAGACCACACTCAATGTGGTGAGTGATGACAAAACAAAATCCTATATGTGGTTATATTGCACAGGTACTGACACGCCTGTTGCAAATAACCCATTTAAAAATATCGTACTGTATGAATATCAGCCGGGTCGTTCGGGTTGTTATCCTGCGAATTTTTTACTTAATTATACAGGTTACCTTCAAGTGGATGGTTACCAAGGGTATGACCAAACTAAAGCTAAGCTAGCAGGCTGCTGGGCACATGCACGGCGTAAGTTTGATGAAGCTGAAAAAGCGCAACCCAAAGGAAAAACGGGCAAAGCAAATTGGGCGTTGAATCATATTCAAAAACTTTATCGAGTTGAACAGAAAATCAAAGATAAAACAGCGGCTGAAAAACAAGTCATCCGGAAAAAAGAGTCAGAGCCATTACTTAACCAATATAAAGCTTGGTTGGAAAAATCTTTGCTCAATACCTTACCTAAATCCAAATTAGGGGAAGCGCTCAACTACAGCCTGAATCAATGGGATAAGTTGGTTCAATATGTTGAAGATGGTCATTTGTCTATCGACAATAATCGCGCTGAGCGGGCGATTAAACCCTTTGTCATTGGCCGCAAAAATTGGCTGTTTAGCCAAACAGCTAATGGGGTCAACGCCAGTGCAATGCTCTACAGCATAGTGGAAACGGCAAAGGCCAACGGACTAATACCTTACGATTATATTAGCTATTGTTTAACCCAAATCTGCAAACCGGGTTGCCAAATCGATGATTTACTGCCTTGGAATATCAAAAGCTAGGTGTGGATTGCCGGACGCTTACAATAGAAGAGAAGCCCCTTCTGAGAATTGTGATTTATCTATATTTGTACTTACGCAGGCTGTAAGTGAAATTAATGAAATTCCGATGCCGAATAACTGTATATACTTCATACATTTTCCTTTTAATTCAATTATGTCCCAGAATAATTTGTTTTCATAACACCATATCTTCGGTGCAAAATATAATATCAGAATTTAAAAAAAATACATTTATTGTCAGGGGTTTAATTTATTATTAATGACTATAAAGCTCATCTATATATACCCCAACTTTCTTAACTGAGTTATAAAATAGCTCATCCAGCGTTTGATATGGGCTTTATCACCAGTTTCGAACTTTTTAGCCGGGTGAGTAACATATCTAACAGTTTGGGCGCATTCCTTAATTGTTTCCGTATTCCATTTAAAACCTGAATCCACGCAAGACTGTATTATTTTTACCACTCCATTTACAGGTTCTAAAGACTGCTTGAACTCAATAATCGGAGTACTGATTTTCATTTTCTGGTGACCGGCGTTATCAATCTCCAATATATGTAAGGATGTAGGCCCAATACTTAATTTTGCCCATAAAAAAACCCGTGCTTCCTGAGTATTTTCATAGTAGTAATTTGATATATTCTTAGCTGGTTTGGGGCATCTGTAAGTATTTATACTTACAACTACCAAGTTACTATACTCCGCGGACAAAGCATTAATAAGATGTTCAATAACTTTTAGTCTGTCCGTAGATTCAACTTTAGTTAACTCGTCAGGTTGCATTTCCATTTCGCTATCTTCTGTTCCAGTATTTATCTGGTAGTCAAATTCTTTAGCCTCTCCCTCTCCATTTTTATGATTTATACCTGATTGTTCACTTGGTTTATCGTCGTCAACCTCAACCATTGGCTTTCGTCTTGGATCTTTTTCACCTGGAAGAACTTCAATATGATTTACCATATTAAAGATTTGTTTTAATTCAGGACTTTTGTATATTGAATGTCTGCGTTTGGGATTAACGCCACTTTTAAAATCCAATTCATCGGGCTTACCTGATACTTTTACATGGGGTTTTCGTTGCCCAGTATCATTTCCCCCGTCATCCAGAACAATAGGTTCTTTTTTATTTGGGTGGTAGATTTCAATATCAGGTAAATGACCTATTGGACTTGTCCTAAATTCGGTAATTTCATTTGCATAAAAAATGTCATTATAGAAATAGCCCTTAGCCTTAAACTTCCATCCGGTTAAATCTGGTGGAGTAAAACAAAAATCGCAGTAGTTATCCTCATTATTAACCAGGTGTTCAAATATTGAGTTAAAGCTTGAGCGATTTTCATCAGACATTAACAGCCAAACTAAATGTTTTAAAGCTGTGGTAGATGAGAGGTTCGAAAGTGGATAGTCGGAGAAACGATTAAAGCGAATAATACTCTTGTCTGGATACTCTTCAATATTAGCCATTGCATCTAAACCGTTAACTCGAAATGCAGTCCTAGTGAGATGAAAATTGTTTAAAAAAAGAGCTCTAGCCAATTCGATTGCAGACACTAAAACCTGAGAAGATTCTGACACAAACCGAAAATAAAAACTCCCATCATCTTTTTCTATCCTATACACCTCTGGTTTTTCATTAACTTTCCAACTGTGATCCCTTAAATCTTGATGCTGATACCTAATTTTGTTCCGATAGATGCTGTTTACAACAATCATTGGAATCAACTCTGCAGGGACACGGGAAAGATCATGATCTGAAAATTGTAAATCAACAAACCATTTAAATTTCCCGTCTACCTTATCAACTGATATTTTCCCTATGGACTGCAAGATTGCATCCTGAGGAAATTTTCTGATTTCTCTTCCAGGTTGGTAGTTCCATTTTAATAATTTCTCGGGTATGTTCCTTAACCCTCTTTTTATTGATTCCAACAGCTCGTTCAACATCACTTATACCACCAATTAAAATATTATTATTTATTTGTTTAGACAGATAAAAAGCCAAGCGTCTCTGCTGGTATTCATCGACAGTCTCTGTATATTTAATAAAAAATTGTTGGCAAAGAGGTAACTTGTCTAACTTACGACCAAGCAATGCTTTTTCACCAAACTGTGTTGCAAACCAAGCAGCACTTCTTCTTGGGCCATCTAATTTGCCTTCAACTGAAAATAAAATTTTGAGTAAAGATTTGGCAAAATAAATATCTCTTTTCAACCAGTTCACTCGCTCGTTGACATAGTTAACGATACTTTTAGGCTTATTATTCTTGAGCCAAAAATTATCATATCGATATAACCACGAATAAACTCTGCAGCCTTCAGTTGTTGCTCTGACCTGTTTTAAAGATTTTCTCTTGATTAGCGAAAGCCAAATTCTACGATATTCATTTAATTTAGCTTCATCCTGACACTGATTATATACATGCGAGTTTTTGGTTTCATCCTGCAGTTGGCTTACAGCAATTAACGTTTGTTTTAAATTTTTGGGTATATAGCCTAGTGCAAACCAAACTATAAAATGTTGTAGATAAGAAAAACTTTTCCGGTGTTTTCGAAATATATCAACTAACCAGCTACTGGTTTCAGATACAACTAAACTTTGCCGGGTTAACCATGGAATACTCCAAAACGCTTCAACTAAATTCTTAATTTGGCAATGATCAACCCTATTGCCAATCATTAATCCATTGTCGATGGCTAGCTTCTGGTAGAAACGAGTCCATTGACAATAAGAAATATGAATTTTAATAGGATAGAGTAATTGCTGAACCAATAAAGCTAGGTCCAGTAGTTTCGTTGACAATACGTTAGTATGGATAAGCGTTACTCGAACAAACTTTAAGTTTGAATCAACTCCCGTAAATCTATGCTTGTGAGTACTAATAATGGATATCTCAGTGTCTGTAAGTGGCAAACCATGGATCGGACAAAACTCTACACCTGGGCATTGAAGTACCCTTTGAGCGTAAGCATAGCCCAATTTAGCTTTCTGCTGCTGAAAACATTGTGGGCAAACTTTGTAAAATTTGGGGTATTGGACAACAGAAGCATTAAAACCTGAGCGATAAGTAAACGTGCTTTTTCTAGAATAAGCTAAATCATCCACTAGTTGTTTGTAACGTTGTTCTGGTATAAAAGGTTTAAATAAAGGTAACAATGTATGTTTTTCGGCTAATTCAGTTGTTGAACAAGCTAAATTTTTGCCTCCAACGTTTAAAAACTCACTCAGATGCCCCTGAAATAAACCTGATGGAACTATTTTTCTATTTTCGAATAGGTGTTCCAGCAAGACTTTATCATCAGTTATACCCATTCTAGTAGCATAACGATAGATCAAACTCCCAACGAGCTCATCTTGATTTATTATTGATAATTGGGCATACATGTGGAAACTAACCTCCCAATATATAGATTAGAGCTCTAATAATCATATGCCTGTGTGAGCTAGTTTATAACCCTTAACGCCACCATTAAAAGATACCCCCCACGGATGGTTTAGATCTTTGTGATCAGGGTTGTAATGGTAAAAAGTTATTTTTGGAAGATGACCTTGATTGAGGGCTGAACCTAGACGAAAAATGAAGGAAGCCTGAGCCGCAACAAATAATTTGATTTCCTTCAATCCCGTTTTGTGAGGAAGTATTTCGCTATTAATAAAATGTATAATTTCACCAATAATCCGGTTCTGTTTATCAACACTACATAATTTGTCATAGCGAGGATTATCATCTTGCCAAAACACCTTAAAGCAATCCGATTTTGGAAAGTCAGAACGGATTTTATCCACGCAAATAGGCAAGCTTAACTCTATAATTAGGCAAACTGATTCTTCAAAGCCATTCGACGTAGTAGATTCACACTTAACATTTTCGCCATCATCTAAATCGGTCAAAAAGTGCCATTTTTTATCTTGCCTGTTCCAATCAGCGACGTAAACATTCTGCATATTACTAACTGCGTGCCCTGCGGCAGCAACCATTGGAACAGGAGCTACACCTGAATATACTACGTGTTTATTTGCATTGTTTAATGATGAGCTACTTTCATTTAACGCTTCAGGTATTCTAGCGATCTTAGATAACTGACTATTAAGTGCCTCTAAATCTGTCGTTTTATGACTATTACCGAATACCATATTAAATGCCTGAGGCTTAAACTTCTTCAGCGATTTCGGGAAATAATTTTCAACATCATCGATACCGTGATCTATTAGTCCCATATGTCTAATTTTGAACAGCAGTGAGTCGCTCGCTAGTTGCCTATCTCGATACTCTGAATATGCCAACATGAATAGAGAGCAAACAGCCAAAAACATGAAAAATAGACTACTGCTATTTCCAGATGAAAGCGAAACGTTAAGCCAATCGGTTTCGAAATTAACTGACGCTGAAATTGCAGCTAGAGCGGTTAAAGAGCAGATTAGTATTAATCGTGCAATTGAATTTAAAGAAGGTTGTCGCCATCCTTCGATGTACCACTTAAAGAGGCTAATCAATAAATTTGTTAATTTCATCATTCCAAGTGTCTACCTTGTGATAAATTTCGCTAAGTCTGCCATTAGCAATTCTTTGTTTTTAAGGAGGGATTTTAGTTCTGTCTGATGGCACTTGAGTACTTTCTTACCACTTCCGCAGGGGCATTTTTCATGGGCGCGATATCCATGAACAGCAAAGTTGTGAAGGGATGTTAAGACTGTCCTAGCGTCACGACTTTTAAACGTATCTAAATAAAAATCTAGGATGCCTTTGTTACCGTGTTCTCGTTCACCAAATGGATGTTCTCCGTATTTAAGAAAATAGCTATACCCATACAAAAATGGGACAATTAGATTATTGATAAAGCCTAACAGTGACGGTTCTAACTCAAACAGCTCACGTTCTTCTATAGGAACAGCAAGACAGAAACTACCGTCAGGATTTGTATGCTCAAACCTTTTATCTAGGCTATATCCCGAAGGAAATACTTTTGGTAAATCCCTAGGGTAAGAATATGGCACAGATATTTTTACATCGTAATTTGCTGTAATCGTCTCTTTGCCCTCAACTGAAGCGCTGAAATGTAAAGAGCCTGATAACAAAATATCAGAGCCATTCTGAACTAGCCATAAGTTTGGGTGACTGTCTAAAACGGCTTGAATTTGTTCGTGAATTAATTTATTCACCAGACCTCCAAGGTTTTGCAGGTCGTGATATATTCACTTTTGTAGGTTCATGTACGGCAGGTGATGGGACACATTTTGACCATACTTTACCAATTACACTTTTTCCTAAGCATGCTTCAAGTGTAAAGCGAATAGAATCTCGGTCTCTTTGCGTAACGGCTAAGAAGTCTTGTTTCAACCACTCGACCCATTGAAAAAACGCTTTTGCACGGGCATCTCCTTCTTCATGCCACCTGTCTGCAAAATTTTCTTTTGGATTTGTAGGGTTACCTATATACCAAGTACCATCAGGTAGCCTTTTAATTAGCCCTCTTGCCGATAATCGTTCATCGACAATCACCTTGTTTTCAAGTAATCCCATATGTGCTGATAGTTTATTAACTATATTAGTTAACGCGTCATAGACATTAGTTTCATTGTCATACAGATGAGCAGCCAAAGTTGTCATTATCATGCTAATTGGCGCGTATTTCTGATTACCATTGAAACGCATATCTCTGTGCCGTTTCATTAATTGAATAGCTCGTTGGAGAGGGGTTCGTATTAATTGATCTGGCACATCGTCAACTTTGGCATAAATATCTGAGAATGAGTTTGAAATCATCCTTTTCTGATCCAATGCGACTAATCTATATGCATCGGCATTGCGTTCTTCAAACCATGCAGCATAGCCTTTAGGATTGCTCGATGCCCAAGAATAATTTTCATTTTCTTTATGCGTAATTGAGATAGGAGAATAATTAACTGCTGAAAAACCACTGGAAGGGAGTACATCTAAGTGAAATCCAGCACCATCTTGCTCGCTGTATAATAATGTCCAGCACCGACGACCTTCTTCATCTAGCATTTCCTTGTATGTAATATGTTCTTTCAAACGATTTCCAACACGATGTTTTACTATTCCCGCTTGTGTAGCCGATGCTTGCTCTTCAAACTCACAGACTAAATCAATATCGTAGTCCTTTTCAGATTGCTCTCTAATAGGACGAACGACCGTTCCAAGACGAAATGAGCCTTGAGGATAAATGTTAATTTGTCCATCGAAGTTTTCATATTCGCCATCATTTAACCATGCACCTACTGACTCGTAGCGCGATACAGCCAGCTTGTATTTAGTTGGAGAGATATCGAGTTCTTTCGCTACTTCTTCCAACAACTGACTAAAATTATTAATTGTAATTGCCACCTTGATAATCTCCTTAAATAAAGCTGTTTAATCAGGTTTCATAAAAAATGAGCAAACGCTCACCTTTTATACTAAACCATCAGATCTGGTTAAACAAGTTAATTTAAGCAGATTTAAACAATCTTTTGTAAATAAACTCTTTCCCGCCAGACAGAGCGGCTTCTTCTTCACGTAGCACAACTCCTTCGCTAACCAGCTTTTTTAATCTAGTGCTCGCATTTTGAACCGATAATCCGAGAGTTTTAGCCACATTCGCAGTTGTCACATGAGCATTAGAATAAACATATTCTATCAGCTCCCTCGTAGATGTATTAATATCTGGGCCGATAATTTCTAGCTTATTATTAAAGTTTGTGGCGACTAATTGTTTTTTAGCTTTTGCGGCATAGTCCCAATTATCCAACAAATCCTTTGAATCAAATTTTGTTATATAAAAAGACTTCTCTCCATTTAAGTGTTTAATAATTGAGATAACACTTTCCCTTGGAAAAGAAGCATCGGTTGCTTTTATCCCCTCAAGATTAATTTCAATCACCTTTTCGCTAACATTACAGTCTAGGAATTCCTTCAATCTCTTATAAGTTTCCTGTCCCTGTTTATTTCCAAAAGGGTGGTCATTTCCATTTGTGTAATCTATAAGTCTCATGATAACTTCTGGTTAAATTAAGTTGTTTACCGAGATGATTATTGACCTATTTTAAGATAAAGTCAAAACAAACGTGAGTTCCAGCTAGGTAACCTAAATCAGAGCGATGAGTTGAATCTGTTAATTTTCCATCACAATACTCAAGTTTAACAATTAGGTTTTCTTGCCTAACCGTAACCTCTGCATTGTACTTAAGAGCATAATCTTGGCTTCGTTTTAGTCCCAAACCACGAGCTACACCATCAGGATTGTGCCCAAATCGACTAAGCTTCCCATCTGTAAGCGCCTTGATGATTAACTTAATGTCTGACTCTACACAAGTTAGATCCAAAGTTGATGCAAGCTTTGGGTAATGCTTGTGCAAATTTTCTTTCAGAGTATTTGATAAACCAAGACCATGATCAGATATAACAGTTTGTACGTGGCTGTGATGGTTGTTTTTACCCTCATAAAACTGAAGAGCTGCGAATCCCGGTATAGGTGTTTCACTATGTTCCTGAACATTGCCAATTAACTCTGAAAAAACAGTAAAGGCAGCCATATAGTAATCTTTACCAGCATGGCTAGTAAATGCTGCAGTTAGTTCTTCCGGTAATTCCTCGTTGAATGAATTGAGATCAATCTCTCCGATTTCAACCAAATTATTGCTATTACCTTTATACTGCTTAGCTCTTGAAGTAGCAGGGCGATTTGGTAGGATTTTGATATCACAATGAATGTGATCAAAGAAGCCCAGTCTATCTAGATAGCTCATAGAGCCTTTACACAACTCAAAATCTAAAGTTACATTTTTGTCAATATGATTTAAATAGTTAGCAAGTGATATTAATCTTGCTCCAGCAATCAAAAGAATTTTAAAACCTTTTGGCAATTGAATAACTATATTCGACTCTTGAGCATTAACGAGGTTGCCTATTTCAGAATAGCTTTGCTCAAACCCTTCACAAGTAAGCCATGCTCCACACTCAATTTTCCATTCAACAGTGTCGGTGGATTCTAGATACCATTTATAGTCTTCCTGATATAATCCTTCGTTATGCCTTAGTAAATAAGAATTTACTTCCTTTTTGTCTTTCTTTAATTTATTGGCAATTTCCCGGCCTTTTAAGCCCGGTGTTTCTTTTAAGACCTTTTTTATTTCAGCTAACATTACATTCCTTTGTTTTAAATAATTTTATCTATATTAAGGATAAAACAATGCATAATTTTAGATTAATAAATATCATCTAACGGGTTATAGTAAGGGTCAAAACCACTTGAATCAATTACGGTATTAATAAACTGAACGTCTTGAAAATCTTCTATCCTGTGAACAAGCCAACTAAATAGCCGAACAATAGAATGGATCTCAGGTCTTCTTTCTCCGTCAGGGGATAATAGTCTTAGCATAATTTGTTCGAAACCCACGCCAACGGATTGTAATTTACTTCTAAAATCACTATTAAAGTTATTGAAATCTCTCAAAAGAGTTATATCCGCAATTTCATTAGCTTCAAATGGAAGAGTGCCGAAGAGTAACTTGTACGCGTAGACACCAAATGACCATGAGTCATAATTCTTTGTATTTTTACCATGAAGTAAAAAATCAGGAGGCATTGAAACAAAAGATGCAAGCAATCTTTTATTATTATCTTGAAATACCAAATCTTCGTCTAGCTCTCTGTCTATCTTGTAAATATAATCAGTTTCTGTTTCGTTCCACTGACAATTCCCTAAGTCTAGAAATTTAACTTTTGAATTGACATCAGTACGATCTCGATCATATCTAGGCATGACAGGGTTACTTAATAGAAGGATATTACTCGGATGTAAATCTCTATGTGAGTATCCTGTTTGATTAAAATAATTCAATCCTGATGCTATGCGATACAATAGTAACAATTTTTCTCCTATCGAAAAGGCGCTTGTTTCTAGATCTGACAACAACTCACCTTCCTCATACTCATATCCAAAATATACTATTTCACCTGAATTTGATTCGACCAGAGGAACTACTACTTTGGGTAAAGGATAACTTTCATCAGGGCCGATAAAAAAAACTTTTCTTTGTTCTTCTGTAAACATTTCGGCATCATCTCGCCAATTTGCTCTATTTTTTTCCAATACAGAGCATTCCAGCTTGAATCTTTCAAGCTCAACTTTATTTCGAGGAGCAATTAAAAATTTAAATACGACTTTTTTATGATCTGACTCATACAAAGCGCTAAGGGCACTTCCACCACCAAGGTACTTTATAAATCTATATTCATTTATAGTTGTTAGTCCTAGCTGTTGAAGAAGTGTTTCGTTGTTGTTCATTCTAAATATTTCGTACATCGTATTCATTACAGTACAACATAACTTCACCACGAAATCCTTGAGGTAAATCTTCAATGTTAAATACCTTTTGATAATTTTTACTGTCTAACCAAGAAATAATTTCCGCTTCATCAGATAAATCTTTGACTTCTTCAGTAATTTCCAAAAAATCATATACGATGGAGCTATACAAAAGACAATATTCTTGAGTTTTTGTAAGATCAATTTGAAGCAAAGAGCCTTCCGGTTCTTTATATTCTTTTGCGTGACCAGCACATGGTGAGCAGAAAATAGTTTGACTCCTTGCTCGGATTCCATATCGTCCTTCAAACCAATGATTTGCCACATCGTGAACGAATTGGCTTGATGATTTTGGTCGTCGCTCGTCCTTGATGTATCGATTTATCAGTCTTCCATCAGGAGTAAAAATAACTGTTCCGCGGTATAATGTTATGTCATTCATACAAATACTTCTGAAACCCAATAAAGGTTTCTCTAATTGCCGCTGGTGAGCCAAACACATCTACGGCATCACCAATCGTGTTGTATTTCAGCTCAATCAAACTGCGCATCTTACTTGGCGATAGCTCCATAACACCATCTTCAACATATTTTTCTAATATGAAATCGATGAATTGTTGCTGCTTATCGTCTGTAAATGCGGCTTCAATATTGGGGTGTGCCGATGTCGCTCTTTGCTGTCTACTAACAGCTTCACTCGCGTAGGCTACATAGCGCAATACGTCATACACATCGCTATCTTTGGCATCTATTAGTTCTTTCATGCCTTCGAGTTTTTCTTCGTCATAACCAGCTTCAGATAGGCTTGAGAGCAGTTTTTCACGAGTTGTTGGATCACTCCAAATTTCACGAAGTTGATCTTCATTTTCGAAGAACTTAGGTAAGTCAGAGAACAGTCGTTCAATAAACTCTTTTGCTGTAATTGGCTTATCACCAAACCAATACATTACTGATGATATATGTTGTATTTGACGCGTCTTTCCATCACTTAGCTGTATAACTACTTTTTCTTTTTTCTTACAGATACAGGGAATGCTGTCACACACTGGGCAGGTTTCGGGTTCACAAATACAAGGCGAACTGCCACAGCGCTCACATGGTGGTTTTCCACATACACAGGGTTCACTACCGCATTCTACACAAGGTTCTTTTGGGCATTTACATGGATTAAAACCGCATAACTCACAAGGTTCTTTTTCACAACTGCATGGGTTATCACCACAAACGTCACAAGGATCATCTGGTGGTAAAGGCTCACCATCCCATTCTGGATCAGCAAAGTTATGGTGAGCTTTAACAAAGTCATAGATAGTGAAATAGTCTTTGCCATCGTACATGCGCGTACCACGACCAACAATCTGCTTAAATTCAATCATGTTATTGCAGGGGCGCATCAAGACAATATTACGTACATTTCGGGCATCAACCCCTGTAGATAACTTGCGTGAAGTGGTCAGTACCGTTGGTATTGTTTTTTCGTTATCACAAAATACGGCTAGGTCATTTTCACCCGCTTTACCATCATGTGCAGTTATTCGAACACAGTAACTATGGTTTGTTGTCCAACCTTTCTGCTTGGCATATTGATTTATATAATCTCGAACCAGCCCAGCGTGCTCTTGTGTGGCACAAAAAACAATGGTTTTCTCTTTAGGGTTAAACAAGTCCATCCAGTAGTGAACGCGTTTTTGTTCACGCGCTGGAATTGTGATAATTCGGTTGAAATCACCTTCTTTGTATACTTTACCCGGTTCAGGATTTCCATGAACAATTACACCTTCACCCGGTGTATAAACGTATTCGTCCATAGTGCCGACAATTGGATAAACCTTAAATGGTGTTAAGAAACCATCATTAACGCCTTCTTTTAACGTGTAACTGTAAACAGGTTCGCCAAAGTACTTGTATGTATCAGCATTGTCTTTTCGTTTTGGTGTAGCTGTTAAACCCAATTGAACAGCGGGAGAGAAGTATTCTAAGATCCTGCGCCAATTACTTTCATCGCTGGCCCCGCCACGGTGACACTCGTCAATGATGATGTAATCAAAAAAGTCAGCAGGGTATTCACCAAAATATGGTGTTTTATTGCCATGTTCATCTTCAGGCCCACTCATAAAGGTTTGGAAGATAGTAAAGAACACGCTGGCATTTTTAGGCACTGAGCCTTTCTTGCGGATTTCACTTGGTTCTATACGAACGATGGCATCTTCACCAAATGAGCCAAAATCATTAAATGCTTGGTTTGCTAGAATGTTACGGTCTGCTAGGAATAGGATTCGAGGTCTTTTTTTAGCGGCATCAGGATTTTTTTGCGCAGTTAAACTCCATCTGCTCTGGAATAATTTCCACGAGGTTTGGAATGCAATGCAGGTTTTCCCTGTTCCTGTCGCTAATGTTAGTAGTACTCTTTGTTTGCCTTCTGCTATGGCATTTAACGCATTGTTGATGGCGTTTTCTTGATAATAGCGAGGTTGCCAGTCGCCTTTTGTTTCAAACGGGATTTCTGCAAATCGTTCACGCCATACTTTTTTGAAATCAGGCGTACCTTCAGGCTCACTATCGAAGATTTTCGTCCACATTTCTTCAGGCGATAAATAGCGGTCAACTAATCCCTCTGTACCGTCTACCATATCTATTTGATAGATTTCATGCCCATTAGTAGCATAGGCAAATCGGCACTGTAGACGCTCTGCATAATCTTTAGCTTGGCGAACACCTTCGGTATAACTCAACCCTTCTTTTTTAGCCTCAACTACAGCCACTTTTTGACCTTTGTAGATAAGCACATAATCGGCAATTAAACGTTGGCTACGTTTACCGCCAACTAATATACGGCCTTTGGTAATTTCAAATTCCCTTCGAATACGGCTATCGCTATCACGTTCCCAGCCATCATAATCAAGGCGAGGATCAATATGGTCTGCACGTGTTTCTGCTTCGTTGCGATTAGCTTTCTTCTTCGGGATAAGCATTAGGCAGCAACTCCTTTGCTTTTAGTTAATTCACCATTAAAGGCTTTATGTAAAACGGACTTCTTCAACTCTTTTAACTTTAATATCTTTGCTTTGTATATGTCGCTCAAAATATTGACTTGACCTTCTAGCTCCCGCAATTGTTCTACTATTATATTTTGTTGGGTTATTTCTGGATATTGGATTGGCAAACCCATTACTACTTTTTGATTTATTTTTTTCATTGTCGGGTTTGCTCCTGTCGCACTTGATTTGATTATTTCTCTCAATTCTTTCGATCTAAGGAAGTAATATAAATATTCTGTAGAAATTAAATCATTGTTAACAACCAACTTCATTATTAAGTCAGGATAAATTGTTGGTGACTCTAAATTGGAGCAAATTGCAACATGCCCTACCAAATTAGGTGTGTTGCTTCGGGTTATCAATAAGTCACCTTCTTTAACCCAATAATGTGCATCAGCCTTAGTTTCAGCAGAGGTGTACTTGAACTTCGATGGATCAAATTTAAAGCCAGTTACAGCAGACAAAGTAAGAACAGGGACACCTTCATTTGAGTGATTTTTTGCTGGCGGTGACCACCCGTTTCTTGGCTTGTCATTTAGCAGCTCTCCAAGAGTATTGTGGTTCCAACTTTTTATCGGCTTACTTAACGCGTTACTTATGCTTTGTTGAAGTAGAACATCACAATTGCTTAAGTTTTGTTTAGATTTTTTTTCAATGTCCTCAATATAATTAAAAGTGCTTTCAACAATCGAAATAAATAACTCCTGTTCTTTAATTGTTGGAACAGGAACCTCAAACGATTGAAGCATACCCAACTTAATATATGGAATAGTATTGCCGAGTTTTTTATCGTACAGCTTGTCTTTTAGGCAATTGCTCAAGACTAAATACAAGTATTTAGGAATTACTTTATCGAAATGACTTAGCACATAAGTTCGTTGATACGCTTCAAATTTACCGTTGAAATAACTTGTATTCCCAACATCACCGTTGCCTGCAATTAATATCGCCTCGCAATCAAAAGAGTACGAATCACTATATGTATGGTTTTTAGCGCATGTAAAAAAGGGATAAATACCTTTTTGATTACCTTCATTTACATCTTTTTTTCCGGTCTTTATTTGACATAGTTCACTCAAATTCATTAAGGGCCAAGTCATTAGAAAGCCCCTTTAATCGCTTTTAGAGTTGCAATCGCTTTTATATCCAACTCTTCGATTTCACTTATTACTTCCAATGGGGCCCTTTGAGATTCTGCAACCTTTGAAATAGGATGAGTTGTGGGGATGGCCCAAGTTTCTTGATCTATTTCAGTTATGGGCATTGACCAAGATAGGTCTGAATTAATTTTGTCTTTCTGAAACAACAAAAATTCATTTAGATCAGTGTCATTCAAAGGAGAGTTTTTTCCTAAACTACGACCCGGATCTAGTTGATAAATCCAAGTAGTTTGAGTAGGTTCGCCTTTTACAAAAAACAAAACAACCGTTTTGACTCCAGCCCCCAAGAATGTTTTGGCTGGACAATCTAACACAGTATGCAAGTTACAGCTTTCTAGTAACTCCTTTCTCAAAGCGATTGCTGCATTATCGGTATTTGACAAAAATGTATTTTTTATAACGATTGCAGCGCGGCCTCCCGGTTTAAGGGATTTTATAAAATGCTGCATAAATAAGAATGCAGTTTCTCCAGTTTTAATAGGAAAGTTTTGCTGTACTTCTTTGCGCTCTTTTCCTCCGAAGGGCGGATTCGCCAGAATTATGTCGTGTTGATTATTAGGTGTAATATCTTGCAAGTTTTCAGCTAGAGTATTGGTATGAATAACATTAGGCGCTTCGATACCATGCAGGATCATATTCATGATCGCGATAACGTAAGCTAATGACTTTTTCTCTTTGGCATAAAAAGTACGCTCTTGCAGTATCTTCAATTCGTCAGTTTTCAGCTTTCTTTTTTCTGCACCACCTTGACGAAGATAATCATAAGCTTCACATAAAAAACCTGCTGAACCAGCAGCACCATCGTAAATCGTTTCACCAATTTGCGGCTGAACAACATCAATCATGGCGCGGATAAGTGGGCGAGGGGTATAGTATTCACCACCATTACGACCTGCATTACCCATGTTCTTAATTTTCACTTCGTATAGATGTGAAAGTTCGTGTTTTTCTTCTTGTGAGCGGAAGCGCAGTTCATCTACTTTTTCTAACGCGTCACGCAGTGAATAGCCGCTTTGAATTTTGTTTTTGATTTCACCAAATATCTCACCGATTTTATACTCAATGGTGTTTGGGTTATCAGCACGCTGTTTAAATGACTTCAGGTAAGGGAATAACTCTTGATCAACATAATCAATTAAGTCATCGCCAGTAAGTGCATTATCATGATCAAATTCGCCAGATGCTGTTTTAGGCGCAGCCCAACTGCTCCAGCGATGCTCTTCATCAATGATGTACTTGTACTCTTCCATCATCAATTCTGCTTCTTGCGATTTGGCAAACTCTAGATCATCAAGGTACTTGAGGAATAACATCCATGACGTTTGTTCGGTGTAGTCTAATTCGCTGGAACAACCAGCATCTTTATGGAGAATGTCATCGATATTTTTAAACGTTTGTTCAAACATTATTCTTTTTTATCTCTTTTTAATATTTCGGTAATATCGTTTAACCATAAGCCATTAGTCAATGATTAATCCGATAATAATTAATCTTATAAATAAGGGGTTATATCTAAAATTGTCCCTGCTTTTTTAAATTCTGCATACATATCAGTATCGGCTTGAAATAGTAGCCTGAGATCATTTTCTGTATAAGCCGGGATTAATTTTTTAGTAGACTTTTTGATGTTATGTTTAGGTTTGGATAATTCTGAATTTTGCGATTTTGACGGGTTAGTTATAACTCCAATGAGCTCAAATAAAGTCTTATCAGGATGATTTACAATGGCATAATTAGCCAATTCAGGCGCTATATCTGGCCCTATTTCCATTTGGGTTAATAGCTCTATTAACTGAGTTTTGACGTCTTTTTTCACTGGCTGTTCAGTCTTTTCTGGAACAATATCCAATTCAGATTGCTTTAGATTAACCCTAATGTCGCTTTTATCTATATCTAAATCATCGAACTTTAGTATTTCGTCTTCCCGACCGAGCCTAAGCGCTCTAATCATAGGATGGATCATTTTCAGTTCTTCATCATAAACTTCGTTAATTAAGTCTTCATCGATAACTTCCTCATCAACAGTAATAGCCCTGACCTGACACAAATAAAACAGTGTAACGCATACGTGAGGAATACCCTGGGTTAACTGCCAAAATTGCTGTTTTATCGAAGGTGTTAATGGTGTTGGAGTTTCAAACCATTGTAGCCTCCACAACCGATTAATAAAATTATCCCATTCTGATAATTCATCAGGTTCATCTTTCTCAATTGAAAAACGACCCCAATCTATACTACCGTACTGACTAGCCCGTCGTGCTGACCTCATTGTTTTTGAGAAAAGAGTTAAACATGAGGGCGTTCCCACATATAAAACAGGTACGTGAATTACGTTTGAAAGCGTAACAAAAAAGTTGAGTAACTTTTTTGCCCCATTTGATTTTGCTAATTTCAAATGTTGTATTTCATCCAGCACTAATAAACCTAAAGAATGATTTGCAGCTATTCGTGCAATATCACTAAGCATGCTTTCCGCTGTTGATCTTGCTTTTACGTATAGGTCTTCATAATCGCTACCTATGGCCTTGTCTATGGCTTTAAAAAATTGAATACATAACCCTTTTTCTGAACCATCGTGGGGGCATTCTAATTTTAACCATACTAACTGAGTATGTTGATAATCCTTATGATAAATGGCCTGTTCATAAGTACTCAATATTGCTTCAACTGTTGTTGATTTACCTGTTCCTGAGCAACCAATTACGGATGTAGAAACAGCTAAACTTCCTGCATTTCGAAATATTTGACGAAAATCTATATGGTCAATTTTATTTATATTTTCCTGATGCGATTTATCTTTTATATTTCGAGATAAATAACCTCGCCTGAGCATTGTGGCGATCATCTGTTCTAACTGAATATGCTTAGAAGTAGGATAAAGAAATTTATCAATTATCCTCATCATTGCGTGCCTACGAATGTAATTGGGTAATGTTAGTTCCGCAGCTGGAATTTTTGGAAATCTATTAAGGTATTTAGCGACTTCAGCAGGACTTTTCAAACGAGGTAAAGCTTCAATCAACGGATTGCCTTGGTATTCTGATATCTCGGCTTCGTTATAAACTGCGGATGTAATATTAATCAATCGTCATCTCCAAGCAAGTCTTCAATTGATGGTAGCTTGTATTTTTTCTTTTTCTTGCCTGTTTTAAATTCTATTACTTCAGCTTGTGGTTTGGCTTCTCCAGAGACTTTTTCAGATAAAGTTTCAACAGTTCTTGCTCTCTCTAGCTTTTTTTCTTCTTTCTTATTGGATTTTATACCTTTTAGCCTTTGGGAGTTCGATTGCTTAGACTTATTCTGTTTAACTTTTTTCTGCTGAGCTTCTAATTCATTTTGCAGCTCTAACTCTGTATCCAATGCGTCTTGCTCTACTTGCTTTGATACCTTGCTCTTAATCGAATTTAAAAATGATACTTCAGGAAAAGACAGTGAACGAAATCGACGACTGCGATCTGCCAACTTGCATACCCAATAGTTCTCATAGTCACCTTTAAAACGCATATAAATTTCATCAACACATCTTGGATCAAATGAAACGATGACTGATGCTGGTCTTCCCGTTTCACCTGTTCTATCGAACCACCCAGCTTTTACAGCGTCTGCTGATGTATAAAATATTCCTCTAAATTTTATCCCTTTATCTGATACAGTTGCCTTGGATTGAGGGAGTAAATTTAGCTTAATATAATTTTCTTCTTTAAATCGAAGCCGACCAGTACGATTTTTAATCCCCCAATTCCAGAGCTGTATAGGTACAGAGGGTAAGTCCATTGGCATATCACGAGCAAAGTCATAGCCTTCGACTTCAAGCGCGTTATTACGATGCAAAATAATACGAATAATCATTCTGGTAAATTGTTTCAAATTTAAATTGGCATCTAATTCGTAGCGATGTCCCAACCGCTTTTTCCCATTAACGGGTTCAACAATACCGTCAGCGTATGGCTTAAAGCTAGTTTGGATTGTATTGAAACTTCTTTCAACACCGCCTTTATCGCTGCCCATATACGATCTTGAATTGGATAGCTGAATATTAAGTGCATTAACTAGCGCGTCTGCTTGGTTACCTAACAATTCTCCTTTGTCAGCCATCATACCAGCGGGTATACCTACGCTTGGCCAATCAGCGCTGTTAATATCAACGCCGAATTCTTTGCAAAATTCGACTTTATCGCAGAATGCATTCCTCATTGCCATTGTTGCAGTAACCCAAGAAGCCGATTCAAACCCAACATATATGCCTACGACCATTCGACTAAATACATCTTTGACTAAATAGAGAGTCGGGCGCCCAACAATTAGATCAGGATCTAATTCTGAAACTAAATAAATGTCGACAATAGTTGCGTCAATTTCGTAGCGGCCACCAGGGCCAATATTCAGGTTAGTAGAGGTACTATTTATAGGTCTGATATCGTTGTCATATATTTTTTGTGGTGTTCTAACCTTAATTACCTGACTTTTAGAATAATTTTTATAATAAAAATAGTAAAACTGATCTTTTGTTGGTACTTGTTTTTTAGGTATTTTGGGATAGTTTGATAAAAACATCCCATAAAATTTCACGTATGTTTTTGCTAACGTCATTTCTTTTTTTGTAAAGTAGTGACCTTCAATGGCTAGCTCAAAAAGGCGACAAATTTCATCTGTTATGGGAATTCCCTGACTTCCATCCTTAATCTTTCTACCTACTTTTTTACCACCTGACCGTCGTAATTTTCCTCTCGCACCAGAATTATGGTAGTTAGCTAACAGAGCATTTGGTGTCATGCCTTGCTGAAAATACTTCCTTAACTGTCGAACGTAATAAATCCTTGGGTGTTCACCATTATTTGCTGTTTCTGAAAGTAACTTATTCCTAGCAGATTTATCGAATATGCTTGGAACCTGTTCAATTAAAGGCGATATAGCTTGGTAAGCCTCATCTCTTTTTTGAATCGTGCTTTCACTCAATACAGAAGGGGTATTGTAAGGCTCAGAAATAAATTCAATTTCCTCGTTTTCGTAGTAGTCATCAAAATCCACTTGCGATATAAATTCAGGCCAAGCATTATTGTCTTTTAACTGTATAAGCCAATAATGATCAATTCCTTCATAAATAATACGAAATAACTTGCTCTCAAATTTAAAAACCCGATTAAGATACATATGCTTGTTCCTGATACCAGTTTGGGTTTAATTTCAGATCTTCAGATATCAAGGCATAGTAAGGAGTTGATAGTGAAACAAGAAATATTCGGTGAGCAATTCCATATCTCATTAAACTAATATGAAAACCTGGTTCAAGTTCATATAGATCGTCAAGACGACCACAGAGTTTGGTTAAAGCGACTGTTTTGTAATTGCTTATCCTATCCAGAAAATTAACTAAATCTGCATATTCGAATGTTTCAGACGCATGATCATCTAGACTCATCGCAGATCTTAACCACGCAATATTTTCTTTTATCGTATCCGAGATATCCTTTTCAGTGAAAATACGCCAGTCATAACCCTTTTGTTCCCAGTAGGCTTTTTCAATTTGAAGTTTTTCAACAATTCTCTTTTTATTTAGCTCGCTAGATGATTTAACCGCAATAGCGAGACTTTGACCGCAAAAAAAATCGACAAAAAGATCTGTAGTTACTATTGATAACTCACCTCGAATTTGGGGATGTCGTATACCCAGCTCTTTTGCTATAGATAATGAGTCATTTAAGGGAATAGGGAATTGTTCTCGAATATCCGAAGTTTTGGAATGCCAATCAAATACTATAAATGCTGAAAGCTCTATACCCGAGTGAAAATGATGAATTCTTTTTGCAACCCGGCTTTTAACGCGAATGCTTTCACCTGAACCACTAAATTCACCGACTTTGATAAATGGAATATAATTTTCACCAGTACCTTTACCTCGTCCTTCTTCCAATCTTTTCTTGTCTTTATCATTCAACGGTTTATTTTCATCTGACATAAAAAAGCCTCCAAGCAACCTGAGAATACTTGAAGGCTATATTTAGATCAAACTTTAATACAAAAATTGAGTTTTGATCAAACTTTAATACAAAGATCAAACTTTAATACAAGGCCACAAAAAAATACCTAAGCTACAACAACTTATTCAACCGTCACTGATTTTGCAAGGTTACGAGGCTGATCCACATCTGTACCTTTAATAACGGCAACATGGTAAGACAATAACTGTAGAGGGATTGTGTAAACTATCGGGGCGATAATATCTTCTGAATGAACTACGCTGATCACTTTTTGGGTATCATCGCTTTCAAACTTGGCGTCTTTATCTGCAAATACATAAAGTACACTACCGCGCGCGCGTACTTCTTCAACATTCGAGTGTAGTTTTTCCAATAATTCGTTGTTTGGTGCAACTACAATAACTGGCATTTCTGCGTCAATTAATGCGATTGGGCCATGTTTTAATTCGCCTGCGGCATAAGCTTCGGCATGAATATAAGAAATTTCTTTAAGCTTTAATGCGCCTTCCATTGCTATTGGGTATTGGTCGCCACGGCCAAGGAAAAGTGCATGGTTTTTGTCGGCAAATTCTTCGGCCAAAGCTTCAATTTCTTTGTTCGCTAATAAAGCGCTTTCAATTTTAGCCGGTAATTGCATTAATGCGGCAGCAATATTTAATTCGGTTTCTGCGCTTAACCCTTTGTGTTTACCAATTGCTAAGCCTAATAATAATAATGAAACCAATTGGGTGGTGAATGCTTTGGTTGAAGCTACGCCGATTTCTGTGCCGGCGCGGGTCATAAAGTTAAAATCTGATTCACGAACCAGCGACGACCCCATTACATTACAAATAGTTAATGATGATAAGTAACCTTGCTCTTTAGCTAAACGCAATGCAGCTAAGGTGTCGGCGGTTTCGCCAGATTGTGAAATTGAAACAAATAAGCTGCCTTCGTGCACATAAAATTTGCGGTAGCGGAATTCTGAGGCTATCTCAACACTACAACTTACATTTGAGTATTTTTCAAACCAGTATTTGGCCACCATACCGGCATGATAACTTGTACCACAGGCAACAATGGTGATGTGTTTAATTTGAGGGATAACGTCTTCAAAACCATTGCCAAAAATACCGCTTTCAATACCTGAGTTTGAAATACGCCCTTCTAATGTTTGGCGTACACAAGTAGGTTGCTCAAAAATCTCTTTCATCATGTAGTGGCGATATTCGCCTTTATCGGCTGAGTCTGCTTTGGCATCTACCAAATTCACTTTACGCTCAACTAATTCGCCATTTTTATCAAAGATTTCAACTTGTTTACGGGTGATTTTGGCAACATCGCCTTCTTCTAAATAAATAAAACGGCTGGTTACAGGTAATAATGCCAGTTGGTCAGACGCAACAAAGTTTTCACCAATGCCTAAACCAATAACTAACGGGCTACCTGAGCGGGCGACAACCATTTCTTCAGGGTTTTGTTTGTCGATAATGGCGGTACCATAAGCGCCGGTTACAGTTTGGGCTGCTTTTTGAACTGCGCTTAATAAATCTAAACCTGAGTCTAATAACTGGTGGATTAAGTGAGTTAATACTTCGGTATCTGTGTCGGATGCAAAATGGTAGCCTTGGCCAATTAGCTCAGCTTTTAATTCACGATAGTTTTCAATAATCCCGTTATGTACAACAGCAATTCGTTCTTGCGACATGTGTGGATGCGCGTTGCGCTCGGTTGGTTCGCCGTGAGTTGCCCAGCGGGTGTGCGCTATACCTGAACCGCCTTCTAAAAAGTTGTCAGCTAAACAGTCGCTTAAATTTTTAACTTTACCAACTCGGCGAATACGCTGAATTTCACCGTTTTTAATTACAGCTAAACCGGCTGAGTCGTAGCCGCGGTATTCTAAACGGCGTAAACCTTCTAATAAAATTTCTGCCACGTCTCTTTGTGCAATTGCACCAACGATTCCACACATATTTAATTTCCTTAATTTTGTTTAGGCATGTCTGCAATATCTACAGCTACGCCCATTTTTTCAATTTTTTTAACCGCATCGGCCGATATACCGCTGTCGGTGACTAATCTGGTAATTTGTTGCCAGTTCAATTCTAAATTGGGGATACGTCTGCCAATTTTGTCTGATTCAACTAGCACTATCACTTCTCTGGCTTGCTCTGCCATAACCCGGCTTAACCCAATTAATTCGTTAAAAGTAGTTGTGCCTCGGGCTAAATCTATACCGTCCGCGCCAATAAATAATTGGTCAAAATCGTAAGAGCGCAATACCTGTTCGGCCACTTGCCCTTGAAAAGACTCTGAATGCGGGTCCCAAGTGCCGCCTGTCATTAAAATAGTTGGCTCGTTTTCTAACTCTCTAAGCTGGTTAGCAACATCCAATGCGTTAGTCATCACAATTAAGCCACGTTTGTTATTTAAATGCGGTATTAAACTTGCGGTGGTGCGGCCACTATCAATTAAGATTCGGTTATGCTCACGAATACATTCAGCCGCTTTTGCTGCAATGGCTTGTTTGGCAGGGGAAATGGTTTTTTCTGCATCACTAAAAACTTCTTGCGGTAAAGGCACTGCACCGCCATATCGGCGCAATAATAATCCGCTTTTTTCTAGTGCGGCAAGATCCTTTCGGATCGTAACAACCGATGTTTCAAAACGCTCAGATAATGCCTCAACACTGACTTCGCCTTGTTCGTTAACTAGGCTATGTATTATGTGGCGTCTTTGTTGTGTATTGCGTTTTGACATCTTTCGTTTTTATATTTTAAGTTTCGGTTTGAAATTTAGGGCGAAATTTAAACAGAATATATCAAAAGCTGCAAGTAATTTTAGAGATCACTTAATATTATTTATTGGGTTATTCAAAAGCCAAACTACCCACAAATAACCCAGAATATAAAAACAAGTTTTAAACAGCTTTATCCACAGAGGTATAAAGCCATTTAACCTGCTTGTTTTAGGTAGGTATTTAGAATTTGTTTTATCTGCTCAGCAGATGGTCTGGTTTTAAAATCCGGATCGGCATAATACCAAAGCACTTCTCCACCTTTACCTAATAAAATGGTAGCCGGATGCGTTTGATTATCTTCTTTTTTAAGCCCAAGCATATCAACTAACGTTTGTTCTGAATCACTTAAAAATACATATTCGTCACCAAATTCATGCTGTAAATTTTTAATGCTAGCTTGATCATCCGGACTAATTGCAACCAGCTTAATGTTATAGTCTTTTAGCTCTGGGAATATTGCTTTATACGCTTTAAGCTGAGCAATACAAAACGGAAAAACTTCACCCCGATATACCACCAGCAAAATATTTTGTTTATTGGCTAACAAACGAATATTGCGCTTTTCTCCTTGACTATTGGTTAAGGCAACCGACGGAAAAGTATCTTGTTCACTTAAAGCAAAGCTTTCTATATCCGAAAAGCTTTCCGTTAAATAATCACTATCCATTTCAGCTGCATTACTTTTAACCGTTAGCAATAAACAACTCAAATACAATAAAGATTTCAAATTCATTTTGTGAAATATATTCATCATTTTTTGCTCCATTGATTTTTGACATTTAAATGAAAAACAAAACTGACCATTGGTCTCCTTAACTTGACACTTTAATAAGTATATACCTAGTATTAACTATTCTGTGTTAATTGCCGATATGTAATAAACAAATTTTGGGCATGATAAAAATTGAACATTTCTGGTTTTCTTTATACAGAGTTGGGTTATTTAAAACAGCTCATTTGGGTTTTAATTTATCTGGTTGCCAGCTCAGCTTTAGCCACTCCTGCTAATTCGATTGATCTAACCCAATTAACATCTCAACCCATTTATCCAGCCCAGCTATTAATTACAAATAAAAATACTCAGCTATCCCAACTTCCTTTAACTGACTGGCAAAATTTTTCAGCCGAAGATATAAATCAAGGTATTTCTAATTCCGCATTTTGGTTAAAATTCACGGTCACCAATCCTTCAAGTGAACCATTTGAATGGTTAATTGTAGGAGAAACATCTTATCTTGATAACATGTATGTATATTACCAAGATATTAATAACCAATATCAACAGTTGCTTTTGTCTGACCGCCAGCCTTTCAGTTCTAGACCCATAAACCATAGAACATTAGCAGCCCCAATAGTAACAGACAGTCAGCAGACTCAAACTATATTAATTAAAGCGTTTCATACTAAACCTGATTCAATAAGCTTAAATTTCCGAATAATGAATAAAGATAAATTTCAGGCTTACCTCGCCAAAGAAAATTTATTATTTGGTTTATTTTACGGTGCAATTGGCTTTGTTATTTTAATTAGTCTATTCGCGGCTATGCTTTTGAAACAGGCTAATGCTGTATATTACGCTTTATTTTTAATATTTAACTGCTTATTTTGGTTATGCCTTAATGGATTAGGTTTCCAATATATTTGGCCAAATAATATTTATTTCCATAACGAAGGCTTTCACCTTGTATATTTAGGTTTTACCATTTCAGCTTTAGAGTTTGGAAAACACTTCTTAAAACTTAAACTTAACTCACCAATATTCTTTTATATTTTTAATGCCATTCAGCTTATTGCTGTAGTAGGGGTATTACTGCGTTTAGCAGGTTTATATATTGAAATTTTATATATTTCTTTTATTTGTTTATTAACTTTAGCAATTGTAATGCCGCTAGCGAGCTTGATCACATGGAGAAAAGGGTTTAGCTATGCCTCTTGGTGTTTTATTGCCTGGGTATTTTATTCGGCAGGATTAATTTTTAGCTTGGTTAGCGCTGTCAGTAGTCAATTTAGCTGGGGCATGTTTCCCTTACTATGGCTGCAGCTTGCCAGTATCCTGGAAGTGTTTTTTTTAATGGGCGCTATGACTAAATGGGTAGTAACACTTGAAAGCGATAGAAAACATGCACTAGATCTTGCTAATCAAGATCCACTGACCGGTTTAGGTAACAGACGAATGCTTGAGGCCGCTTACACAGAATACCAAACTCAATTTATAGAACATCCAAATAAGTTTTCTCTATTTATGATCATGCTTGATTTAGATTATTTTAAAAAAATAAATGACACTTACGGCCATCAAGCTGGTGATATGGTATTAAAGGCTCTAAGCCAGCAAATTAAAAATAATTGCCGAAAGCAAGATGTAGCAATTCGTTTTGGCGGCGAAGAGTTTGCTATCTTGTTACCGCTTAATAATATTGACGAAGCTTGGCAAATAGCAGAACGTATTAGAAAACAGTTTTCAGAAACGCCGACCATTTATAAAAAACGTAAAATTCACCACACCTTATGTTGTGGAGTAGCTGAAGTCTTATCTTCCAAAATACAATTAGATATAGATGAAATGATCCGCTGTGCAGATCAAGCTTTGTATAAAGCTAAGCAAGATGGCAGAAATTTAAATTACATTTATAGCAAAAATAAAGAGTTAACAGCTTAGCTCTCATTTTCCTGAATTACTCGCAATATTTGCATCTATCCAGAAAAAAGGGGCTACATAAATATATCCCCACCAAACTTTAAGCATAAACAAGATACTCTTGTTTATGCTTACCAACTGATATTTATTTCTTCTTAACCGGACGCTGCCAGCCAGCAATATGGCGCTGTTTTGCTCTGGCGATAACCAACTCATTTTCTGTTGAGCTTTTAACAATCGTTGAGCCTGCGCCAACCGTTGTGCCTTTAGCCAATGTTACAGGCGCAACAATGGATGAATTTGAACCAACAAATACATTATCTTCTATTGTGGTTCTAAATTTATTGGCACCGTCGTAGTTACAGGTAATTGTGCCTGCGCCAACATTAACCCCAGCACCTACATCACTATCGCCTAAATAAGCTAAATGATTCGCTTTAGAGCCTTTGGCAATTTTAGTATTTTTAGTTTCCACAAAATTACCAATATGCACACCTTCGGCAAATTCTGACCCCGGACGAATTCGGGCAAATGGCCCAACAAAACAAGCTTCGCCAATTACCGCATCTTCAATAATGGTATTGGCTTTAATTAATGTGCCATCGGCAATTTTACAGTTACGTAAAATACAATTTGGTTCAATACTGACATTATTACCAAGCTCGATGTTGCCTTCAAACACCACATTAATATCAACTGCAACGTCCTGACCTACTTTTACGCTTCCACGCACATCAACCCGTGCCGGATCTCTAAAAGTAACCCCTTCAACCATTAACGCTTCAACTTGTTTTTGTTGGTAAATACGCTCTAACGTCGCTTGTTGCAAACGGTTATTAACCCCTTCAACTTCACACGTTTCTGCCGGGTTAGCGGTTTCTATCGGGTAACCTTGCTCTGCGCACATCGCAATAATATCGGTTAAATAATATTCTTGTTGGGCGTTATCGTTAGATAAATCAGCTAACCAACTTTTTAATAAATTAGCTGGTGCAGTTAAAATTCCAGTGTTAACTTCATTCACCTGTTTTTGGCTATCATCGGCATCTTTTTCTTCAACAATTGCAACGACATTACCGTCCGTATCACGAATAATACGACCATAGCCTGTCGGGTTAGCTAATTTTACCGTTAATAAACCTATACCTTTATCTGGCGCTGCTAATAATAGTTTTTGTAACGTTTCAGGGCTAATTAAGGGGACATCGCCGTATAAAATTAATACTTGTTCATCATCTGATATTTCAGGAATAATTTGCTGAACCGCATGGCCTGTGCCTAATTGCTCTTTTTGTTCAACCCAAATAAGTGACTCATCGGCCAGTGACGCTTGCAACTGCTCACCACCGTGACCATAAATCAGAATCAGTTTTTGAGCATCTAAATTATGAGAGGCATCAATAACATGCTTAACCATAGATTTAGCACCTATTTTGTGTAAAACCTTAGGTAAAGAAGATTTCATTCGGGTGCCTTTTCCGGCCGCTAGAATAACTGTTGTTAATGGCTGAGACATAAGCTCTTCCCTGTATTGTTTTGAAGAATAATAAATTGCGACAAAGCATACCTAAGCAGGGAGAAAGTGTGAAGTGAAGAGTTTAAAAATTATCGGAATCGGGAACAAAGACCTATTACAGTTTTTGAATACCCGACTTCATCTTAGTACCATTTCTAATTTTAAGAGCCGACAAGTTTAATGACTTATCATCCAAGGTCTTGCTGACGGGAATATTTTACTGCCGTCAGGCAAAAATACTGCGCGTGAACTTTTCGCCGCTTTGTGTTCACATCCGCAATTGCGACCATGCTTTTTATCGCGACTTTCGACTGTTGAGAAAACGGGCTGATGACTCGCCCTTTCATTGGTTTCATGCGCTTTTCGTTTTTCTGGCGCCATATCCAAAATATGCGGCGCAATTAAAATAACCTTGTTACTTGCTTCTCCGCATTGTGGACAAGCACAAGGTTCATTGCCCTGAGCCACCGGCACCATTTCTTGAAAAACACCATGCTTAGCACATTTATAATCGTATAACGGCATAATAAAACTCCTAGTTGAGCTGAAAATATAAAATTAAATTTGAAATCAACGGATCTCAATTTTTAGTTGAAACCCGTTGATTCTGATTTAGGATTTAACGAATCAATTAGCGTTAATCTAAATCAGGCGCTTTTGGCACATCAATTGAGCCGTCATAATATTTGGTTGGGCCATCAGCATTAATCTTAATATCTTCTTTGAAGATATCTGTCGGCAACCATAAAGTGGCACATGAGTTAGGCACATCTACCACACCACTAATGTGGCCCTGCACTGGCGCTGTACCTAAAATGGCATACGCCTGCGCTCGGGTATAACCAAATTTTTCTAAGTAGTTAATCGCATTTAAACAGGCTTGACGATAAGCCACATTCACATCTAAATAATGCTGTTTGCCTTGCTCATCTACTGAGATACCTTCAAAGATTAAATAATCATCGTATTTAGGCGTAATCGGGCTTGGCTTAAATATTGGGTTTTTCACACCATATTTACGCATACCGTCTTTAACCAATTTAACCCGTAAATGGATCCAACCCGCCATTTCAATTGCGCCACAGAAAGTAATTTCACCGTCGCCCTGACTAAAGTGCAAATCACCTACGCTTAAACCCGCATCTTTTACATAAACCGGAAAATACACTTTTGAACCACGCGACAAGTCTTTAATATCACAGTTACCACCGTGTTCGCGTGGTGGCACTGTTCGCGCACCTTCAGCGGCAGCTGCTTTTTTCGCATCACCCGTCATTTTACCCATGTGGGCAGTTTCAGCATACGGCAGGTTAGCTAAGCCCGGCACTCTGTCAGGTTCTGTGTCGTATAATTCTTTTTCGCGGGTATTCCACTCGGTTAACATTTCTTTTGACGGCAAACAGCCAATTAAACCCGGATGAATTAAACCAGCAAATTCAACGCCCGGAATATGGCGTGATGAGGTGAACATGCCTTTAAAGTCCCAAATTGATTTTTGCGCTTCAGGGAAATGTTCAGTTAAGAAACCACCACCATTTTTCTTAGAAAAGAAACCGTTAAAACCCCATTGGCTATCGTCGAATGTGCCAATATCTAAGATATCAACTTCTAGTAAATCTCCCGGCTCTGCACCTTCGACCCCAACAGGGCCTGATAAAAAGTGAACCTGGGTTAAATCAACGTCACGCACGTCACTCGCATCGTCGTTATTTTTAATTTGGCCGCCTGTCCAATCAATACACTCAATTATAAAATCATCACCTGGCTTAACCATTTCCGCCATTGGAATATCTGGATGCCAGCGGTTGTGAAGCTTTTCGTTTTCATAGGCAGATTGTTTTAAATCAACTTTGATAATGGTTTTAGTCATTTTATTTTCTCCTTGCGGACCAGCCGCAGTTTTTGGGTTGCGGTAAAAAATTCAGATGTGGGTAAGTTCAACCAACCCACTAAATAAATGGTTAATTAAACAGATAAATAACTGGCGACTTTGTCTTCGTCTATGTTGGCGATATCGTCTTCATGCACAATATTGCCGCCTTCTATCACCAAGACCCTGTCAGCAATTTCTAAAGCAAAACTTAATACCTGCTCAGAAACCAAAATCGACAAGCCTCTCTCATCCCGAATACGTTTAAGCGTGCGCGCCATTTCTTTAATAATGGATGGCTGAATGCCCTCGGTTGGCTCATCTAAAATCAAAACTTTTGGGTTGCTTGCCAATGCGCGGGCAATCGCAAGCTGTTGTTGCTGACCACCCGATAAATTGCCACCGCGACGGGTTTTCATTTCTTTTAAAACAGGGAAAAGTTCGTATAAATCACTGTCGTCGGGCAATTTTGATTGGCCGGTTGAGGTCAGTCCGGTTTCAATATTTTCAAGCACTGTCATGGTTGAAAAAATCATGCGTCCTTGCGGAACAAAACCTAACCCGTTCGAAACCCGTTCAAAACTTTTCATTCCGGTTAACTCGGTATCACCAACGGTTACCGTGCCGCCGCTTTCAGGCACCATGCCAATTAGCGACTTCATCAAGGATGTTTTGCCCATACCATTACGTCCCATAATGGCGACAATTTCGTTTTCTTTAACTTCAAAGTTAACGCCATGTACAACTTCACTTTGGCCGTATGACACCCGATAATCTTTAACTTGCAGCATAATGTTCTCCGCCTTAAAGCCCTTGTTAGTGACCCAGATAAACTTCAACTACTTTAGGATCTTTCTGTACCCGCTCCATGCTGCCTTCAGACAATACTTTGCCCTGATGCAGCACTGTGACTCTGTCAGCAATTTCTTCGGCAAATTGCATATCGTGTTCGATTACAATCACAGAGCGACCTTTGGTAATACGCTTGAGTAATTCTGCTGTTTTGCGTCTTTCCGCAACCGACATACCGGCAACCGGTTCATCCAGCATCAACAAATCCGGTTTTTGAATCAGCAACATGCCAATTTCCAACCATTGTTTTTGACCATGGCTGAGCAGTCCGGCGGGTTGTTCGAGTAAATCCTTTAAAAAGATGGATTCAGCAATTTCATTAACTTGATCAATAACTTGCTGGTCACGTTTAAAAAACAGCGCGCCAAATACGCTGCGTCCTTTCGGATACGACAACTCCAAGTTTTCAAACACGGTTAAATCTTCATAAATCGATGGATTCTGGAATTTTCGGCCAACACCCGCGTGCACAATTTCGTGTTCACTCATTTTGGTGAGCTCTTTATCTCTGAACTTAATTGAACCTTCAGTTGATTTTGTCCGCCCACAAATTAAATCCAAGACTGTGGTTTTGCCGGCTCCATTCGGGCCAATAATGACCCGAATCTCGCCTTCATCGACATAAAGAGATAAATCGTTAACCGCTTTAAATCCGTCAAAAGAAACGGTTAATCCCTCAACCGCTAAAACAAAATCATTAGTTTTCATAACGCGCTCCTGCAATTAAGCTCGCTGAATCATCATCGTCATCCGTTTTTTGTGATGCGCTTTTAACCTCGGTTTTTGCCTTTTGTTCAGTGGCAATTGCTTTTGGCTGACGCTTGAATTTAGCTTGCACCCAAGGCAATACGTATTGCTGATACAAGCTGGCTAAACCATTCGGGAAGAACAACACCACACTGATAAACAGCGCACCCATTGCAAATAACCAAAGCTCAGGGAAAGTTTCAGAGAAACTGGTTTTGGCAAAATTAACCAGTAGCGCCCCATAAATTGCACCAAAGATAGATAAACGGCCACCAACAGCACACAAGATAACCATTTCAATTGAAGGCACTATGCCGACAAAAGTAGGTGACATAAATCCCACCTGCAAAGTGAACATAGCGCCACCAATTGCAGAGAACATTGCACCTATGCAGAAAACAAAAATCTTAAAGTTTGAAACGTCGTAACCAGAGAAACGCACACGTTCTTCACGTACTCGCATCGCAACCAAAATACGACCTAATTTGTTTTTTCGAACAAACTGAGCAATCGCTAAGCAGACAAATAACAAAACCAAATTAACAAAATAAAGCAGATATTTAGCGCTGTCGGTTCGAATATCCCAGCCTAAAAAGGTACGTAAATCGGTAATCCCATTAACGCCACCGGTATAACCCTGCTGACCGATAATTAATATCGTTAATATCGCAGCAATCGCTTGTGTGATAATCGCAAAATACACTCCACCCACGCGGCGTTTAAACATGGCTACGCCAATAAAAAATGCAAACACAGTAGGTACAGCAATCACCGCAAATAAGGTAAAAGGTAAACTATGGAAGGGTTCCCAAAACCAAGGTAATTCAGTTAGCTGGTTCCAGTCCATAAAGTCAGGAATACCAGGCGTAGATTGAATCGCGGTATTTTCAGGGCTGGACGCTTCCAGCTTTAAAAACATCGCCATACAATAACCGCCTAAGCCAAAAAAGATGCCTTGGCCCAAACTTAAAATACCGCCATAACCCCAACACAAAACCAGACCCAGTGCGACAAACGCGTAGGTCAGATATTTACCGACTAAATTGAGTCGGAAAATATCCATGGTTAGCGGAAAGACCACCGCCAAAATCACAGCTAAAATAGCAAAGGCGATAACATCATTTCGTGGAAAAATCTGTTTTAGTGAATGCATCATAATTTATATCCTTAGTGACGAATTTTCATTGCAAACAGGCCTTGTGGTCTAAGCATTAAAATGCCGACGACAAACAATAAGGTAAGCACCTTGGCCATAGAGCCACTTAAGAAAAATTCCATTGTTGATTGCGCTTGTGAAATACTGAAAGCGGATGCGATTGTACCCAATAAGCTCTGTGCCCCACCAAATACCACCACAAGGAAAGTATCAACAATATAAAGCTGACCTGAAGTTGGTCCGGTTGAACCTATCATGGTAAATGCGCTGCCCGCGATGCCGGCGATACCACAGCCTAAACCAAAGGTAATACGGTCGACTTTTTCGGTATTAATACCTACTGCACTTGCCATAGGTCGGTTTTGCACAACTGCGCGAACCTGACGACCCCAGCCAGATTTATACATTAACCAATAAACTGAAAGCGCAATAACCAGAGTTAATACCATGACAAAAATGCCGTTAATTGGCACTTCAATTATGTCGGTTAGAGCGTAAGAGCCCATCATCCAGTCCGGTAACGAAACCCCAACTTCGCGTGCACCAAAAATTGTGCGGTAAAGCTGCTGTAAGATTAAACTTAAACCCCAAGTTGCTAACAATGTATCTAAAGGGCGTTTATATAAAAATCGTATCAATCCCCATTCCACCGCCATTCCGAGCAAAAAGGTCACCCCAAACGCCAGTATCATGGCAACAAAGAAATACCCGACAAATAAACTGGGCATGTATTCGGCAAATATATTGGAGGTCAGATAGGTGATATAGGCCCCCAGTATCATGAATTCGCCATGCGCCATATTGATAACACCCATTTGGCCAAAAATAATCGCCAAACCTAGCGCCATTAATACGAGCACAGAAAAGAGTATTAAACCTGCAAACCCTTGCATTGCAAAAATTGCGGTTAACTCGGATGCGCTGTAATCGGCAAACATATCTCCATCCTCCGGTTAAAATAATAGATAATAAAACTGCTTTGAAATGGCGTGGATTCGAGGAATCCACGCTTAAATCAGGTTTTATTGATAACCTTCTGGGAATGGATTAGGTTCCATTAGTTCTTTGGTTTCATAAACAATATCGTACTGACCATTCGCTTTTGCGTGGCCAATTCGAGTTTTAGACCAAAGGTGGTGATTTTCATGGATACGGACATAACCTTCGGGTGCAGTAGTTAACTCAATACCCGGAGAGGCGGCGCGTACTTTGTCGATATCAAATGAACCCGCTTTTTCTACCGCAGCTTTCCATAACCAAGGACCTAAATAAGCAGCTTGAGTGACGTCGCCAATTACAATGTCATCACCCCAACGCTTTTTAAATGCCGAAACAAAAGATTCGTTGTTCTGATTTTCGATACTCTGGAAATATTTCATCGCAGCATAAGCGCCTTGGATATTTTCACCACCGATACCTAAAATCTCATCTTCAGTTACAGATATAGTCAGCACTAATGGTTTTTCTTTGGTCATATCAATACCTGCTGCTTTAAGCTGTTTGTAGAAAGCAACGTTTGAACCGCCTACTACAATTGCATAAATCACGTCTGGTTTTTTCAGCTTAATCTTGTTGATAACCGAGTTAAATTGAGTGTGACCGAGTGGATAATATTCTTCACCAACCACATTTAATCCCAATTTTTCAATATGTTTGCGTGCAATTTTGTTAGATGTTCTTGGCCAGATATAGTCAGAACCTAATAAGAAGAATTTTTTAGCGTCTTTGTTTTTCACAACCCAGTCAATACCCGCTAAAATTTGCTGAGTTGCTTCCTGACCTGTGTAAATAACGTTTGGAGACTGTTCTAATCCTTCATAGAAAGTTGGGTAGTACAACATACCATTGTATTGCTCAAATACAGGTAAAACCGCTTTACGTGAGGCTGAAGTCCAGCAACCAAATACAGCTGCAACCTTGTCGTTTACTAATAGCTTTTTCGATTTTTCAGCAAATGTTGGCCAGTCGCTCGCACCATCTTCTTGAATATATTCAATCTTACGACCCAATACACCGCCCATCGCATTAATTTGCTCAATCGCAAGTTTTTCTGCTTGCACCGAGCCGGTTTCACTAATCGCCATAGTGCCGGTTACTGAGTGTAAAATACCAACCTTAACTGTATCATCAGTTACAGCCAGACCAGTAGAATTAACCTCAGCGTGTGCTAATGGATTCGCTGCTAAAGAGATAGCAAGCGGTAAAGCCAGCTTTTTCAGCAGGCTGGTTACTTTGGTTTTTAAGCCTTGTTTAGTTTTCATATCGCCACCTTATTTAGTTATCCTCAAGTCATAAGAAACCGTTTGAAGTGAGTTCTTACGCTTGTAAATCAGTCTAAACTTTCGTGATATTCCAACAATTAGCTCAATACCCCAGTTAACTGCGTTATTTGGCCCTGGCACATTCAACTTATAGCTATAAGTTAATTGACGTATATGAATGCTCTACAAAAGCCATAAGAATTAAAATGAATATTTGGCTTATACATTGCTTCAGCTACCGCCTTACATTGAATCATCAGGTAATAAGATGTCTGCAGAACAAGATATTTTTCGAGTTAGACGAAATTACAACAAATGGGTCGCTGACCATACGTTGGAGGATTATTCGCTCCGATTTACTGCAAAATCTGCACGGAATTGGTCAACTGGACAAATCGCGATTACGGCAATTGGTGCCATTTCATTTTTAGCGTTGGAAGCCATTGGTGGTGTTATGACTCTATCTTATGGTTTTACTAATTCTTTTTTAGCTATTTTAACTGTCTCATTAATTATATTTTTAACGGCACTGCCCATTTGTTATCACGCAGCTAAACACGGCATTGATATAGATTTATTAACTCGAGGCGCGGGTTTTGGTTATATAGGCTCAACAATTACCTCCCTTATATATGCCAGCTTTACTTTTATATTTTTTGCCATAGAAGCAGCCATAATGGCAATGGCATTACAACTCACATTAAATATACCTTTATACATAGGGTATTTTGTCTGCGCGGTTATTGTCATCCCTTTGGTAACCCACGGAATAACTCAAATTAGTCGGTTTCAGCGTATAACTCAGCCTGTCTGGCTGGTTTTACAAATTTTACCTCTGATTTTTATTGCCATTCATGAATGGCAAGCATTTGAAAACTGGACTCACTTTGAATTAATCCCAGTTGCAGATAGCCAAACAGGCTATTTTCACTTGCTACTTTTTGGTGCGGCCGCGTCTATAATGTTTTCCCTCATTGCCCAAGTTGGGGAACAAGTCGATTTTTTGCGTTTTTTACCTCAGGCTGAAAACCAGAAAAAACAATGGTTCTGTGCGCTCATTTTTGCAGGTCCTGGTTGGATCTTGGTTGGCGCTATAAAAATTTTAATTGGCTCGTTTTTAGCCTATTTAGCATTGTCGCATGGGTTAAATGTTCAACAGTCAGTTGATCCCAATCACATGTATTTAGTTGCTTTTAGCTATATAAGTAATAATCCAAATTTAGTTTTATGCTTGGTTGGCCTATTTGTGGTGATATCTCAGCTCAAAATTAATGTCACTAATGCTTATGCTGGCTCAATTGCTTGGTCTAACTTTTTTTCACGAGTCACTCAGAATCATCCAGGACGGGTTGTCTGGCTAGTCTTTAATGTCGCTATTGCATTGTTATTAATGGAGCTAGAAATTTTTGCAATTATGGAAAAAACGCTGTCAATTTATGGCTTAATCGCTGTCGCTTGGGTCGGCTCTTTGGTTGCAGATTTAACAATTAATAAACCACTAAAATTACGCCCACAAGAAATTGAATTTAAACGAGCTCACTTATACGACATTAATCCGGTAGGTTTTGGCTCGATGATTTTGGCTTCTGCTTTAGGCATTTACCTACATTTAGGTTTTTATGGGCCGGTATGGGCTGCATTAGCCTCTTTTGTTACGCTGGCAGCCACTTTAGTTTTAGCCCCTTTAATCGCTTGGCTCAGTAAAGGTAAGTTTTATATTGCAAGACCAAATCTTATTTCTTCAACCGCACCAGCTATTTTAAAATGTTGTATTTGTGAACATTCTTTCGAACGTGAAGATATGTCATTTTGTCCTGCTTATGCAGGTTCTATTTGCTCTTTATGCTGTGCGCTAGATACAAGATGTCATGATCAATGCAAATCTAACTCAAGGTTTTATGACCAATTTTTAAATTTAATAAAATTATTATTACCCCGTAACTGGGCAAATAGAATTAATACCCGAATTTGCAGTTTTATTGGCTTAATTACTTTAGCCTGCTTTCTAATTTATGGATTATTAATTTTTATTTATTTTCAAATAGTTATTGAAACCCAGATAGATCAAGAGCTATTAACTAGCGCTTTAGTTAAGTCATCATTTATTTTAATAATTATTGCCGCTGTAATTTGTTGGGTATTTGTTTTAATGAGTGAAAGCCGACGTATTTCAATGAATGAAACCCGTCAGCAAACCCGTTTATTAAAACAAGAAATATCAGCCCATAAGAAGACAGATCAAGAGTTGCAGCAAGCTAAAGAAATTGCAGAGTCAGCAAACCAAGCTAAAAGCCGATATTTAGCAGGTATTAGCCATGAGCTTAGATCTCCGCTAAATGCAATATCAGGCTATGCCCAACTACTCGAAAAAAATAAAATAGCACCGGAGCGAACAGAGCAAGCGGTAAGTGTGATACGCCGAAGTAGTGAATACCTTGCAGACTTAATAGAAGGTTTATTAGATATTTCAAAAATTGAGGCTGGTAAATTAGATTTAATTAAAAATGAAGTACATTTACCATCCTTACTTAATCAAATTGTCAGTATGTTTAAACTACAGGCAGAAAATAAGTCTATTGAATTTATATACTTAGTTAAAGGACACTTACCTGAATTTGTCAGAACAGATGAAAAACGTCTACGTCAAATATTAATCAACTTGTTATCTAACGCGATTAAGTTTACCCATAAAGGGCAAGTTAAATTTGAAGTAATCTATAAAAACGAAATAGCTAAATTTATTATTACTGATACTGGGGTAGGCATAGATGAATCTGAACACAGTAAAATTTTTAAACCTTTTGAACGAATTAGAAAACCGGGAGAGCCTTATGTTTCTGGTACGGGGTTAGGATTAACAATTACGAACCTTTTAACCGAAATTATGGGCGGCCATATATCCCTCAACAGTAAAAAAGACAAAGGCAGCCAATTTACTGTTTCTTTAATGCTAAGTGGTATAAGTAAAAATTATATTTCAACCAGCCGTATTAATCAGGTTATCACCAGTATCACAGGAGATAATAAATTAATTATGTTAGTTGATGATGATCCAACTCATCGAGGATTAATAAAAGAAACTTTATCGACACTTGGATTTTCAATTGTTGAAGCGGCTGATGGTTTTGAATGCTTAAATTTATTAGAAGGCTGCCAACCTGATCTATTTCTATTAGACGTATCTATGCCAGGCATGACAGGTTTTGAATTGACTCGTCTATTACGAGAAAAATCACTATTTACCCCAATTATAATGGTTTCAGCTGATGCCAGAGAAAATCAATTACAAGATACAACTCAACATGCTCATAATGATTATGTCGTAAAACCAGTCCAATTAGATACTCTAATTGAAAAAATAGGGGAACATTTAAACTTACAATGGAACTACAAAACCAGTGAAACACTAGAACAATTTGATGAAAAGAATAAACCTCAACAGCAAATACCAGTGCTATCCGAAAATATAATAAATGAGCTATTGGCACTTAGTGAAATGGGCTATTACAAAGCTCTGTTAAGTAAATTAAAAAAACTCCAAACAGATAACTCTGCGACACCAGAATTTATCAGTCAACTTTTAATATTATGTAATAAATTTCAATTTAAACAGATAAGTCAAATTTTGCGAGAAACCCTATGACAATGCACAGAAAACAAAAAAATGTTGTGCTGATAGTAGATGATTCACCCGAAACATTAAGTATGTTAAATGATGCATTAGACGGGCAGAACCTTACATTATTAATAGCAATGGAAGGCCAACAAGCTGTAACAATTGCTGAAAATATTCATCCTGATATTATTTTAATGGATGCAATGATGCCAAATATGGATGGTTTTGAAGCTTGTAAAATTATTAAACAAAATCCCTTATTAAAACATACCCCTGTCATTTTTATGACAGGTATGAGTGATACTCAAAGTGTAAAAAAAGGGTTTGCGGCTGGCGGCACTGATTATATAACAAAGCCCATAAACCCTGATGAATTGATCATCAGAATGCAGTCCCATTTATCCAATGCAAAAATAACCATACATGCACAGCAAGCGTTAGATAATTCAGGGCAATTTTTATTTGCGGTTAACAAAGTAGGGCAAATCAAATGGGCAACTCCGCAAACTTATCAATTATTTGAATTAGCTGGTGCTGATGAGCAATGGCTCACCACAAGTCTTGCTAAAAAGTTGGCTAATTTTGTTGTAAACCCTGATAAAAGGCAATTTCCATTGCGAATTAATGCCGCACAAAAACCACTGGAATTAAAATATATATCCGAAACTGATGATAACGAATTTTTACTACGCCTTTCAGATTTAGAGCAACCGGATGAAACAGTAATCCTGCGTAACAAGTATCCACTTACAGAACGTGAATCAGAGGTATTATTGTGGATAAGTAAAGGGAAAACCAATAGAGAAATAGCCACTGTACTTAGTATGAGCCCAAGAACCGTCAACAAACACTTAGAGCAGATATTTAAAAAGCTCGGAGTAGAAAATAGAACATCAGCTGCGGCTATGGCTTTACAGTGCTTTTAAGTTTTAGTTGCTCAAACATACCATAACAAAAAGGACAGCAATTGCTGTCCTTTTTTAGTATTTAACTAACTTTATAATTAATTAGTTATTTTGTGCGGCGGCGCATTTCTTCAATAATTCTGATTTGGGCAACTGCTTTAGCAAGCTCCATAGCTGCTTCTGCATAGTTCAAATCAGAAGATGAATTGTGAATATGCTCTTCTGCACGACGTTTAGCATCTAAAGCTGCCTGTTCATCTAAATCTTCACCGCGTACTGCAACGTCAGCCAAAACAACAATGCCGTTTGGTTGAACTTCAAGTACACCGCCAGATAAATAGATCAGCTCTTCTTCGCCAAACTGTTTAACTAATTTAATCATACCAGGCTTAATTGGTGTGATTAAAGGAGCATGGCCGTATTGTACGCCAAGCTCACCTTCCACACCGCTTACCTGAATTGACTCAACTAAACCGGAGAAGATTTTTTCTTCGGCGCTGACTACGTCTAAATGAGTTGTCATAGCTGCCACCTTTTACCTCCGGTTTAATTATAAGCTTTTAGCTTTTTCAACAGCTTCTTCTATTGGACCAACCATATAGAAAGCTTGCTCAGGTAAGTGATCATACTCACCAGCTAAAATGCCTTTAAAGCCAGAAATTGTATCTTTTAATGATACATAACGACCCGGTACACTGTTAAATACTTCTGCTACGAAGAACGGTTGAGATAAGAAGCGCTGGATCTTACGAGCACGAGCTACAACTTGCTTATCTTCTTCAGATAATTCATCCATACCTAAGATAGCGATGATATCTTTAAGTTCTTTGTAACGTTGTAATACGATCTGTACACCACGAGCTGTGTCATAGTGCTCTTGACCTACTACTAACGGATCTAACTGACGTGAAGTTGAATCTAGTGGATCGATTGCAGGGTAAATACCTAATGCAGCGATGTTACGAGATAATACAACTGTCGCATCTAAGTGAGAGAAGGTCGTTGCTGGTGATGGGTCAGTCAAGTCATCCGCAGGTACATATACCGCTTGGATTGAAGTGATTGAACCAGTTTTAGTAGAAGTAATACGCTCCTGTAAAACACCCATTTCTTCAGCAAGAGTAGGCTGATAACCTACCGCAGATGGCATACGACCTAACAATGCAGATACCTCAGTACCAGCAAGTGTATAACGGTAGATGTTATCTACGAAGAATAATACGTCACGACCTTCGTCACGGAATTTTTCAGCCATAGTCAAACCAGTTAACGCAACACGTAAACGGTTTCCTGGTGGCTCGTTCATCTGACCGTAAACTAACGCTACTTTATCAAGTACGTTAGAATCGTTCATTTCATGATAGAAGTCATTACCTTCACGAGTACGCTCACCAACACCAGCGAATACAGAGTAACCACTGTGCTCGATAGCGATGTTACGGATAAGTTCCATCATGTTTACGGTTTTACCTACACCGGCACCACCGAATAAACCAACTTTACCACCCTTAGCGAATGGACATACTAAGTCGATTACTTTAATACCTGTTTCTAACAAATCGTTAGAGTTGGCTTGATCTTCATAGCTTGGTGCTTCGCGGTGGATTGACCAACGCTCTTCTTCACCAATAGGACCCGCTTCATCAATTGGGTTACCTAAAACGTCCATGATACGACCTAAAGTTTTAACACCTACAGGTACAGAAACAGGTGCACCAGTGTTAACAACTTTAAGACCACGACGTAAACCGTCTGAAGAACCCATAGCGATGCCACGAACAACACCACCACCTAATTGTTGCTGTACTTCTACAGTCAAACCAGCGATATCGCCTTCTTCTACTTTCAACGCATCGTATACTTGCGGTACTGCATTTTGTGGAAACTCAATGTCCACAACCGCGCCGATGACTTGAACGACTAGACCTGAACTCATTATCTTTCCTCTAAATCGTTGCTGCCTTTGCCTAAACTGCCGCTGCACCAGCAACGATCTCACTCAATTCTTGAGTAATCGCCGCCTGACGCGCTTTGTTGTAGACTAATTGCAATTCTTTAATCAGGTTGCCTGCGTTATCGGTTGCAGCTTTCATCGCAACCATACGAGCAGCCATTTCTGACGCTACGTTTTCAACTACAGCCTGATATACCTGAGATTCAATATAACGACCTAATAAAGCTTCTAAAATTGCTTTTGGATCAGGTTCGTAAATGTAATCCCACTTGTGTTTCAGTTCGTTATCCTCTGCCTTAGGCAAAGGTAAAAGCTGATCGATCTTAGGTGCCTGTGTCATGGTGTTTACAAACTTATTGTAAACTACGTATAAGCGATCAATTTGACCTTCTTCATACGCTTTTAGCATAACTTGTACAGAACCTACTAAATCGGTTACCGATGGCTTGTCGCCCAGACCTGAAATCTGAGAAACAATTTTGCCACCAAAGTTGTTGAAGAATGCAGTTGCCTTAGCGCCAACCACACCAAAATCGACTTCAACACCTTTTTTGCGCCAATCAGCGTACTCTTTTAGCACTTGCTTAAATGCATTTGTATTTAAGCCGCCACAAAGACCACGGTCTGTAGACACAACAATGTAACCAACGCGCTTGACTTCACGCTCTTCCATATAAACATGTTTATATTCCAAGCTGCCAAGCGCCATATGACCGATCACCTTACGCATATTTTCTGCGTATGGACGAGAAGCTGTCATGCGATCTTGCGCTTTGCGCATTTTACTCGCTGCAACCATCTCCATTGCGCTGGTAATCTTCTGAGTGTTTTGAACACTACCAATTTTACCTTTTATCTCTTTAGCGCCGGCCATTTCTCTTCACTCCGATTAAATTAATCGTAGACTCAGACTATTACCAAGTTTGAGTCGATTTGAAAGTTTCTAAAGCAGCTTTTAATGCAGCTTCGATGTCAGCGTTATAGTCGCCTTTCTCATCGATTTTACCCATTAATTCTGCATGCTCAGACTTCATATAAGAGTGAAGCGCCGCTTCGAAATCAAGGATCTTATCTAATGAAATATCATTTAAGAAACCTTTATCCGCTGCGAACAGAGAAACAGCCATCAAACTGACACTCAATGGAGCAAATTGCTTCTGCTTCATTAATTCAGTAACGCGTTGACCGTGCTCTAACTGAGCGCGAGTTGCGTCATCTAAATCAGAAGCGAATTGAGCAAAGGCTGCTAATTCACGATACTGAGCTAAAGCTAGACGAATACCACCGCCTAATTTTTTGATGATTTTAGTTTGTGCAGCACCACCTACACGAGATACCGAAATACCAGCGTTAATTGCCGGACGGATACCCGAGTTGAACATGCCAGTTTCTAAGAAGATCTGACCGTCAGTAATTGAAATTACGTTAGTAGGTACGAATGCAGAAACGTCACCAGCTTGAGTTTCGATGATAGGTAAAGCAGTTAATGAACCAGTCTTACCTTTAACTTCACCGTTGGTATACTTTTCAACGTAATCTGCATTAACGCGAGATGCACGCTCAAGTAAACGTGAGTGAAGATAGAAAACGTCACCTGGGTAAGCTTCACGTCCTGGTGGACGACGTAATAATAGTGAAACTTGACGATAAGCAACCGCTTGCTTAGATAAGTCATCGTAAACGATTAACGCATCTTGACCACGGTCACGGAAGTATTCACCCATAGTACAACCAGCATAAGGAGCTAGGTATTGAAGCGCCGCAGATTCAGAAGCGTTTGCAGCAACAATAATGGTATGCTCTAACGCACCGTGCTCTTCTAATTTACGTACTACGTTTGCAAGCGTTGATGCTTTTTGACCAATCGCAACATAGATACATTTAACACCAGTACCTTTTTGGTTGATGATAGCATCGATAGCAACAGCAGATTTACCAATTTGACGGTCACCGATGATAAGCTCACGCTGACCACGCCCGATTGGAACCATTGAGTCGATTGCTTTATAACCAGTTTGCAGAGGCTCATCAACAGATTGACGATCGATTACACCCGGTGCAATTTTTTCAACAGGTTCAAAACCGTCATTCTCAATTGGACCTTTACCGTCAATTGCTTGACCTAAAGTGTTTACCACACGGCCTAAAAGACCTGGACCAACTGGAACTTCTAAGATACGGCCTGTACCTTTAACTTTAGTGCCTTCTTGTAGGTCAGCATAAGGACCCATAACAACAGCACCAACAGAGTCTCTTTCTAAGTTTAATGCGATAGCATAACGGCTACCTGGAAGCTCAATCATCTCACCTTGCATTACATCGGCTAAACCGTGAATGCGGATGATACCGTCAGTAACAGATACGATAGTACCTTCGTTACGAGCTTCACTGACGATTTCGAACTTTTCAATACGTTTTTTGATCAGTTCGGCAATTTCAGTGGAATTCAGTTGCATGCTCTAATCCCCTACGACTGTAACGCTGTGTTCAGTCGATCCAATTTTCCGCGAATCGTGCTGTCAATAACCATGTCACCGGCTTTAATTAATAAACCGCCAACCACTGATTCATCAACACGACAATTAAGCTTAACTTTTCTGGCTAAACGTTTTTCTAACGATTGAACTAAACTGCTTTGTTGCGCAGTAGACAATTCAACAGCTGAGGTAACAAAAACTTCAACTGTTTTTTCATATTCGTCTTTTAGTTCAGAAAATAAAGTTACAACTTCAGGTAACGAAGCCAAACGTTTATTTTCAGCCATAAGTTTGATTAAGTTCTGACCATTTAGGTCAAGCTGATCTTCACAAACACCAACGAAGATTTGCGCAACTTGCTCAGCATTAGCTGAACTCGTTAATAACTGCTGCATAGTTTCGTTTTTAGAAACTTCAGCCGCAAACACTAACATTGATTGCCATTTTTCAACAGCACTTTGCTCAACAGCATAATCAAACGCGGCTCTTGCGTATGGTCGGGCAATAGTTGTCAATTCAGACATAATAATTACCCCTTATAATTCCTCAACCAACTGGTCAAGAATATCCGCATGAGCCTTAGCATCGATAGAACGTGCTAGAATTTTTTCTGCGCCAGCAACCGCTAAAACAGCAACTTGTTGACGTAATTCAGCACGAGCACGGTTACGCTCAGCTTCTAAGTCAGCTTGACCTTGAGCTAGAATCTTATCATTTTCGGCACGCGCTTTATCAGCCGCTTCGTCAATGATTTGTGCTTCGCGTTTTTTAGCTTGTTCAATGATGGCAGCAGCTTGCTCTTTAGCTTCTTTCAATTTAACAGCAGCTTCTTTTTTAGCTAACTCTAAATCTTTTTCAGCTTGTTCAGAAGCTTCTAAACCATCTGCAATTTTTTTCTGACGATCTTCAATTGCGCCATTCAATGGTGGCCACACGTATTTCATTGTGAACCAAACAAAGAAGATAAATGCAATTAATTCGCCTAGTAGAGTGGCGTTGATATTCACAACCGCGCCTCCTTAATTAATTGTTCGAGAAATACTTAAATTTTAAAATTAAGCGCCAACCACGAACAATAAGTACAATGCGATCGCAACACCGATCATAGCGATAGCATCGATAAGACCCGCAACGATGAACATTTTAACTTGTAATTGAGGTGCTAACTCAGGTTGACGAGCAGCAGACTCTAAGAATTTACCACCTAAAAGACCGAAACCGATAGCAGTACCTAATGCACCTAAACCGATTAACAATGCAACAGCGATGTATAACATGTTTTTCTCCAAATTATAGAAAGTTAAAGTTTAAAAAATTAAAGTAAATAAAAAACTTGTTTGGGCATCCTGCCCTAAACCCTTCGGGGCCAGCGTTAGCTGTCTAACTTTAGTCCCGAAAAGTTAGTGATCTTCGTGCGCCAAGCTTAAATACACGATACTTAACATCATGAAAATGAAAGCTTGAAGCGGAATAACTAATAAGTGGAACGCAGCCCAAATAAAGTGAGCAGGTAACTGCCAAATACCGATTAAGCCAGCTATCAAAATAAAGATAAGCTCACCAGCATACAAGTTACCAAACAAACGCAGAGCTAACGACATAGGTTTAGCAATTAATGCGATTGTTTCAAGAATAAAGTTAAACCAGTATAACCAAGGTGTATTAAACGGATGAGCATAAAGCTCTTTTAAGAAACCACCTAAGCCTTTGATTTTAATTGAATAATAAATCATTAAGGCAAATACACCTAAAGCAAGTGCTAAAGTGGTGTTTAAGTCAGTAGTTGGTACAACCTTCATGTAAACATGATGCGGATCGTAACCTAACTGGCCACCAATGAATTGTGCAAAAGACGGTAAGAAGTCAACCGGGATAAGATCCATAAAGTTCATTAATAACACCCACATGAAAATAGTCAGTGATAAAGGTGCAATTAATGGATTTTTGCCGTGAAAGGTATCGCGTACGCTACCTGCGACAAATTCGACAATCATTTCAACGACACATTGAAACTTGCCAGGAACACCCACAGTTGCTTTTTTTGCAACACTGCGGAACGAAAGGATAAATACCAGACCAAGCAGAACAGACCATGCCAAAGTATCGACATGCCATGTCCAAAAACCTTCACCTACAGAGGCGTTGGTTAAGTGGTGCTGGATATAACCCTGAGTAGTAAGGGCTTCACCATTTGCTGCCATTGTTGTTTCCCAATAAAGTTAATGAAAAGAATTCGGTGCTAATACATGCGCAACCAGCGCAACTGCAAAGCCAAAAAATACAAAACCCACTAAAAATAGCTGTGATTTTAAAATAATTGCAAGTACCAAACTTGTAATCACCAATTTTAACGTGCTGCCTCGATAAAATCGGCGCATGGTTGTTTTGAGTTGTGTAGCCCCTGCGGTAGAAAATAAAAATCCCGCTAAGATAAAATTAGGCAAAACACCACAACAACCACCCACAAGTGTAGACACAGCTGCATCTTTGTTTTGTATAAATAAAATAACCAAGCTGATTAAAGCAACAACTAAAAACTGAAAACCTATTATTTTACATGCGGTTAAAAAACCCGCTAAGGCCAGTTTATTCAAAATATAAAACTCTTTAATTTGCTGGTTAGCACCTATTTTGTGTCTAAACGCACAAATCTGATGCAAAATTTTGCGCAGAGTATACAGAATTATCCCGTATTTTCAATATAAACCGTATTGATTCGCACTTAAAAAAATGAATAAAAATGCAGTCTGCGTTAATATAAATTTATAGTTTTAGTTATTTCTTAATTATTTTTGCTTTAAGCGGGCAATAATCCCATCTAACGCATCTAAATTAGCAAAGTCGATAACCATCTTACCTTTACCTGCGCGATTATGACTGATTTTGACACCCGAGCCAATCATTTCTGATATTTCATTTTGTAAATGCTCAATATTTGGATCAGGTTTTTGAGGAGTTTTTTCAGCCGGCGGCTGAAGTAATTTATTCACTAGCTTTTCGGTATCGCGTACCGTTAATCCTTTAGCAGCAACTAAACGTCCTGTTTCAATTTGAGTATCACCGGTTAAAGCTAATAAACATCGGGCATGGCCCATTTCAATATCGCCATGTTCAAGTAAAGTTTTAACTTCATCTTCAAGCGAATTTAAACGCAATAGGTTAGTGACAGTCGTTCTGGATTTACCAACCGCGTCAGCAACTTGCTGATGAGTTAACTCAAATTCCGTTAATAAACGATCAAGTGCGATCGCCTCTTCCATCGCATTTAAATCTTCACGCTGAATATTTTCAATAAGTGCAATTGCAACCGCGGCTTCATCTGGGATTTTCTTAACTAAACAAGGAACCGTATCTAACTTAGCAAGTTGAGCAGCACGCCAACGTCGTTCACCGGCGATAATTTCATACTCATTACTAGATTCAAGTTGGCGCACCACAATTGGTTGAATAATACCTTGAGCGCGGATGGAGCTGGCTAATTCTTCTAACGCTTCCGGTGACATATCTTTTCTTGGTTGATATTTACCCGGTTTTAAAAACTCTATCGGTAATTTGTGTAACTCATTTTTTTCAGCAGCAAGATTAACTTGTTGGTTGTTTTCATCTGCCTGCGGGCTATTTTCTGATTTAACTGAGTGACTCGTGGCTAATAGGGCGTCTAAACCTCTACCTAAACCTCGTTTTTTTACCGACATTGAATTTACCTAAAATTTTATAAAAAGCTATGCTACTTGTTTTGATTTTTCTTTTTCGCTTTTGCGGATCATTTCACCAGCCAATGCCAGATAAGCTTTAGCTCCGGTTGATGTTTTATCATAATACATTACAGGTTCGCCAAAACTAGGCGCTTCGGCTAAACGAACATTTCGTGGAATAACGGTTCGATATACTTTTTCTCCAAAGTGTTTTTTAAGTTGTTCAGAAACATCATTTGCAAGACGATTACGCGGATCGTACATAGTACGAAGCACCCCCTCAATCCGTAAATTAGGATTAACCACCGCAGCCAATTTTTCAATGGTATCTTTTAACGCGGTAATCCCTTCAAGCGCATAATATTCACATTGCATCGGTACAAGTACCGAATCAGCCGCAGCCATTGCGTTAACCGTGAGCATATTCAGTGAAGGCGGGCAGTCAATAATAATAAAATCATAATTATTTTTGTATTCAGCTAACGCATTGCGCAATCTAAGCTCACGCGCAAAACATTCCATCAGTTTAATTTCAACAGCGGTAACATCTGAGTTTGCAGCGATTAAATCATATTTGCCTGAAGTTTTACTGATAATCACCTCAGGTAGAGGTTTTTCGTCAATTAATAATTCGTAAGAAGTCGCAGGAGCATCGTATTTATCAACACCGCTGCCCACAGTTGCATTGCCTTGCGGATCTAAGTCGATCAATAAAATTTTGCGTTTGGTAGCAGCCATAGATGCAGCTAAATTTACTGCCGTTGTGGTTTTACCCACACCACCTTTTTGATTCGCAATCGCAATAGTTTTACCCATGACAGCAACTCCGTTATTTTAGTTTAATTTCCACAAGATGACGTTCTTCGTTCAATTGTGGGACATTGAGCTTACTTACTTTTTCTAATTCAAATTCTGGTGCAAGTGTATCAATTTCTGTCGACGGGTAAATGCCTTTCATCGCAAAAAAACGACCGGTTTCAGGTTTTACTAAATGCTGACACCAAGTCAGCATGTCTTCAAGCGAAGCAAATGCTCGGCTGAGTACACCATCAAATTTATTTTCGGGGATAAAATCTTCAACCCGGCTTTGTACCGGTTTTACGTTTTTTATACCTAATTCAAAAATCGTTTGTTGAATAAAACGCGTGCGTTTACCTAAGCTATCTAACAAAACAAATTGACTGTCTGGCATCATAATCGCCAGCGGTACACCGGGCAAACCCGGACCTGTGCCTACGTCGATATAATTTTGTTGTTGCGGTAATAATTTGAGTAATGCAACAGAATCAGAAATGTGACGAGTGATCATTTCCATTGGATCGCGTACCGAGGTTAAGTTATACGCTTTGTTCCATTTGTGCAGTTGCTCAACAAAACCAACTAGCTGATTTTTTTGTAACTCAGTAGCTGAAATTTCCATTTCAGCTAAATGAGCTTCTAACTTTTTTAGCAAATCCGACATCTAAGCTGATTTCCTCAACAAACCTTGTTTTTTCAAACTGACCAATAGCAAGGAAACAGCCGCTGGGGTAATACCGGAAATACGAGATGCCTGACCTATGGTTTCTGGTTTAAATTCTTTTAATTTAGCAACGACTTCGTTAGATAAACCAGATACTGTACTGTAATCAAAATCAGCAGGTAACTTAGTGTTTTCATTACGAATTGTACGTTCAATTTCATCTTTTTGGCGCTCAATATAGCCTTCGTATTTTAATTGAACTTCAACCTGTTCGCCTTCTTGAACATCGTTTAACCAAGGGCCTAAAGATTCAATTTGACTTAATTTTTCGTAATTTAATTCTGGTCGTTTAATTAAATCTTCCAAACTATGTTCACGCGTTAACGGATTTTTTGTCATCGCATTAACTTGTGCTAACCCTTCGTGTTTTGGGTGTACCCAAGTTGATTTAAGTCTTTGTTTTTCTTTCTCAATATTTTCAATTTTAGTTGAGAAAAACGCCCAGCGTTGATCATCAACCAAGCCAATTTGGCGACCAAGCTCAGTTAATCGAATATCGGCGTTGTCTTCACGCAACAATAATCGGTATTCAGCACGGCTGGTAAACATGCGGTATGGTTCTTTAGTGCCAAGTGTTGTTAAATCATCAATTAACACACCAAGATAAGCGTGATCACGGCGTAAACTAAAGCCTTCTTTTTCTTGAGCAAACAATGCAGCATTAGCACCGGCCATTAAACCTTGAGCACCGGCTTCTTCATACCCTGTAGTGCCGTTAATTTGACCTGCAAAAAATAAACCTTTGATAAATTTAGTTTCTAAGGTTTGTTTTAAATCGCGCGGATCAAAAAAGTCGTATTCAATTGCATAACCCGGACGCGTAATATGCGCATTTTCCATACCTTTGATTGAATGAACTATGCCTAACTGCACATCAAACGGCAAACTGGTTGAAATACCATTAGGATATAACTCGTGTGTGGTTAGTCCTTCTGGTTCAATAAAAATCTGATGTGATTGTTTATCAGCAAAACGAACTATTTTATCTTCAATCGACGGGCAATATCTTGGCCCAATACCTTCAATCACACCAGAATACATAGGCGATCTGTCTAAACCACCTCGAATAATTTCATGAGTTTGCTCGTTGGTATGAGTGATAAAACACGGAATTTGTCTTGGATGATCAGACACTTTACCCATAAACGAAAATACCGGAGCCGGATTATCACCCGGTTGTTCCTGCATAACCGAAAAATCAACAGTACGGGCATCAATTCTTGGTGGAGTCCCCGTTTTTAAACGGCCAACCCGAAATGGTAATTCGCGTAAACGGTTTGCCAAAGCAATGGATGGTGGATCGCCGGCACGACCACCGCTGTAATTTTGTAAACCAATATGGATTTGGCCACCCAAGAATGTACCTGTTGTTAAAACAACTGATTTTGCATAAAACTTTAGACCCATTTGGGTCACAACACCTTTGACTTGCTCGTTTTCAACAATTAAATCGTCACAGGCTTGTTGGAATATTTTTAAATTTTGCTGATTTTCAAGTGCGCTGCGTACAGCCGCTCGATATAACTGGCGATCTGCTTGCGCACGGGTTGCACGAACAGCTGGACCTTTACTTGAATTAAGCGTTCTGAACTGAATACCACCTAAATCAGCCGCTTTAGCCATTAACCCACCTAAAGCGTCAATTTCTTTTACCAGATGACCTTTACCAATTCCGCCAATAGCCGGATTACAAGACATTTGTCCTAATGTTTCTACATTATGGGTTAATAACAAGGTATTTTGACCCATTCGGGCTGATGCCATAGCAGCTTCTGTTCCTGCATGACCTCCACCAACAACAATGACATCAAAACTTTGCTCAAATGACTGCATATAACTTGTCTCTTTTGGATCTGGAAAAATGGGCGGCTATTTTATACCCAAAAGGCTTAAAGATGCTAGCTTCTGAATGATTCAGCCGAATTAAAATTTAATTTATGACTTTCTATTGTACTTGAATTTATAAATAGCCAAACACAATTTTTTTCTTGGTATTTTTTAGAAGCTTTTAAAGCAGCGAGTAAATTAATAATTAAATATATATTTATATATAAAGATCTTATTATTGTTACTATTAGGATCGCCAAGATCTGTTGATAAGCCAAAAAAGATCAAAAAGATCAGCAAATTAGAAATTGAATAATTAGTGATCAACAATTGATCAATCTCTGATCAAGATGGATATAAAACATGCTTTTATCCACATGCCAAAACCCCCTCTAATTTTATCCCTGAGTTGATCAAAGTTTGATCACCTTTTATACAGTATTTATCCACATAGGGGATAATTATTAACTGTAAATGTGGATAAGGTGTGATGATCAAGTGATCAAGCTTTGATCAACCTTTGATCAAATTCTGATCAGCCGCATTTTTATTGAGATCCTGTGTTTTGTATATTTAATAAACAATTTATTGTTTTGAGTAAAAATTGTATGTTTTTCAGACAAATAAATTTTTTTCATTTTTTTCTAATTTTTTGCAGATAAGGAACTAAAACCCGCTAATAATTAATTTTATATTGGTCTAAAGTGATTGAGTGTTAGTATTAAAACAATAACTAATGAGTATTAAGCTTAAAAACTACTGTTTATTTTTGTTTACAAAAGTGGTTTTTAACTTTGTTTATTTTATAAATTATCGTCTGGGTTAATATTTGATTTATTATGAAATATAAAAATTTTTCTGATTTTGAGCCTAACAAGCCAGCAAAAGTAGGGGTATTAATTACAAACCTTGGTACACCTGCTGCACCAACTAAAGCTGAATTAAAAAAGTATTTAAAGCAGTTTTTATCTGATCCAAGAATAGTTGAAGCACCCAGATTGTTATGGTGGTTAGTGCTTAATGGAGTCATCTTAAATTTTAGGCCTGCGCGTTCTGCTAAAGCTTATCAAGGTGTGTGGACAGAGCAGGGTTCTCCTTTATTGGTACATACTCAAGCTCAGCAACAAAAAATAGCAGAAAAATTAAACATGGATTTTGGCGATAAAGTGGTTGTTGAATATGCAATGCGTTATGGCGAACCTTCCGTTACTGCTACTTTAGACAAATTATTTGAACAAGGCGCGCGCCAGTTATTAGTTTTACCTTTATATCCGCAATATTCGGCCACCACAACGGCATCTACTTTTGATGCTATCGCGCAGGATTTCACTCAAAGACGTTTATTACCGGATTTTAAATTTATTAGTCATTACCATGATAACCCTGCTTATATTCAGGCATTGGCTGATAAAGTACGTGCGCATTGGGCGCAACATGGCCGTGCCGATAAGTTAATTTTTTCATATCACGGTATTCCTAAACGTTATGTTACCAATGGCGATCCGTATCAGGCTGAGTGTTATCAAACATCTGCTTTGGTTGCTGACAATTTAGGTTTGGCTGAAAATGAATTTTTGACAACATTTCAAAGTCGATTTGGTCGTGAAGAATGGTTAAAACCTTATACTGATCAAACTTTAAAAGCATTACCAGCAAAAGGCGTTAAATCAGTGCAAGTGATTTGCCCCGGATTTAGTGCTGATTGTATTGAAACCATTGAAGAAATTGATGAAGAAAACCGTGAATATTTTATTGAAGCTGGCGGCGAAACATTTGAATACATTCCGGCGTTAAATGCGGATGCGCAACATATTGAAATGCTAGTGGGCTTAATTAAAGATAACTTAAAAGCTTGGATAAATTAAATAACCTGATGCGCACCTCTGGTTAAATACGTATTCACTAAAATATCATTATTATCGATTAATAAGCTGCACTATAATTTTACCTGAATATTGTTTTAAGGTTTTATATGGCAGCTTCAAACGCTCAGTCTCATTCTCTGTTTAAACTTACTTGGCCACTTTTTATTGATTTTGCACTGCATTTTTTAACCGGTGCACTCAATACTTTTATGATTGGCCATGTTTCTTACCAAGGTGTTGCCGCTTTAGCGGTCGGTAATCAGGTTTTTCAGTTGGCAATTACCTCTTTTGGTTTTGTTACCATTGGTGCCAGCGTGGTGATTACTCAATATTTAGGCGCTAAAAACTCAAATGCAGCGCAAACCGTTGTTTATTCTTCGATTGGTTTTAATTTTGTATTAGGTTTGGCCGCTGCCAGCGGCATTATATTGGGTGCCAGCAGTATTTTAAGTTTAATGAATTTGCCAGAAAACTTAATGTCTGATGGTAAAATTTATTTACAAATTATAGGTTTATGCTTATTACCCGAAGCTGTTGCTTTATGTTTAGCTGCGGCGATTCGCGCGCATGGTTTTACTTTGCAAGCTATGTGGGTAACTTTGCTGATGAATGTAATTACATTTTTTGGCAACTTATTATTATTGTATGGCTGGTTTGGTTTACCCGAAATGGGCGTTGCTGGTGTTGCTATTAGCACAGTTACAGGCCGAGTGATTGGAGTCGTGGTGCTGGCTTATTTATTATTTAAATACACAGGTATTTCATTTAATTTAGCAGCCATTTTAAAACCAGACAGCAAAATGCTGAAAAAAATATTCCACATAGGTTTACCGGCTGCCGGTGAAAACGTATCTTGGATGTTGCAGTTTATGGTTATCACTTCATTTGTCGCACTTATGGGTGATAAAACGCTTGCCGCGCATTCATTTTATTTTCAAATTTGCACCTTTATTTTGTTATTTAATTTATCTATTGGTTTAGCTAACGAAATTATTATTGGCCACATGGTTGGTGCAGGTAAATTACAGCAAGCTTATCGACAGTTATATAAAGCTCTGCGTTTAGGGTTTATTGTTACCGCAATTGTTGCGTTTAGTGCGTATTTTTATGGTGAACAAATTATTAGTTTATTTACCGATGAACTGCAAATTATTACTTTAGTTAGTACCTTATTTGTTATTACTTTATTTATGGAACCGGGCAGAGCATTTAATTTAATTGTAATTAATGCGCTTAGAGCAACCGGTGATGCTAGATTCCCGCTCTATGTTGGTTTATTTTCAATGTGGGGCATTGCGGTTCCTTTTGCTTACTTTTTTGGTATTTATTTAGACTTTGGATTAATTGGTATTTGGATTGCATTAGCTATGGATGAATGGACACGCGGTTTGCTTATGTTTTGGCGTTGGCGCAGTGGCAGATGGCAAACTAAATCTTTAGTTGAGCATTAAATTATTTATCCAGAGTTAAGGTTATTTACCTAAGGTTTTTATATGTTGGTGCATTGCACTAAAAAATTAATGGCTGAGTTGCCGGATCATCAAAAAATACAAAATTTAACGTCATCTTTGCCATTAGCTGAGCAATTGCCGGACAATGTTATTGTATTTCCCGGTGCTCAAATCCAATTGGAACAAAATGATGTGCCTAATTTAGGCCAATGGCATGCTAATTTGGTTTTAATCCAAAATAGAAAATGCATCATTTTTGTTCATGATCACACCCGATTTGGTTTAATTATGCCTTGTGTACAAAAAGCGGATTTTGCTGATTTAGAGAGCTTATTTGTTGAAGGTTTTATTAATACCTTATTAAAATTAGATTTTCCGTTTGCGGTAATAGATGCCGCAACTAAATTATTAACACCACTTAGATTTGATTCAAATTGCAGTCGTTCAGTGCAAGGTACAATGCGTAAAATGAAAGGCTTAATTGATAATTTATTGGATTATGATCAGATAAAAATAAGTGAATTATCACCAAAAGCGGCATCGGCTTGGTTAAATGAAATGCCTTATTCTGCCAAAGGCCAAAGCGATACGATTTGGCCAATACAAGCAATGCAGGCGTTTATTGAGTCTAAAATGTAAAAATTAAAACCAGTTAATTTGTTTTAGCTGCTGACTAAACCATTGCACAGCTTTACCTTGTTTACCTTTTAACATTGCAAAATAAACCGGCATTGGCGGGCGTGGAATAGCACAGGCTTTGGCAATTAACTCGCCATTATTAAGTTGGTTTTTTATTAAATGCAAAGGTAAAAAACCAATCCCAACTCCTTGTATTTGAGCCTGAATTTTACTTTGCATATTGCTCACTTTGATGGTTTGTTTGCTGTCAAATAAGCCAGTTGAGCGACCGGGCAGGGTACGTGAGCTGTCGGTTACAATAATACTTGGATACTGCTTGATATGTTCAGCCTCAACTAAACCAATAAAATCAGCCAGTGGATGGTTATTGGCAACCGCAAAAGCAAACTCAATCGAGCCAATATTGTAAATATCATACTGGCCTTTTGGCAGTTCACCGGTTAAGCCTATCGCAATATCTGCCCGCTTGGTATGTAGCGCATCCCAACTGCCACCTAATACCTCTTCGGTTACCTGAATTTCAACTTGTTTATCTAACTGATTAAATTGATTAATGATTTCAAATAATTTTGAGTCTGGAATAATCGTATCTTTGGCGATTGTTAATTTTGTTTCCCAACCAGATTCCAGTTGATGAACCTTATCTTCCAGTTTACTGGCGGCCTGCAATAAACTAACGCCTTCTTCCAAAATTAAGCGGCCAGCTGGGGTGAGTACAGCGCGTTTATTTGAACGATCAAAAATACTAACCCCTAAATCAGCTTCTAATTTTTGCACTGTGTAAGTTAGCGCTGAGGGTACTTTAAATAAAGCTTCGGCGGCTGCGGCAAAACTGCCTTTTTGTTCAATGGCTTCAAGTACCCTGATTGCATCAAGCGTGATTGCACTACGCATTAAAACTGCCTCAAATTTAAACTATTTAATTAACCTCAATTCGGTTTAATGAATATGTTTCAAACGGCCTTTTTTCGCGGGTACTGCGTTAAATTCACTTGCAATAGACTAGCTATTGACGC
>NZ_JAOPFU010000022.1 GCF_025515275.1 Catenovulum sp. 2E275
TGGAAGAAAAAACGTATCTTTCCGACATCCAGTCGTTTTTCCTACCGCTTTAAGTTGACTGTAGATATAAAGGTGGAAGAAAAAACGTATCTTTCTAACACTCAGTCGTTTTTCCTACCGCCTTTTAGTTGAGTTTAGATATAAAGGTGGAAGAAAAAATGTGGCTTTCTAACACTCAGTCGTTTTTCCTACCGCCTTTTAGTTGAGTTTAGATATAAAGGTGGAAGAAAAAACGTGGCTTTCTAATACTCAGTCGTTTTTCCTACCGCCTTTTAGTTGAGTTTAGATATAAAGGTGGAAGAAAAAACGTGGCTTTCTAACACTCAATCGTTTTTCCTACCGCCTTTTAGTTGAGTTTAGATATAAAGGAGGAAGAAAAAACGTGGTTTTCTAACACTCAGTCGTTTTTCTTACCTCCTCAAACTAAGCCAATATTTATTATTATTTGTCCACCTACTTTTAGCGATTCGTATTTATATATTCTGTTATTGAGTAATTTGTCTGCTATCGGGTTTATCCAAGTTGCATCACCAGTTAAATAACACTTTACTCTTAGCTTTTATGTCTGTAGCACATAAATATAAACAAGGCACTAAAAATTTTGATTGTTCATTGTCACCTGATAGCATCGGAATTAAACCGATAAAAGTAGTAATTGAGGTTAACAGAATAGGGCGAAAGCGTAGCCGACCTGCTTCTAATGCAGCGACGGCTGGTTGATATCCTTTTGCTCTTAATTTATTGAGGCAATCTATTAACACTAAGTTGTCATTAACCACAACGCCACTGGCAGCTAAAATACCTAACATCGAAAAGGCACCGTAATAAATTTGATGTCCCCAGTGCCCCAATACTGAGCCTAGAAAAGCAAATGGAATCGCAGACATGATTAAAAATGGTTGCATGTAAGATTTAAATGCAATCGCCATTAGCATATATGTGATGATCAGCGCTAAGCCTTCGTAATATATAACAGTATTAATAAATGCTTCTTCATCCTGATTACGGCCAAAGCCATCGGTCGATATTTCAGGGTTGCGCTTGAGCCATCCAGGGAAAAACTCTTGTTTAATTTTACTGATCAGTGCTTGTTTATTTGTGCCATTATATTCAGCCCAAACCCAGACTATTTTTTTCCCATCTCGCCTTAATATCCGATTTATGCCTGGTTTAATTTCTAGGTCGACAATTGAAATTAATGGAATTTCTCGACCATCTCGCATTCTAATTTTTATTTTATACAGTGAATCTAATGCCTCTCGCTCAGTTCGGGAGTATCGAACTCTCACTTTGACATCACCCCCTTCGCGGGGTAGTCGTTGTACTTCTTGCCCAAAAAAAGCTTGCCTTACTTGTTTGGACGCCATTTTTGAGGGTGAGGATGATTTCTTTATTACCTTTATCTAGGCTATCCCGTACCATAAAAATATCATCGTAAGTGGCTAAGTGTGTTTTCAATTCATTGGCTGCTAAAGCCATTGAATCTAAATTATCTGAGCGGAGCATAAATGCAATTTTGGGCTCTCGAGTATTTAATGTCGTTTTCAGATTGTTCATCTTGTGCTTTATGTGACGCGATAATGCGTTTGCTTGCGCGTCTGAGTCGTTTGGCTTTTTGTTTAGTTCTTGATGTGTACCACTCCATTCTTTACTGGCATTAGATGATATTTTACAGCCATCAATGGTAAACATGTTGTGGCCAATTAGGTTTTCCTGTTCACAAATCATTAAGACTTGGGTTAATAACGGCTCAATATAATCACTCATATTGGCGACAAAGCTGGCAATTGAAGTAAAGTGAGGTTGTGCGTCACCAGATAAAGCCATAAACGTGATATTAGTTTGACAGGCCTTAGCAATCCGACGACTTGATATATAACCGCGGCTATATGCAAACAAGATAATGTTAAGCATGATGGCAGGAGAATAGGCAGCGCTGCCGCCTTTATCATTTTTATAGAGGCTATCAAATGCAGTTAAATCTAAGTGGTTATCGGCAATGTGGCTTAATGCGAACTCGAATGTACCGGGGAGGATTTGCGCAGAAAAATCAACGGCAATAAATTGATTCTGGTGCGAGTAATCAGGCTTGTAATTGGCCATAAATAGGAAGCGTAAGTGAATAATAGTTATTAGATCATATGAGATCTGGCAACTCAATGTTTCTTTTAAATAAGTTACAGATTAAACTGAATTTATTTATAAAGGCGGGGTGAGAATAATTCTACAGTCTCGTTGGGTTAATATTTGTTCTGGAGATAATGTTATTTCAAGTTTAGGGATGGTCAATTTTTTATAGTTCAATGCCAATTGCTTGGCAGGATATTGGCCTAATAATACATTAAGACTTTGCTTGCTTTTTTTAATCGGTTGCTTTGTTCTGATAAATTAGATTCTTAGGTATGTAAACTTGCTTGGGCTAAATATAAATCTAAGGGGTTTGAGAGACATAAATCGACTCGGTTAACAACGAGTTCAACTCTTTGTTTTTGATTGTCTAAATTGTAGTTAAACAGATGGTAAATTTCAGAGTTCAGACTGATATTTGAGCTGTTTAACATTATTATAGTCTTCGAGTGTGGCGTTTAAGTCGCTATTGCTGCGTCATTGAGTTGTGCTAAGCGGTTCCAAATATCCAATTCCCAGCTTACTCTTAGTCGAGTGTTAACTGTAGTTTGGTTAACGGTACCTCCATTATTTCTGCGTTCATTCCAATCGTATCCAGAAGTGGCAGTTACATCCGGTAAGGTATTTCCATATTGGATTTGATAATCTGCTTGCGCAATTTGGATTCTTTGGAAGGCAATTTCTAAGTTTTGGTTTTGAACCAAAGCGAGTTGGATTAAATGGTTCAACTCCTTAGGGAAATTTGTTAATAAATGAAGCTCCGAATCTGTTTGTTTCTCGGTAGTTTCTAACCAATTTGATGGCAAATTTAAGTCCCGGGTTGTATTCCTTTATGTAAACTGCTGTGAACAGCCAGTGTAAACCTATTCATACAAAACATATTGCTCTCTAACCGGGTAGCTTTATTTTAATTAAGTTGAGTATTCATTAAAAAGTAAACAAATATAAATATATAGGCCATTATATGATTAAGGTGATACGTTTACATTACGTGTTGTGTAAAACAATTGTAAATAAAAGGCAGGTAATCAGTGGTTACCTGCCTTAAGTTTTACTTCATATACTGTCTAAGCCACTGCTGTACTTGTGGTGCATTAGGCGCAATCTTTGCTAATTGAGCCAATGGCTCAGAAATATAAGCAGTCAATCCGACTTTTTCCATAAATAAAATTTGGGTTGCCAATAAATCATATTGATTAGGCCAACGTTGATTAGCAACTTTTAAAGCCTCAATCGCCCGTGAGGTTTGCATCACGTTATCTAGCGCTACTGCATAGACATAAGCATACCTAGGCTGAGCATCGGGCAGGGTTGCAGCCGCTTTTAAATAAGGGATAGATTGATTGTACTGTTTAGAACGAATTAGAAATAAACCATAAGCATGCTGAACTGAGCTGGCTTCAGGCATAAACTCAAGTGCACCTTGTATTAAGCTTTGTTCTTTTTCTACCAGCCCTTGAGAGCGGTATATATCTGCCAAATTCAGTAAGGCTGGAATATACTCAGGTGTTATTTTCAATGCTGTTTGATAATAATGCTCAGCTAGTTTTAGATTTCCTTTCTGCATGGCCAAGTTGGCTAAAGCTACTAGCGTAGAGGGTGCCTCTTCTGATAGTTTTAAAATAGCCTCATATTCATCTATTAAATCAGCTACTTTAGTTTGTGCTGATGATGGCAATGAACCCACCACATCTAATAGCGTTGCAGCTACTTCAAAACGAACACTGGTATTTTTATCTTTTAATAATGGCTCTAATAACTGCCAGCGATATTGTGCCGGAAAACCAATTAAACCGGACACCGCAGAGCGCCTGACCAGCGGATTGTTATCCTGTAATCCTATTTGAGCGGCTTGTAAACTTTGCTGAGATGGAAAAGCGGCTAATGACTGATATAGAGTAGCGCGGATAATCGCCGGGAAAGTTTGGTTATTTGCAGATGCAGCAATTTGATTAACTGCAGAAGCATCTTGATGGCGAGCTAGCTTATTCGCTTTTACCCAATCAAGTTGAACCGTATTGACCGACCATTTGGCTAGCGATTGAGCAGCCCAATGGTTATCTTTATCTTGATGGCAATTGGTACAGGCATTCGGTTTATCTGGCCCAGCAACATCTGGGTGTGGGACTTTAAAACTGTGGTCGCGGCGGTCATCTACCCCCATATAAGTACGTGTCGGCATATGACAACTAACGCACTCAGCCCCTTTGCTATCTATCGGATGATGATGATGTTCAGGCGTATCAAATACATTAGCGGCATGACACTGGGCACAAAGCGCATTCCCTTGAGCAACTAACTGACCAGAATGAGGATTATGACAATTTTGACAAGTTACGCCATTCTGATGCATTTTACTTTGTAAAAAAGATCCTAAAACAAATACTTCATCCTGAATTTGACCATCATCAAAATAGGTATTTTCAGTTAATAGCTCTAATCGATATTGATTATGATAAGACGCACCTACTTCAATATCTTCGAGCAACATGCGACGAGAGTGACAACCTCCGCACATATCAATATGTTGAGTCGGTCGGGTATCGTCAGGGTTAGCAATTGGGTCATCTTTTGCCCAAGTCCAATTTACTTTAACATCTTTAGTAAAAGCCAATGCCAAATTATCAGGAGTTAACTGACCAGCATTGGCTAATTTGACATGCGCACTGCCAGGTCCATGACAAGCTTCACAAGCCACATTAATTTCAGAAAATTGAGTATGATAACTCATCTGCTGGGGATTATACCCGCGGATTACGTTGGTACTGTGGCAATCGGCACAGCGGGTATTCCAGTTTTGAAAATGACCGGCCCAGAAAAAAGGATGCTCCGGGGAGATATTTTCATCTGGTTGCAGGTGATACCAGCGTTGCCCACCTTCGCTTTTAGGGCGGCTGTCCCAAGCCACATTAAACGCTTGTAAATGACCATTACCAATATCAAGAATGTATTGTTGTAGGGGGTAATGACCAAAAGTATATTGAACAGGGTAGGTCTCAGGTTTACCGTCTTTGCCGACAGTGTTAATCAAAAACTGGTTTTTATCTTTAAAAAAACGAGTTTTAATTTTGTGAAATTCAACGGTTTTATTATTAAAGTCGCCTAATACAAACTCGGCGGTTGGAGCTTGCATAGCTTTAAAATGGTCAGACTGCTGCCAACTTTGATATTCTTCAAGGTGGCAGCTTTTACATTCAGAGCTACCTAGAAAAAAAGAATCACCAAAAACTTTAAATTGAGTGCTAATAATTAAAAAAAGTAAATAAATATTCTTAGTTTTACAGATCATTTTTTCATAGTTATTTATTCAAAAAACACAAGTAACATTTTGCTGATTACCGAGGTGCAATAAATCTATTGTACAGTAAATGTTTATCTATGATGAATGGTTTATTGATATATTTGGTACTTAAATTTGTTTATTAGAAATAACTAGAATAAAAATAACGATATATTTAAATCACTTAATTTTAAATATTTTGTGTGAAGTTATTTGGATAAAAAGCTTTGAATGTATCCTGAATCATAAAAAATCTAAAATTAGTTTTTTAAACATTATATGTTTGCCGTGGAATAGGCACTAAGGTTAGGACTCGTGAACAATGGGTGCTGTGGGATGATGATGTTTTAGCTTGGCACATTGCGGCATCTCCAAATCCAGAGTTTATTCGTATCGCGTTTGAACCTAAAGCCGCGCGTTGGGCAGCTGAGCGTGGTTCTATGGAAGCCATTTTAAATATTGAAAAAGCCAGCTTGACTTACCTTGGGGTGCTAAAGCACACATTATCGCAGGTGCTGCAATGACCAGTTTGCAGTGCTGCCATAGCAAATATTATTTCGCAGTAATAACGCTTTGAGCTGGTATTTCACAACAAACAACGGATGTAGCAGAGATTGCCTACAAAACTTCTGTTGAAAGTAGCCGTCAAGCTCAATATAGTCGTGATATCATGGAAATCCTCGTTAGCGAGTTAGCATAAACGCAGGAGCAGGTTAATCAGCTAAATCGCGAGACGGAAATAATCGGCAGTGTCTTAGAAGTAATCCAAGCAATAGCTGAGCAAACTAATTTATTAGCATTAGATGCAGTAATAGAAGCAGCCAGAGCGGGTGACCAAGGAAGAGGTTGTAGTGGGGAGCTTGCATGCGTTTGAATCTTTACAAAGCGAATTGGATAAAATTTCTAGTATGTCTACACAAATTGCCACCACATCTGAAGAACAATCTTTGGTTACCGCAGAAATTAATCATCGAGTGCACGAAATTAAAGATGATACAGATAGCTTTACCCAGCAAACCCAAGCTACAGCAGATGCGTGTAAAGACTTAAAAGTAACGGAACAAAAACTTGCATCGCATGTAGCTGATTTTAAAGTTGTTTAAGTTTCACGTTAGAAGCTAGGATTATATGCTTCGTACATATCATCTTTAATACGAAATTTATCAATAATATTTTCTATGGTTTACTTTTAGTCTCTAACTAAAAGTAACTTCAGAGCAAGTCGATTAAGTTGAGATTTTATCGTTTGTAATTGATGGTGAAATACCAACAGAATCGGACAGCCTTGGTCATTTTATTTGCTCCTGTTTAGTTTCAGGCAAATAGGGCGTTACTAGTTCTAACTTGTGTTTTTTATATATAAGCTGAATATATGCTATGTTAGTGAGTATTATCTGCACAGGGTGTTTAGTTTATGATGGATACTTTTATTGGCACTGGTATTAGTTTTCTTGCATTTGCGGTTGCAGCCGAAAAATTCCAGTTACAAAGGCTCAATTTACCACATAAAAGTTTTATTATTTAAAGGGGTTAACTGAAGGTACGGCAACAATATTTATTGTCTTTTGTAATCGGCCGAAGTATTTTTCGATTCTGGCATGTATATTTTCTATCATTTTACTGTTACCCATATATAGTCGAATTTATGGTGGTTATATGAAATTAAAACAAATTAATTTATTGCAATCATCTAATCGTGAGTGAATTTTAAACAACACGAAATCAAACTAAGCAGGATTAAAATTAATATGATGTGAGATAGTAGCATCCGTTTTGGCATTTTTTTGGTAATTACAAAGGTATAGCGAAAAAAGCAGATCTCGAAATGGAAATAAGACTTAGCGAGTATCTCGATGCCCAGCAAATGATACGGTTTTAAAATAGATCTTGACTGAAAACAAAGACAATACTCGCTTAGTTTTACTCTTTAATATGCGCTAAATAGTTAGTCGATCTAAAATTTATGTTTAAACCGAGAAATAAATTTTGAGATGAGTTTTATTCAATCCTTTACGGTTCTGCAAGTTGCTGTAGTTCTTTATCCGTTAATTTTTGTTGGTAGTTGTCATAACTTAGTCCTAACCATTGTGGTAAAGTACTACTAACAAAAATTGACGACCATGTGCCCAACACAATACCGACAAATAATGCACTGGCAAAACTATGTAAACTGGCGCCGCCTAACCACCAAATTGCGGCGATTGTTGTTAAGGTGGTCGACGAGGTAATAATGGTGCGGCCTAATGTGCTTGCTAATGCTTGGTTGATTGTATTGGCAACTGGATTATCCGGGTGAGCACGTACCAGCTCTCTAACTTTGTCACCGATAATAATTGAGTCGTTTAACGAATATCCAATTATCGCCAACAGCGCAGCCAATACGGTTAAATCGAACTCCATACCTGTTAGTACAAAAAAAGCCACAGTGAGCAGTACATCATGCAATAACGCTAAACTAGCCGACAGCGCGAGTCGCCATTCAAAACGGACAATTAAATAGATAGCAACTGCCAATAAACTCACGAATAATGCCAAACCACCTTGCTCAATTAGCTCAGCGCCAATTTGTGCACCTACATAACGACTGTCTAAAATTTGTAAACCTAAATCAGCTGGTAGCTCAGTTTGCCACGCGAGTGGTTGGCTTAAGTTATCTTGCGGCGGTTGAAATAATTGCCACTGCAGTGTGCCTAAATTAGCTAACTTAAATTCACCTTCAACATAGGGGGTTAATTGCTGTTCTAGTGCTTGGGTGGTTAGGTCTTGCACTATTTGAAACTCAGTAACATAACCGCCGGTAAAATCTTGTCCAAGCTGCAAACCTTGTTGGACGATTAACACACAGCTGAATAAAACGGCGACAATACTTAAAATTAAGCCAGAGGTGCGGGCTTTTTGCCATAAATTAGCCATGTTGTGCTCCTTTAGTTGTCATTGGATTTAAACGATAAAACCACTGCGACAATTGTGCGGAAACCACAACACCACAAAACATGCTGGTGATAATGCCCAGCGCTAAGGTTATAGCAAAACCTTTAATTGGCCCGTAGCCTATCGACATTAAAACAACAGCTGTGATCATAGTGGTTAAGTTCGCATCAATAATGCTGCTTTGCGCTTGTTTATAACCACGCGCAAGGGCAGATGTCATGCTACTGCCTTGTTTACGTTCCTCTTTAATTCGCTCAAAAATAATTACATTGGTATCAACCGCCATGCCTATGGTCAAAACTAAACCTGCAATGCCAGGTAAAGTTAACACCACACCGGGTAATAGCGACATTAAACCAATTAAACAGATTAAATTGGCAAATAGGGCAATACAGGCGATGAGTCCGAGCTTTCTATACCAAAACAACATAAATGCTAAGGTTAACGACAGTCCCAAAGCTAAAGCTTGAAAGCCACTGCTAATGTTTTGTTCACCCAAGCTGGGTCCTATGGTGCGCTCGGTCACTATGGTTAACGGCGCATCTAACGAACCGGCTCGCAACAACAAAGCTAAATCTTGCGCTTTTTGCCAGGAGTCTAAGTTAGTAATACTGAATTTTTGCCCTAGCACTTGTTGTATGGTTGCTACTGAAATTACCTTGCTGCTTTGCTGAATTTCGTCGTTACTGTCAGCAATATACTCGCTGTATAAAGTTGCCATAGGTTTACCGACATTGTCGCGACTAAAATGCAGCATTTTATTGCCGCCTTGTGGGGATAAACTCAGCTGTACCAGAGGTTTGCCGTATTCATCGCGACCCGCTTGTGCACTATCAATATCCGCGCCGCTAAAGATTGCTAAAGGGTTTAAATTAACTGTGCCGTATTCTGCCTTAACTTGTTTGCCACCTTGGTCTTGCAGTGCATGAAACGACAATTGTGCAGTTGCGCCAATAATGCGTTTTGCCGCAGCAGGGTCTTGCACGCCGGGTAATTCAATACGGATATAATTTGCGCCTTGGCGTTGGGTTACCGCCTCGGTTATGCCCAATTCTTCAATGCGCGAGCGTAGCGTGGTTAACGCTTGTAGCATGGTTTGTTTGTCAAATTCAGCTTGGCCTGCTTCGGTATAACTTAAGGTCGCCCGGGTTAAGTTGCCTTGCTGCTGAGTTTGCACATCCAAATGTGGATACTGTTTTAACAGTTTGTTTTGCAATTGCTCTAAGCCAGCTTGCCCTTGTGGCGTAGCAACTAATTGCAATCCTTGGGTTGTATTTTGTTCAATACGTACGCCGTGCAGTTGCTCTTTCACGCGAATTGCTTGTGCTTCTAAAGCAATATTTTCCATGCGTTTTTCAAGTGCTTTGTTGGTGTCAACTTTCAGTACAAACAATACGCCGCCATTTAAATCTAAGCCGAGTTTTATCGGTGATAAACCAAGTTTTTGTAGCCAGAGTGGCGCGGTAGCTTGTTCTATTACTTTAACGGATGCGCGCTCGTTAAATGTTTCTGCGAGCAGTTGCTGCGCTGATGCCGAGTCAGTTTGTCGGCTGAGTTCAACCAAAGTTGTGTCGTTTGAGTTGATTTGTGCAACTGTATATTGGTGTTGTTCCAGTACTTGTTTAACTAAGTCATTGCTAGGCAAAGCCTGCTCGTTAGTTACCGGACTGATACTTAATAAGGTTTTGTTTTGGTAAAAATTGGGCATGGCGCATAGTGCCAGCATTAGGATGATGGCGACAACGCAGATACGCTTGAGCCGCACTTGCCAAAAAGAACGTGTAGAGGGTGTTTTTGTAAACATGATAATTAACTCACTTAGCTGGTGAGTAACACATAAGGTTATTCACAATCAGCTTTAAACTAATAAAAATTTTAATGCCCAAAGCACTACTCAAACGCTTACTTGAGTAATGAACTTAGGGCGCTGTTTAAAAATAAATATCAGCTGATGTGAGCGAAGGTGAGTTGCGCTCGATAGGTTAAATTTGCCGGTTGGCAATTATCAATAGCGCCGGTGCGTGGCCTAGAAGTAGATTGATACCAAGGCTGTGTGACAGGTTTTATCAGCCGATACAAGAGAATTCGTGGAATGTCAGGGTCGGCTAAAGCATAAATAAGTTGGTAGTCGGGTTGCTGCTCTGTGTCGAGAAAATAACTCGGGTGGGTTACTCGGCTGCGTTGCGGCAACTCTGCAGGATTTGGTGCTGGTAACTTATGCTTCAACCCAGTTTGTTTAAGATTAAAGTCATCAATTACTGTATGAGCGTCAACAGAAATGGTCGTGCTTGTTGTTTGTGTTGGCAAATTTTTGCCAATAGCTGTCTGACTACCCATATTCAGTAGCATCAGCATACAAAACAACACAACAGACAAAAATGATTTAACCACTTTTGTATATGCTTCTAATCTCATTTGGAGAAGATATGTTTAAATTAATCAAATTTCAAGTATCATATTTTACTTATAAAATTGGGTTGGTAAGTATTATAAGGTTATTGAATCAAAAGTGTGTGGCTAAAGTAGTGTATGTAAGTTGAACTTAGATATTTAAATTCAACTTACATAATTTCATCAAAAAAGTAGCGTAGGTGAGTTGGGGTAAACTCTAAACCATATACATGAACGTCGGTAAATACAGTGTCGTCGGTAAAACGAATTTGTTTAGTACCCACTTTATTTTGTGTACGACCAGGGTCTGCTGTTCCCGGCTCAGGTTTCCACTGATACGCATCAGTCTGGTAGTGCTGCGGGTCAATCGAGTCGTTTTCAAACGGTTCTAGTTCACCAGTGAAAATAATAGTGCTATACCAAAATCAAAAAAACTCACGCATCCTTCCTATTTTTAATTGCTAATATAACAAATGCACTTTAATTTTATGTTAATTAAAACTTTTAGTAAAAGTTTGCTGGCTTTAGTGGGTACCGTCGGTTACGATTAATTGTCTAGGGCACTAATGCATAAGCTTTTGGCTGTAGTAGCTGAAGGTTAGGTGCCTTCAGCTAAACAACTTTTTGCATCCTTGTGTATAAACATTTCTCAACACAAATCAATATATCATTCCACCAACTCTAAAGGATAAATTACTTCGTCGAGCATATCGCCGTTGCTTGAGGTAAATGACACTCTAAATTGATAGAAATGTTGCTCGGATAATTCTGTAGTTGGTATTAAATCAGCAAGTTCAAAGGTCATTTTTGAGGTGCCAGATTCACGGCCAATCACAGCAGTATCAACCAAGACTACATCTTTTACCGGTATCCATTTAGATTTAAAATGTCGCAGCCAAAAACGTATGCCACCTTGGTCTGACTTAATAACTCGGTTGCCCGTTCCTGCATGATATTCCACTTGTAACGTTACTTTATCACCTATTTTAAGTGGCTTATTTTCAAACTCACTGCGGTTTAATATTTTGATATACGGCGCGATGTAATCTGAACTATGTTCAACTTGGCTATTCTGTTTGTGTGCGGCTGTTAAAGTGATGCCAGCATCAATGATTTGATTAGCAGAAACCTTGTCAAAGCTCGCGGTTTCACCGTTGCGCCATTTAACTGTTATTTGCTCAATGCTTTTATGTTCTGCTAAGCCAAAATGGACAATATTGAGTAAACTTTGTGAGAATACTGAACCAGCAGAGCCAACCTTTTGTCGGTAAGTTTTATCACCTACTTTAGCTGTAACCACTGCGGATATAGCGTCAATCTTAGCTTTGGGTGAATAGCCTACTCGAACTAATGCATAGTTTGCTTGTGCCTGTTTAACTTGATTGGAAGTTTGGTTTTGATATAAATACCATTCGCCACCTTCGCTACCACTGAGTAAATCAAGATCACCATCTAAGTCAAAGTCAAACGCTTGACCCATGTCACCGTTTCCTGGGCCAAGCGGATCGCTGGCACCGTGCGAAGTGGTGGCAATAAACTGCTGCTTACCATTGTTTAATAACATTAAATCTGAGCCTCGGGCATGAATTAAGCCCCAACGGTACACCAATATGTCTTGGAAAGTGTCGTTGTTGAAATCACCGACAGTAACACCTAGTGAATTACCACCTTTAGGGATATTCCATTGGCCGGAAACGTCGACAAATTTGCCATTGTCATTGCGCAGTAATACATCTGTCATATTGCGATTTTCCGGTTGAAAATCAATAGCTGCTGAATCTACCCCAGCTAAACTGAATTTATAGTTCCAAAATATATTCCCATTGCGCACTAAAGCCGCTCGCCATTTGTTATCACCAACATAGCCAAAATATGCACCATTTTCGCTTATATCTTGTGGCCAGCCTAATGCAGCTTGTTGATGTAACGTGAATTCATCACCAGACTTTACCACATGAGGTTGTTTATTTTTGCCTAAAAATATTGGGTAATCTTGGCCACGAAATTCGCCTTGAGTGAGATAATAATGGTTGAATAAAGTGACCTCGGCTGGTGCGGTAAAGCTGAAATTGTCCGTACCCTTAAATCCACGTGATTTAATCGAAAATATTTGTTTTTCAGGTTCAAAATCAACACTTGGTGCTTCGCCAAAACCGTTTTCAAACTCTTTACCACGTGCTAGGTATAAGTCTAAATCACCATCGTTATCTATATCTAAATCGGCTACTGCCATTATGCCTTTTAGCTCACGGATTTTTTCAGGAAATTGTTTGGTGATGTTAGTGAATGTAAAGTCTCCGTTGCCTTGCCAAACGGACAGAGGGCTGAACAAAATGATATCGTCAATTTGATCCTGGTTTAGGTCTGTGACAAGTGTTCTGGAAGGGTGTTGATCGAGTAATCCTTCAATATGACGCAACTCAAAAGTACTATTACCTAAATTTTCATAAGCAAAATGTTGTGGTTTATCACCATGTAAACTCGTTTCGTTGACTAGGAGTAAATCTAAATCGCCATCCACATCCATATCAATCCAAAAGCCACCACGACCACGGCCGCCTTTGTAGATGTTGACGTCACCTGTCATTAACACTAACTTGCCATTATTATTCTGGTAAAAATTTGCAGTTGACGGATTTTTACCATTGCCGCCACCTTGAGTTACGATTAAATCAAGATCACCATCTTGGTCGTAATCACCGGCCGATATACCATGAAGGTCGTGCATAAACCAGCGTGCTAAGTCTTTGTTATGTTTGCTAACTGTGCCGTCGCCATTGTTCCAATATAGTTTGCTGCTTTCGGCATTGTGATTATTAACAATAAAATCATAGTCGCCGTCATTATCAATATCGGCAATTGTTGGGCCGCCGTATTTTATTGAACTAACTTTATCTAAACCGGCTTGCTCGGAAATATCTTTGTATTGTGGAATATTAAGCTCTGCGATATCAGTTATTTTGAGCGAAACTATATTCAAGGTTGCATTCAAGCTAGATATTGTCAGTGGGGCATCACCGGTTTGGTTAAATTTTACTAAAGCGCTTAATTTGTGTTTGCCACTAGATTGAATCGACAAATTGTCAATAAGCGTTTGCTGACCACTTAATATACTGATGCTGGCGTATTCACTTGGATTGTGTAGTTCTATATCCACTTGTTTAGTCAGTGAGCCTGTCACCTGATAGCGAATTTCGATACTTTGTTCTGGTGATACTTTAAGGTTATTTACGATTTCTAGCTGCTGTTTTGTACAGGCTGACAAAAACAGCAGTGCAAAGTAATAGAGAATATTTTTCATTGGATAACTAATTTTATCTAGAGATTGAACGATCCGCATTAATACGGATCGTTAGGCTTGAGTTTAATGATTTCGGCGTAATCAGTAATTTTGTTGGCAACTTTCCACTGTTCACACATTTTTACTAGTTTGGTGACCAGCTCAGGGTATTGTTTAACTAGGTTTTTGGTTTCGCCTGGGTCTTTGGCTAAATCGTAAAGTTCAATACTCACACCGGGTTTCGCCAAAGTTTGTAGATACCAGCCTGGTTCAATTAACAGCTTCCAACGACCTTGGTAAATAACACTTTGCTGGCCTTTATCATTGTTGAATATGGTTTCCGGTGGGGCGATTTTTTCCCCTTTGAGTGAGGCTAATACACTGCGGCCATCTAACGGGTGAATTTTTTTACCTCGGTAGCTGGTTGGGAATTGAGTATTCGCCATTTCTAAAAAGGTTGGCATAAAGTCGCCGACCCAAATTACATCGTCGTTAATTGTATTGGGTTTAATAACATTTGGCCAAGTGGCTATGGCATGCGCTCTGGCACCACCTTCCCATAATAGTGCTTTTACACCATTGTAAGGTGCATTCATTAAATCACCTATATGTGAGGCTGAGCCGTTGTCAGACATATAAACAATTAAAGTATTGTCGTACTCACCACTGTCTTTTAAAGCTTGAACAAGTTTGCCAATATTTTCGTCTAATTTTTCCATCATAGCTGCGTGAACTGCCGACATCAGTCTAAATTCTTCAATTTTGGCTTTGTCTTGTTTAGTCCACATGTAGTTGTTGTTACGCACCTCTGCATCTTTTGGATACAGACCTTGTTTAACTAAACCTGCATGTCTGTCATCGGCAATTTTTTGTAAATTGCTGTAGCGAGCTAAGTATTTTTGCACTAATTCTTCAGGCGCTTGCAAGGGTTTGTGTGGTGCACGGTAAGCCACATACATAAAAAATGGATCATCTTTTTTTGACGCATCTTTAATCATGTCGACAGCTCTGTCTGTCATACCGTCGGTTGCATAAAATGCTTGGCCTTTTTTGCCGTGGCAGTCGCTATACATTTTTTTTGCAAAGGGTGTTTTCGCATAACAATGCATTGTGTAGTGGTAATCGTACTTTAATTTGGCCGGTTTATTACTCTCGTAATATTCATGTGGTTTGTTTGGTAAATAGAACAAATTTCCTTGGGCGCCATGAAAAACAAAACTTTGTTGAAAACCACGTTGTGGTGGTAGTGCTAGATAATCAAGTTCGATTTCTTCTTGTGTCAATTGCATTTGTGGTGGGTGAGTGCGCTTCCAGCCCTCTGCCATTTGGGGGTTATCTTTAATATAACTACCACCTAAATGCCATTTACCCACCATAAGCGTTTGGTAACCATTGTCACCGAGTAATTCTGATATAAGCGGTTGGTCGTAAGAAAGGCGACCGCGGTGTGCTTCAAAAGGCAATTCGCGTACCCAGTCACCAACAACACCACCACCAAATCCAACTTTTGCCGAATCCACACCTGTAAGTAACGAGGCGCGAGTTGGGCTACAGCGCGCATTGCTATAAAAAGCGCTAAATCGCATACCTTGTTGTGCCAGTGAGTCTAAATTAGGCGTGTCAATTTCACCGCCGAAGCTGCCTAGGTCGGTATAACCCGCATCGTCCGACAATATCACGACTATGTTTGGTCTTTGTTGAGCATGTGCGCAAACCGAGAAGGATGCGACTAAAAAAAGAATGAGGGTTCTGATATTCATTATGTTGTTTGTATATTGTTGACAATTATTATTAATGTAGATCAAATAATCCTCTATGTCACTCCTTTATTAACCAAACAGTAACTTTTCCATACTCTGTATTATTGCAGTATTGCGCAAACTGGTATAAATTCTTTGAATGTTGTTAATGGTAAATTGATGACAATTTTCTGGTTGGCAAGTGTGGTTAAATTTAAAGATGGTAGGTGTGATATGCGTATATTGAATAGATTTAAAATCAAAACAAGAATGATAGCTTTATCGCTTGTGCCACTTATCGTTACCTTTATATTTGCCTCTGAACGACTCAATCAAGCGTTTTCGCAGCAAGATAAAATTAAAGAGCTAGAAATAGTGCTAGAGTACGGTCATGTTACTTACCCGTATATTTCTGCACTATTAAACGAAGCTTATTATAGTCGTCAATATATAGATAATACTGACAACCGGGTGCAAGATAGTTTGCGACAAATGCAAACCTATAATCAAAAAGCTGTTAAAGCACAAAAAGCTTATGTTGAATTTATTGAGTTAAATAGACAAAAGTTGCGTGAATTCGCAGTTTTGTCAGAGCAAATAAACCAAGTATCCGCTTTGATTGATTCTCTGGTTTATGTGCGCAAAGGCGCAGCGGCTAAAAGCCACACACATAAAGAAAGTGGTATAGAAACCCATGTGATGTGGCAATTTAATTTAACCGCCAGACAGCTGGTTTTAACTCTGAATGAAATTGCCGTGATCTCTAGTCAAAACGAAGTTTTGAGTAGAATGTCGAATGCATATTTTAATTTGGTGTCTGCACTGGCAGAAACTTCTTTTCACAATGCTTATGTATATACCTCGATTACTAAGCAGATAGATGCATATATATTTGGAGAAGTTTTCCGAGGTGCAACATCGGTTTCACGTTCAATTGAGTTGTTTAATAGTTTTGCTAGTGACGAAGCGAAAAGTGCATTTTTAAATATGGTGAACCACCCAGATTATAAAATGTGGGAAGAGGTTGCACTGCTGGTACGTTCCGACATTTATCAAAACGTAAATAAAAAAGTACCTTTGAAACAAGAGGTTGATTGGAATAAAATTAATAACAGTGTAATTAATTTATACGATCAAACTATGGCAAAGGTGCTGGCACAAATTATCGATACAAAAGAACTGCTAGTTGCTGATGCGCAAAACAAAGTGGTGCAAACTATCGCTATGATGGCATTTTTATTGATATTAATTGGCATATTTTCATTTATCGTCACTAATAGTATCGTCAAGCCGTTAAAAAGTATGGTTAACACTTTTAGCCAACTGGCGAGCAAAAAAAATATGTCAACCAGATTAGATCAAACTGGCCAAGATGAACTAGCAGAATTAAGTAAAGCTTTTAACGTGCTGATTGCGAGCTTTAATACTACTTTGTTAGGTGTGCAGGCAGAATCTAATAACATTAGAAAAGCAACACAAGCAGTAAACAGTTCAATGGCTGATACCTCAGGTTTGTTGGGTAGCCAACAATCGTCCACTGATAGTATTTCTGTCGCAATTAATGAAATGACCACCACAATTGAAGAAGTTGCGAACATGGCAACTCTCACCTCAGACAGTGTACAAAAAACTTTCGAATTATCGGTTTCAAGTGCTGAAAGTGCTGAAAAAAGCAAAATTGTGATGGAAAATTTAACCCGAGAAGTCGGCAATACCTCGTTATTGATTGAAAGGTTAAATCAAGAAAGCGATCAAATTGGTAGTGTATTAAACGTTATTCAGGGCATAGCAGAACAAACAAACTTATTAGCACTTAATGCTGCAATTGAAGCGGCTAGAGCTGGTGAGCAGGGGCGTGGTTTTGCAGTTGTAGCCGACGAAGTTAGAAATTTAGCGTCTAGAACACGAGAGTCAACCGAACAAATTCATCAGCAAATTGAAACCTTGCAAAAAGGCGCTATATCCGCCACCCAAAGCATGAACAACTTACAGCTTGAAGGCGAAAACGCAGTTAGGAGTGTAATTAAGAGTGTTGAAGCATTTGAAACTATTAAAACTGAACTGGATGCCGTTACTCAAATGGCCGTGCAAATAGCGACAGCAGCTGAAGAGCAAAGTAGTGTTTCTAGTGAAATTAATCAGCGCATTTTAACCATAAAAGATGACAGTGATAAAATTACCTTACAAACCACTAATACGGTTGAAACAGCCCGTGACATTGATGACACGGGCAAGCGTTTAAATCAGCTGATTCATGAATTTAAGCTTTGATTTAATCGGGATTATTTAGCCTAGTGGTGACGCAGATTTGGAGATTCAAATCTGCGTTTTTAGCATTTTAAACGGATTATTTGTAGTAGCTCATATCTGATCTTACAGTTTTGATCGATAAGTTTGGACTTCATCTGACAGGCAGTTATGAGCGAACAAGAGACGGACACCTTCATCTATTTCAATTGTCTCTATTCTGCAAAGCAGACTTTCCGCTAACGCATTTCTGCCCCAAAATAAATTAGAGAAATTTAACTCCGTAGTATTGATTAATAAATAAACGTCCCCATAATATTCATACTTGGAAAACGGGAATAATCTCACACTATTGGGAAGCGTTAGTTTCCGTGGGGATAAAACCCTAACCCTTTGCGCGCTCATCCGTTCGTCGTGTCGTCGTATTACTCGTACGACATGTAACAATGAATGACGTGCAGGCCGTTCGGTGAGAAACGAACGGTCTTGGAATCTAGAGGATAAAAACTGTTCTTTTCTCCCGTCCTTAAGTTACGCGTGAGACGGTGGCAATCGCCCCGGTAACCATGAGGATAACGTTATGTCTGATACAGACGACCCAAGTAAAGAAGAACAGACCCGAATGCGGCGACGTAAAGTCGTTAAACATCTAGCCAAGCCGTGTAAATGGCTTACTAAACTCTGGGCTCTCTATAGATTTTATAGATGGGTTGAGGACCCGGTAAGCAACTTTTTGGAGTGGCTCGTCGAGGGTGATGGCTCGGGACCTCTAGATAACTATTTCGTTGGAGGAACAAGAACTGAAAACACGGAAGCGTTATCCGATAGAGCAATCGCCCTTATATAAATTACAGGCCAAAAGGAAGCTAGCCGAGTTACTCGGTATTGACCTTAAAGCCTTACTGAGCTTGTCCGAAGACGAAAATAACTTCCGAATATTCACTATCCAAAAGAACGGCAAAGACCGAGAAGTCCAAGTCCCGAAACCAATCTTAGAACAGCTCCACAAAAGGCTATTTAAGCTCTTACAGCGAATAGAAACTCCCGAATACCTTCACTCAGGGGTCAAGAAAAAGTCTCATATAACGAACGCTAAGGCCCACGAAGAAGGCTCCGCGCTGGTTAAACTAGATATTAAGAAGTATTACCCGTCGACGAAACGAGAAGCCGTCTATCAGTTTTTTAGGGCCTGTTTATTCTGCTCGCCGGATGTATCAAAAATACTTACAGATCTAGCTTGTGTTAATGGTCATATTCCGACGGGGAGTCCTTTAAGTCAGATCTTAGCGTTCTTTTCGTCGTTGCCAATGTTCGACAAAATAGGCGAGCTGTCCGCTAATAATCAGATAACCTTTACGGTCTATGTGGACGACTTAACGTTTTCCGGAAAGGCTGTCCCGGGGGCTTTTATTTGGGAAGTTAAGAAGCTAATACACGGTTACGGTTTTCAGTATCATAAAGAGTTCTCTCGTCCTCCCGAAAAGACCAAGCTAGTAACTGGCGTCGCAATTAACGATAAAGGATTACAGGTCCAAAATAAGCACCATGAAGCTATCCACGAGTTATACGTCGAGTACCTCGAAGGAACCTTAAAGCCCGAAAACAAGGCGAAACTTCTCGGGATGTTAAGTTCGGCTTCTCAGGTTAGCGGACGTTACGAATCAATCTTTCGGCATTTATTAAGGTTGGAGAAATGATGAAGAGTCGGTTAGCCAACTTCCTCTTGTCCAGGGGCGTTTTGGGAGGAAAACTGCTGCAACGATTTTGCCCCTTTTCGAGCTAGGGAGTGTGAATGTTTGGGCTGCCTTGGTACATATTCAAACTAACAAATCGTAATCCGAAGATGAGAAGCAGTTTGATGAATTTGTGCTTATTGTCATTAGTCTGAGTAGCTTTTAAATTCTCTTTTTGTTTACTATTGCATTTAAACAATATGTCACGAACATAAGGAAAACACATTCAAATGAAAACGGATTTATTTATTTCATACGCTTGGACGTCAAATGAGCATAAAGAGTGGGTTCACCTACTCGCAAGCCAACTTCATTTAATGGGTTACACGGTGAAAATTGACGAAGCAGTCGACTATGGTTCGAGTTTAAGTGGCTTCATGCAAGAAGTAACCGATGCTTCTCATGTACTTTTAGTTGTTGATGAAAATTATGTCGAACGTGCAGACAACGCCCCAACATCAGGAGTTGGTATTGAGACAGAATGGATAAGCAGTGTTTTTGAGAGTAAACCAAACACATGGCTGTCCGTTATTTTTGTTAGAAACCCTGACTATAGATTGCCTCGTTGGCTAAAAGCTAAAAGTCCTAAAGGTTTTGATTTTAACTCAAACCCTGATGCTAGGAGATATCCAGGATCAACCCAGATAGACGCAGTATGGCGATGGATTGAAGGACTTCCCGCAGACAAACAACATGCGATACCTATCTCGGTCGTTCATAAACGAGCAGCGCGACTTGAGCGGATTGATGTTCTGAAAGACTCTGGTAATTATGCAAACCCAGCTCTAAGTGGGCGTGTAACTTTTCGCTATCGAGAGCATTCAGGTTATACCGTTGGTAATGGTGAGTACCAGTTCAAAATCCATTTCAGTGGGTGTTCAGGAAATAGTGTCTATGTATACACTGACGGTGGTCTTAAAGCTGTGGGGCTAATAACAACTTCAAACTTTACCCCCTCAACAGTCGATTCTTTTCTAACCCCCGGTCGAACAATCACCCCTACTGTCGGACAAAAAGCCGTGCTCTTGAATAGTGAGGGTGCTCTCTGTGTTTTGACTATCGAAGAAGTCCAACGTGAAATTAATACTGAACAGTATGTACCCGAGCATGTAACTTTCATTTATGAAATTTTAGTTAATCAATAGCGGGATCATTTAGCGCATTTGTCCCTAGCTTGCTATGCCACAGTAATTCGTTAGACGCTAATTTAGTAATCTCTATAACTCAGTTATGTCCAGAAATGAGTTGGCTGAGAGTCTGTTATCTATATTAGATTTGTGATGTTAATTCATAGCCGAATGACTGTAGGTAGCACAAATGCGACTGTCAGATTTGATTGAGTTCTATTATTCGAATCTGACATATCAAGTTAAGACTTATTCAGATTATTCGTCAATCAACTGCCAAGTTCTGACCCAATCGATTTTCATTGTATTGCGGCTCTCATCTAACAAATCAGATTTTGCCGGTAAACCGCCAACCCAGATTGAATCTTGAGTCCATAGATCCCAGATCAGGTGTTGTTCTAAGGTAAAAGCTTGGGTGGATGTAACTGAATTAACAGGTTCACCATTTAAGTAAAATTGAACTGTGTGAGCGTCTTTCCACCAAGCGCCATATACATGATAGTCTTCGTTCCATTTTACCCCTCTCAAAGTGTTGCCTTCCGACAATTGGCTACTGTGTGATGGGTTGTTGTCGCCCGCACGTTCGGTTACTCCGTCTTTAACAATAAAATACTGAGAGTGCATTTCAAGTGGATATCTATCGTATTTTGCACCTGTCATAGATGGGTTTGAATTATTTTCAATGATGTCTATTTCATCGCGATTATTAGCATCACCATTGTTTAACCAAAAGGTGTTATAAGCGGAGATGTGCGCTGTTTTAATTCGGCTTTCTGTGTACATAGGAAATTTGATTTTAGCTTTTGAACGAACGCGTGCTGTTTCAAACCATTGGTCTGCGCTGCCTTCGTCTAAAGTCGCTTTTAACCATAAATAGCCGTCGGTGACACCTGAGTTTGTGGCCATCATATTGACTGGCGTATTGCCATAATTCCAAAAGGTTTTTAACCACTTTGAATCATCCCAAATATCAAATTCATCTGACAAAGAGGTGACTTTTTGCCATGTTTTACCCGCTGGTGTGTTGTCTTCAAATGAGACAAAAGAAGGGTAATCCGGGTTTGCTGTGTTGACATCTATTACGTTAGCCTGAGGTTGCTCATTTTCTTCTGGTGTTTCATCTTTCTCAGGTGTTTCTGGTTGAACTATTGCAGGTTCGTTATCATCTTGTACTTCTACTTGTTTGGTTGAATTACATGCGCTAACAAGGCAGAGGGTGACAGCAGCCGCGAGTGTTGTTTTATGGTTTTTCATGGTCTTGAACCTTTTTATTAGTTTTAATACAGAATTTATGGCGTACTTTTGTATAAGCGGTTTGCAGTTAAATTTGTCAGTGTTTGAGTTTCACCATTGCGCCAGCGAATCGTCGCCGACTTAATTTCTCGCTCGTCGCCTAAACCAAAATGGACTATGTCTAATAAACTTTGTGCATGGATTTCACCTGCTGAGCCAATTCGCTGCTGATATTTTTTGCCCGATGCAGTTTCAATACTGACAAGCGCTGCGTTGGGGTCGATATTGTGTTTGGGGCTGTAATTTACGTCGATAAGTAGATAGTTGTTGTTGGTACTTGTTTGGTTGCTGAATAAGTACCAATGACCTTCTTCTTCGCTACCGCTTAATAAATCAAGCTGGCCGTCAAGATCAAAATCGAATAATTGCCCCATGTCACCATGGCCACCATCTGTTGGTTCGAATGCCCCATGACTAGTGATAATGTCGAATTTTCCTTTACCCGTATTCAACAGCAATAAATCCGCGATACGCTCACTTAAATGACCATATCTATATACAAATAAATCTTGCCAACCGTCATTGTTGACATCACCTCTGGTAACGCCCCAGCTATTACCACCTAGTGGTAAATTCCACTCTTTGCTTGCGTTAACAAATTTATCGCCTTGGTTTACTAGTAAAATATCTTGTATATTGCGGTTGTTGGCTTGCCAGTCGTAACTTACATCCGACAAACCAGATAAAGAGAAGGTCACTGTCCAATAAATATTGCGGTCGCGTACCCACTCGGCTTGCCATTTGCCATTACCCATATGGCCAATGTATAAACCATTAACATTGCGTTCTTCAGGCCAGCCTTGTGCGTCAGCTGCACTAAAGGTCATTTCTGACGGAGCGGTTTTCATTTCTGCTGGCAATTGTGTTGGTTGAAACCCTTTAGCTTTTACTATTTTGCGGGTTTTGTTTTTACCTAAAAATATCGCAAACCCATCATTGTACTGGCGATAGGTGAGATCCATATCGGATAATTTAACGCTGCCTTTGGCATCAAAATTAATTAAGGTTGTACCTTTTTCGCCATCGTCACGTACGTCTAATCGTTTAGTTTGTGGGTTAAAGTCGATAGATTTACGCGATAGCTGATAATGTGTGCGGCTGCCTGCAAAATATAAATCGAGTAAACCGTCATTGTTTACATCAATATCTGTTGCTGCGTTGTAACCAACATCACCTTGAAGATCTTTTGGCAACATTTTTGTCGTTACATCGGTAAAAGTGAAATCACCATTGCCTTGCCATAAAGTGATTGGTGAATAAATCACAATATCGTCAATATTATCCTGGTTAAAATCTGTGATCAGTGCTCGCTCACCGTAAGCTTGTTCTATCCCGTCTATTTGCTGTTGGGTAAAACTACCGTCACCGTTATTTTTGTAAAATAGCTGGATTGGTCCGTCATAATTGGGCGTTTTCGCATTAAATAAGGCTAGGTCTAAATCACCATCTAAATCTAGGTCAAGCCAACGCGGCGAGCGACCTCGCGCTGGGGTTAAAATGCCGGTTGCAGGTGAGGCATTGGTAAATTTTTGATTGTCGTTTTTTAGCAAGATATACGAGGTTGGGTTAGTACCATTGGCACCACCTTGTGCAACCATAATGTCTAAGTCGCCGTCGTTATCGTAATCACCCACTGCCGAACCATGAAAATCTAATGAATGTTCAAATAAGCGCTCAATTTTTACTGTGCCATCACCATTATTGGTAACCAACTGGGTAGGTACATGGTTGTGGTTGTTTAAAACAAAGTCATAGTCACCATCTGCATCTATATCCCCAATAGACGGGCCGCCGTATTTGTAGGTGATTTCTGTATCAAAATTCGCTTGTTTGGAGATGTTAGCGAATTTCGGCAAGTTCACATCCGAGACATCTTCAAATTTAATTGAATGAATTTTGATATCCGCACTGCGGCGAATAAATGTCAGTTTTTGTTTGCCGGTTTTTTCAAAATCGACCAAAAAATTTAATTGGTGTTTGCCTTTAAAGGGAATGTTAGCGTTATCGACTAATACCTTGTTGTTTGCTAACAAGGTTAAGTTTGCATAAGGCTTTTCTATCGACACCTCGGCAATTAAACGCTTAACTGTTGAGCCTGTTACTAAATAGTCGGTTTGAAAATTTTGTTTATTGGTTAGAGTTTGCACTTGTTCTACGAGTTTTGCTGACGGTAACTGACTGACGCAACCGCTAAAGGTTGCAGTAGCCACAGCACTTGCTAGTGTTGTGGCTAAAATTGTTTGGATAAACTTCATCTTATTAACCTAATTTATTGATGCCGATATTTTCGTCTTGCGCTATTGTCACAGGCCAACCGGCAAATTGGTTGTCTGGGTTTTTATCTGTCACATCAACCAAAAATTTGTAAGCAGAAGTAGTGTAGGTTTTATTTTGAGTATCAAATTCAATAAAACCAAAACCACTGCCTTTTTCATGCGCTTGAATATATCTGTTGCCTGACTTGCCCACTTGTGGATTGCCAACCGCATATACGTAAATTTTATTGCCAAAGCTATCTAGGTATTCACCCGTTTGCTCCAATCCGTGTGAAGGGCGGTTTTTCATTGGTAACCCCATAGCATCAGGTCGCCACCATCTTGGCCAACCTGCGGATATTGCTGGGGTACAGAATGCCCAGTTGCTGTCGCGTTGCTCATTTACACCATATTGCGAAAGTGTACCCAAATGGGTATCACCACAAATATGCAGGGCTTTGGATTTACGCATAATTTCTATTGCACGGTTTCGTGCCGAAGCTGGCCAGCCACTGCTGTCAAAGTCGTATTTTAAGTATCTATCTGGTAACGGCTGGTGAGTAGAAATACCGGCAAATACGGTTTGGCTGAGCATGGCTTTTAAACTGTGGCCACGCCAATCATTCGCCCATTTTTCTAAGAAATCTTCTTGGCGTTTACCGAGTAATTCTAGGCCATCTCGGTCAAAATTGGGGTTGAAATAGTTCGGTTCTTCGTCGTTGCCACTGACCCCAACGTCAATATTTAAAGTTTCAGGGCCGCTTTTCCATTGTCTGTCGGCAATAATTGCAAAACTGACATTGCCGTACACTAACTCAGTGTAGTAGACACTGATGTTGCGCGATGAAGGTGTTGGGTCAACCGGATCTGGGTGGTGACCTGTATGCGTTTTATGCACAACATTTACTAGTTTTACTGGGCTAATGTAACCGCCTGCATTGTCAGTGCGACCGCTTACTATTGCCTGATCACTCATGGCATTGCCACCTTCTCCCCACAAATTACCTTGCAGAATATCGTGATCGTCTGGCAATACCACAGTTGGCGCGTTGCGCATCGTTTCTCTAAATGCCCAACCAAATTGATAATATTTGCGTAAATAATTCAAAATGGCTAAATCCTCAGGGGCGTATATCACACCAAAACCGCCGTGATTTTCGTAAATTTGATCGCCAGAAAAATACACTAAATCTGGCTGCATATTTACAACATTATTCGCCACTGGAGCATATGGGAAGCCATAATCATTTTGGCAGGTTAAAGCCGCCATACGTAAGTTGCGATTGGTCGGACTCGCTTTTATCGTGCCGCTAAATACGTCTTGAGTTGTGCTGTTGTTTTTGTGTTTTTGGTTATATATAACACGGTATTCGTGATCGGAATTTTCTTGCCAATTATTTACTGTGAAGGTTGCGACCCAAGCGTCTTGGTCTAGCTTTGCTTGCGCAACAGCTTGCCATTTACCGCTTTTTTTAACTTCTAATGTGAGCTGGTGATTATCTTCTATAGCTAGTGGGCCTGTTAACGCAGACAGTTTTAAAACGAAACCTTGCTCTGAGCGTGAATCATTGAGTGTGTACATGCACCACAAAATAGGACCAAATGTTTGTTGTGGATTATCACAAAATGCCTCTCCACTTATTTGCCAATCAGTAAAACGATAGAGTGAGCCAATTTCTTGCTGGCCTGGCTTTTCACTCGATTCAATCGCAAAATTACTCACAACAGCAATATTGCCTTGTACTTCATTGGCAGGATAATAATCAGTTAGACTTGCCAACAATAGGTTATCGCTTTCTGTATGAGCTTGTGCGGTTAATGCATAAATGCCGTTGGTCACATTACCCGACAAAGTCACTTTTATTTTGTCTCTATTACTAGCTTGGGTTAAGTGAGTTCGCTTTTTACCAAGCACTAATTGTCCGTCAATTACCCCGGCGTCTATGCCTTGTTGTACAAAGCAGTTGCTTTTGTATTCGTTAATATCACTTTTAGCGCCGATACGAATACCCGCGCCGCCGTCCGTCTCGCCAGCTTGATATTTTTCAACAACAATCGAGGTTGAAAAGTTTTTATCTAAATTCACAATTTGGTGTTTCAGTGAATGAATACTGCGGTTACCACCCTTAGACGTACATTCTGCCGTACCATTTTTGATACACCAGTTTTCCATCGGATTAGCCCAATATTCACCACCAATAAAAATACGATCAAAAGTGTTGTGCCATTGGCTTGATATAGATTTGTTCAGCCGAACATTATTGTCGCTAGCGAGTTTGCTGGTAGCTTGCTCTGAAAGATTTGTTGAACAGCCAATGGCGGAAGTTGCGATACCTGTCATTGCAATCTTTAAGGCATCGCGGCGAGATAAGTGGTAATTCATTATAGCACCCCAGTGTATTGTGTTTAGCTTTACAATCCATATAGACGATCTTTTGGTTATTGTTAACAATTAACTTTTGTTTGTAAAGTTAATTTTGAGATGCCTTTTATAGATGGTTAATAAAATTGCAGTTTTAAGAATGGTTAAGTGGCTCGAACTTGAGCCACTTGCATTAGGATTATGGGTAGGTTGTTTTAGTTTGCTGTTAATACTTGTAATACAGCAGAGCTGACATAACCACCTGTGTCTGAAAACTCCACTGTTACAGTGTTATTTTGTTGCAGTTGGTCGTATGTTACTGGAATTTCCACCACACCAAAAAAGTTTGGTCTACCTGTGCTGTTTTTCCCTTGTTTTTGGTCATAACCTTGCACGTCACTCGGAACTTTCACACTGTTTCCATTTATGTTCACAATAGGTGTTAACGATTTGCCGTGGTCTCTACCTATGCCTAAACGCAACACTGCTTGCCCGTCAGTGCCTAGTTGTACTGAGTTAAACGCAAAGTTGATGCTGGTATTAGCGACAATTTCTTGTTGATAGCTGGTGGCATAATATCTTTGTTCAGTTGTCGACTCAGTGATGTTGATATCGTTGGCGTATACAAGTTTTACTATCATAGTTGCTTCAGCTGGTAGTTCGATATTTTCAGGCAGTTCAGTTGCTGACTGCTCGGTAAATTGAGTTTCGTTATTGTCTGAGTAACTTAGTAGTTTAAAATCAACAGACTGCAAATCATTGTTAGTGAGCCCAAGGGTATTAACCGCCAGTTTTATATCATCAAATTCCAAATTGGTTAAAACAACATAAGCAGTATTGCCGTCAACATAACTCTCAGTTAATAGGTCGACTTCAGATGAGCTTGTGTCAACACGAGTTCCATTCACTTCAGACCACAATTGGTAAAAATAAACATGATCAGAGTAGACCCAAGTATTATCGTCTGAGCCGTCACGTTCTTTTTGTTGCATCATTAAACGGCTTGAATATGCAATGCTGTTGCCGTTGACATTACGTCGACCCCATTCGGCTTTTACCGGAATAAATGGGATCACTTTTAAAATCGTGTTTGGGCGTTGCAAAAATTGTGTATTCATTGTGGTGATGGAGCGAACTTTTTCGGCATCACGCTGCGGTGTCCAAGCTTGATTAACCCTAGCATGAACAGATGAGCCAACTTCTGAGATCAACATAGGTTTTACCGCACCATATTTTAAATAGGTGTAATGTTCTAGCATATCCAAGGTGGCTTCTAAATTACTGCCACGGCGATAACGCTCGCTGTTTTGAAAGGTTGGGAAATCGTATAAATGCAGCGAGATAAAATCCATATTGTCGCCTGCGGTATCAATAAAGAGTTTGTCTCTGTCTTCCCAGCGTTTAAAGTTGTCTTTGTCAAAATCTGGAAAAGCTATGGTGTAACCACCAACCATGACATTGTCATTGTTTGCATTTTTTCTGATTTCTGCTGCTACTGTATTGTGGAATTCAAAAACTTTTAACGGTTCAACATAGTTCGCTTGGCCTTCTCGGTCGGTTGTTAAATCGTATAAAGGTTCATTCATAACCTCAAAATAGACAGGTTGAGCTTGGCCTAGATCATTGTCATTTAGCGCGAAAAATTTGGCTAAAAATTGCGACATGTAATGTCCAGTCGCTGTGCCAAACGGCTCTTGTGCTGTGTCAGTTTGTGAAAATGCCCAAGCTGGGTCGCCATTAACTGGATTAATCAATGTGCCCTCTGGCCAATATGGATGTTGTTGACCGCCCATTATCATGTCTTGCATTCTATCTTCGACCAAGCGCGCGTTAACATACTTATATCCAGAGTTTTTGTCGTAAACCCATTTTACGTCCCCTCCACGTTGGCTAGCTGACGCCTCGTCAACAAAACCTGCACGATTTGCGTCTTCAGATACATTACGTAAATTCCAACCGATAGAGCCAGTATCTCGGCCAAAATACACATCATACCCTTGCATAAAGTCGAGCATTAAGTTTTCACCCAGTTCATTCGGCGCGTTTAGGCTATGGCCATCGTTTTGCCCCCAATCGTTTTCTAAACTAGACGCATGTATATTAATGTATTTTTTACGCTCAAATTTATCTATGCCACCGATACTGTGTTTGGTATTTAACTTAACATTTACTTGCACAATGTCGTTGTCGACTATGGGCTGTGCCATAGTGGTCACAGAGAATGTTTTATTTACAGCGTTTACGCTGACAGTAGCGACAGATTCTGTTTGATAAGTATTGGCGGAAGAGACTCTAATTCTAAGTGAATCACCATTGTTTAATTTGCCAGCTAAGCTGGTGTAACTACCATCGTTGATTGAATACTCGCCGCCACTAATGGAAATATCAATCGCAGTATTTATGCCTTTGATAACAACAAGATTTGATTCAACTTGAGTGTTTAAGCCAATATCTTTTACTGCCAAAAAGGTAAAATTATCTGGTGTGCTATCCAGTGTTTCTTCTGTTTTATTTTCATCGTCAATGCTGACGGAGCCACCTCCACAAGCGACTAAACTCAGCATTGAGCTTAAGCAAATTGCAAGCAAAGGTATTTTAGCGTGACCTCGAGTAAGCATAGTGTACAACCTTATATAAACTGATTTACCAATAAGTTTCTTATAGGTATGTTAATGTGTTGACTGTATATTGTATACAATTTAATATGTTTTTAACTAAAAACTTACGCATAAATACATTTATGAGGAATTGCCACATGCTCAGGAACATACTGTGGATCTGCTTATTATTGGGGTTTTCGCAACTAAGTTTTGCCAATGCCAATAAAACATTACGCGAAACAGATTTTAATTTTGATTGGAAATTTACATTAGTTGAAGATACAAAATTACCGCAAAATATACCCTTGCAAGACGACAATTGGCGCGATGTTCGCTTGCCTCACGATTGGAGTGTTGAAGCATCTTTTGCGGAAAAATGGGAGGGCGCAACAGGTTATTTGCCCGGTGGTGTTGGTATTTATCAAAAGCATTTTAAAACTCCGGCCAATCCAAACGAATTTAATGTGTTTGTTTTGTTTGATGGCGTTTACAACAATGCGACTTTTTGGCTAAACGGCGAAAGACTAGGAGAAAACCCCTATGGTTATTCACCCGTTTATTGGGATTTAACCGACAAATTATATACAGACGGTAGAGAGAATATTATTACTGTGCATGTTGATCACTCGCGTTATGTGGACAGCCGCTGGTATACAGGTAGTGGTATTTATCGCAATGTAAAATTAGTCACTGTCAATAAGCTACATATTCCAATTTGGGGTACTTTTGTCACTACACCTGAAATATCCACCGACAAAGCTCAGGTTGATTTGGCTGTGCAAGTGCAAAATAATTTTGCCACAGATGTTGAATTTGAATTAACCACTAAGATAGTTGATGACCAAGGCCGCACCGTGGGAAAAATTGCAAGTCAAGTGCAGTTAGCTAAACATTCATCAGACACAGTAAAGCAGAGTTTAAACATATATAACCCAAAACTTTGGGATACAGAAAACCCCAATCTATATAAAGCAATTACTTATATAAATTTTAATGGCAAGCAGCTAGATGCATACACCACAAACTTTGGTGTACGTGATATCAAGTTTCAAGCGGGTAAAGGCTTTTTCTTAAATGGCAAGCCAACCCTTATGAAGGGGGTTAGTCTTCACCATGATGGCGGTTTAGTTGGTGCTGCAGTACCTAAAGGTGTATGGGAGCGTAGGTTAAAAATATTAAAAGCTAGTGGTGTTAACGCAATTCGTACCGCACATAACCCGTTTTCTGAAGAGTTTTTAGACCTGTGTGATGAACTTGGTTTGTTAGTACAAAATGAGTTTTTTGATGAGTTTGATTATCCAAAAGATAAACGACTAAACAAAAACGATAGACATGATGACTACATATCGCGCGGTTATACCGAGCATTTTCAAACTTGGGCAAAAAGTGATTTAACCCGCACTATGTTACGTGATCGTAATCACCCGAGTGTTGTCCAGTGGAGTATAGGTAACGAAATAGAGTGGACTTATTTAAATTACCGTTATGTAACAGGTTATTGGGACCCAAGCAAACCAGAATTAGACAACAATAATTTTTGGGGCGGATTGCCAAAATTTAGCCCGGACGAACTTAAACGACGCTTCGAGCAGTCAGATAAAGGCCAATACAAACTGCATGAGACTGCTAAAAAACTCGCAGATTGGACAAGAGAATTAGATGATACAAGGCCTGTCACCACCAATATGATAATTCCTCAAGTGAGCTTGGTATCAGGTTATGCGGATGTGGTGGATATTATTGGTTTTAGCTATCGCAACATTACTATTCCGTGGGCTCAAAAACATTTCCCCGAAAAACTAATTACCATTAACGAAAATCCAGGCTTGTGGAACGATTGGAAAATGGTATTAGAGCATCCGGGCGTATTCAGCATCTTTATGTGGACTGGTATAGATTACATGGGTGAGCGCCATAATAAATGGCCAGAAAAAAGTGGCTGGGGTGATATTTTAGATTTAGCTGGTTTTAAACGTCAAGGCTGGAACTACTTTAAAAGTATTTGGGTTAATCAGCCGCATTTGTCACTAGGAACATTACCTTTAGCTGAATCTGGCTTTAAACAAGATGAACTGTCCGGATTAGCATTGCCATTAGCCGAAGATTCAAACGGCTGGGGAGCTAGTTATGCATGGCGAGATTCTAATCTGCATTGGAACTATAAAATTGGTGAACCCGTGTTAGTTGAGGTGGCATCTAATCATGCAACTGTTGAGTTGTTGCTAAATGGCCGTTCGTTAGGGTTTAGAAGTATGTCTGAAAGTGTTAACCGGGTGATGCGTTGGATTGTACCGTACCAGCCTGGTACATTGACTGCCCGAGCTGGATTTTCTGGGCAAGAACAACAAGTGCAACTGACCACTACAACAGCACCTGTGAAATTGAGTGTAACCTCAGATAAAAATGCCCTAGCGGCGGATGCGTACGATGTCGCGCATCTGGTGGTGCAATTGCGTGACAACGCGGGCCGAGCAGTTACTACAGGCGAAACTCAAGTTAACTTCGAAATAACAGGCCCTGCCAAGTTGCTTGGTGTTGACAATGGTGCTCCAGACAATATTCAAGACTTTCAATCAAATAAAATAGTGACCAAACGCGGTAGGGCGTTGGCAATTATCCAATCGACCAAGCAGTCAGGCACTATTAGAGTGAAAGTAACAGCAGAAAATTATCCAGCACAAACTATCATTATTGATAGTGAATAAGGTCTAGTGCAAGAATTGGCATTTTATACTGGAATGATTTATTGTTAACAATGTACAATTTGTTTTGTCTCGTGTATATTGCCAATTCAAGTGAAAAATATGACTTGGTGTCCAAGTGTAAAGTGGTGAATTATATGTCTGAACAAAAATTGAGTTTAGCCAGTAAACGCGCGCTAGAGCGTGGCTATGATGAAAAAGATTCTCAATGGTTGATTGAGTTTGAAGTAGAACCTTTATTTGGTGATTTTGCTTTTGAAGAAGGCATTATTCGACGAGACCCAACAGCAGTAATTGAGGTAGACGGTCTTTACCACGTTTGGTATACCAAGGGGCAAGGCGAAACCGTTGGTTTTGGCTCTAGCAACCCTGAAGATAAAGTATTTCCATGGGATTTAACTGAAGTGTGGCACGCAACTTCAGCTGATGGTTATACTTGGAAAGAACAAGGTATGGCAATTGGCCGTGGTGAAGCTGGTCGGTTTGATGATAGAGCGGTTTTCACCCCAGAAGTTTTGGCGCATCAAGGTAAATATTATTTAGTCTATCAAACCGTGCAATTTCCTTATACCAATAGACAATATGAAGAAATTGCTATTGCTTGGGCTGACTCGCCATTCGGCCCTTGGAATAAATCTGACGCACCTATTTTAAGTCCAGCCAAAGATGGTGAATGGGATGGTGACGAAGACAACCGATTTCATGTTAAATCAAAAGGGAGTTTCGACAGTCATAAAGTACATGATCCCTGTTTAATGGTGCTAAACAATAAGTTTTATCTGTATTACAAAGGTGAAACTATGGGCGAAAGCATGAACTTTGGCGGTCGTGAAATCAAGCACGGTGTAGCTATTGCTGACAATATTTTAGGCCCTTACATTAAATCTGAATATAACCCAATATCGAATTCTGGCCATGAAGTGGCGGTATGGAATTTTAACGGTGGTATTGCGTCACTGATCACGACTGATGGCCCAGAAAAAAACACCATTCAATGGGCAGCCGATGGCATTAACTTTGAAATTATGTCGCACATTAAAGGTGCTCCGGAAGCTTTGGGGATTTATCGTGATCCTGAAGGAAAAGAAATTGCAGCGCCGGGTTTAGAGTGGGGTTTATGCCACAAGTATGACGATAGCTGGAATTGGAACTATATCTGTCGTTACCGTATTAAGCGCCAAATTCTCGATGCTGGTACTTTTCAAAACAGCAACTAAATCGACACTTTGGTAATTAAAAAGGTAATTATATGAATAGGTTGTTGGTTGTCGGCGAAGGTATGGTTGAATTTAAATACGCAGCCGACGGCAATCTTATCCAAAAATTTGCTGGTGACACACTCAACGCGGGTATTTATGCCAAGCGTTGGTCTCCTGCAACAGATGTGAGTTATTATAGCGCGTTAGGCTCAGATATTTTTAGCCAAAAAATGCGTGCCTATTTAATGCATGAGCAGATAACAACTCAGGCCGTTTTGCAAAGTAGCAACGCTAATATTGGTATTTACGCCATTCAAACAGATGAAGGTGGTGAGCGTTCTTTTACCTATTGGCGTAAAGAGTCGGCTGCAACACAAATGGTTGACTTGTTATTAGCAAGTGGTGGTGCTGCACTGTTGCCAACTGCAGATATAGTATTTTTTAGTGGGATATCTTTGGCCATTTTGACCGATGCAAATAAAAGCAAATTGCTTGAAATTCTTCAACAAGTACAAGCGCAAGGTTGCAAAATTGCATTTGATCCTAATTATCGTCCACGTATGTGGCGCGACCAACAGCATGCAATTGAGTGGATTGAAAAGGCATATCAATTGGCTGATATTGCACTACCAGGATTGGATGAACATCAAGATTTGTTTAGCCATAACACAGTAGATGCTGTTAAAAATTACCTACTCCAGCTAGGTACGAACGAGTTTGTAATTAAAGCAGGCATGCAAGGTGTGTACGGTTATTCAGCCGCTGAAGATGATTGCCATGTGTCATTTAACCCAGCACCGAATCAACTAGATTCAACCGCGGCAGGTGATTCTTTTGCTGGCACTTATTTAGTTTCACGAATTATTGGTAACTCCGTATTACAAGCAATTAACAATGCGGATAGTGTTGCCAGAGAAGTTGTGCAACACCCAGGTGCAATTATGGATGCGCACTTGTACCAACAGGCTTTTAAATAGCTGATAAAACCTTTGGCATTATTTGTAGACGCTTTAGTAGTCGTGCTCGTGTGATGAGCAATTAGCAGGGATGCTTTTTTTACTATTCCAATATCACTCCAACAAATTTTGTTTTTTTTTTGACCTAAAAGTAAATTCTATTTAGCTAAAATCATATATAAATTCGATTTAATTAATCTTTTGGCTGATTTTAAATAGCTCATGGCCAATTTTTAAAGCCTTTATTCTACAAATCTGTCATAAAGTATTATTGTCATCAATAAACAATTTGAGGTGTGTAGGTGAAGTCAGGTCATTCAGGTAAAAAATCGATCGTTATTAATTTGGGATTACTCATTCTAGCTTTAGTGGCATTTCCCTCGGCATTAATGGCCAAAGCTGTTGGTAAACAACCCAACATTTTATTTATTTTGGCCGATGATGCTGGTTATCACGATTTTGGCTTTCACGGTAGCCAAACCATGAATACCCCTAATTTAGACCAACTCGCTAAACAGGGTATTTTATTTACCAATGCTTATGTCAGTGCTGCTGTTTGTGGCCCTTCACGCGCTGGTATTTTAACTGGTAAATACCAACAAAAATTCGGGTATGAAGAAAATAACGTCCCTGGGTATATGAGTGCTTCCGGTATCACTGGTGATGATATGGGGTTGCCATTAGAGCAAAAAATACTGCCACAATACTTGAAAGAATTGGGTTATACCACAGCCCTTATTGGCAAATGGCATCAAGGTAATGCGGATAGGTTTCATCCAACTAAACGAGGTTTCGACTATTTTTATGGTTTTCGTGGTGGAGCACGTAGTTATTTCCCATTCGGAGAAAACAACCCAAATTATCGGCCGGAAGACTATTTAGAAGAAGGGTTTGGTAATTTTAAGGAAAGCCCGAGATATTTGACGGATGCATTAGTTGATAAAACCATAGCTTTTATACAGCAAAGTCATTCAAACAAAACTCAAACGGCTAAACCATTTTTTGCATTTCTATCCTTGACTGCTGTGCATGCACCAATGGAAGCGGAAGAAGCCGACTTAGCTCAATATCCTAATTTACAAGGTAAACGCAAAACGCTTGCGGCAATGACCTTATCCATGGATAGAGCAATTGGACGTTTGTTAAACAAACTGGATCAGCTAAATTTAGCCGACAACACGCTCGTTGTTTTTACTAATGATAATGGTGGCCCAACTGATCACACCGCTGCAAATAATGCGCCGTTAAGTGGCACTAAAGCTAATCATTTAGAAGGTGGTATTCGAGTGCCTTTTATTATGCGTTGGCCAACTAAATTGCCTAAGCAGCAAGTGTATTCCCAACCCGTTATTACGTTAGATTTATTACCAACTTTTTATCAAGCCGCTGGTGGTCATTCTCAACAATTGGCTGATATTGATGGAGTGAATTTATTGCCTTACTTAACTAACAATCGCAAAACGAAATTGTCTGAAAGACCACATCAGGCTCTTTATTGGAAAAAAGAAAACAGAGCCGCCATTCGTGACGGCGACTGGAAATTACTGCGTTATCCAGACAGGCCGGCAGAGTTATACAACTTGGTAGAAGACCAATCAGAAAAAGTTAATTTAGCTCAACATTATCCAGAAAAAGTAGTTGATTTATATAAAAAATTATTTGCATGGGAGCTCACTTTAGAAAGACCTCTGTGGCAATTAAAACGCCAATATGAAGGAGACGCAATGCAACGAATGGACAAATTTAGAACGCATATCGCAGATTAAATACAAACAAGTAATACTCAATAGGTAAATAATATGATGCAGTTAAATTATAAAAAAATAGGTTTGGCTTGGCTGTTTGTTTTAAGCTTTATCGGCTGTGCCCAAGCTCAACAAAAACCGAATATTGTGGTTATTTTAGCCGATGATTTAGGATATCGGGATGTTGGTTTTACTGGCGCAAAAGATATCAAAACCCCCAATATCGACAAGCTGGCTCATAACGGCGTGATATTTAATAACGGCTATGTTACTCATCCATACTGCGGACCGTCTCGTGCTGGTTTGTTAACTGGACGTCATCAAGCTCGTTTTGGTATGGAGAATAATGTGTCATATTCTCCTGACGATAAGCATATGGGTTTACCGTTAACTGAAAAAACTTTCGCAAAACGCTTGCAAGAAGTTGGTTACAAAACCGCTATTTTTGGTAAATGGCATTTAGGTGGGGCGCCGCATTTTCAGCCAAATAAACGTGGATTTGATTATTTTTATGGTTTTTTAGATGGAGGCCACCAGTATATGCCAGGTGAAGTGCATATAGGTGCCGACGGTTATTGGTTACCTATTATGCGTAATACTGGGGTAGCCGAGTTTGATGAATATTTAACAACAGCTTTGAGTAAAGATGCGGTTAAATTTATTGAACAAGCGCAAGATAATCCTTTTATGATTTATATGTCGTATAACGCGCCACATACGCCATTACAAGCACCAGAAAAAACCATTGCCAAATACAAACACATCCAAGACAAAGAACGTCGTATTTACGCTGCAATGATTGATGAAATGGATCAAGGCATTGGTTTATTGGTTGATGCGTTAAAACGAACTAATCAGCTAGAAAATACACTTATATTCTTTTTGTCTGACAATGGTGGTGTTTACCCTGAAGAATGGTTGCCAACCTTTGATTGGTCTGATAACAGTCCGTTTCGACGCGGCAAAGTTGCATTATTAGAAGGTGGTATACATGTACCATTTATTGCTCATTGGCCTGCAAAAATTAAACAGGGTTTTGAATTTGATGGATTAGTGTCGGCGCTAGATATTGCCGCTACTTCTGTAGCAATTGCTGGTGCGGATGCAAGTGATGGCTTGTTAGAAGGGGTTAATTTAGAGCCTTATATGACTCAACAAAAAACTGATTCACCACATCAAGCGTTGTACTGGCGCTTAGAAGAAGCAGATCATATTTGGGCGGTAAGAACAGAAAGCGCAAAATATATGAATCAACCTTTGCCAAATGTAGGCCGGTCATTTTTTGATATGGTTAATGATCCATATGAGCAAAACAATATTGTTGACCAAGAACCACAACAACAAGCTGAATTAGCAAAACTGTGGAACCAATGGAACAGCAAAAATATCAATAACATACTGCTACAGTCATGGGAATATAAAAAAGCCCGCGATGATTTTTATAATCAGCTATTTGAGAAAAACAAAGCGGATGCGAAAGACAGGGCTGTTTATAATGTAGAGTGAGCAACAGAGTTGGCCTGATATTCTTTCGGGGTTAATCCTGTTTGTTTTTTAAATACAGTGGAAAAATAGGCTGAGTTATTAAAACCCACTTCATAAGCTGTTTCGGTTACACTTTTCGTTAGTAGTAAGGTTTTGGCTTTATGTACCCTAACGTCGACTAAATATTGCAATATAGTTTGTGAAGTGACATTTTTAAACACTTTAGTGACGTGTGAGCGACTGCAGCCTACATTGTCAGCGACATTGTTGAGACTAATGTCGCTGTCATAGTTGGTTAGAATATAGGTTTTGATCGACTCAACTAAGCGCTTATCTGCGCTACTGTCAATTACATTCTCACGCTCTGAGGCTAAAGCCGTGGCTTCACTTAATAGCAGCTGGTTAATTGCTAAATTTGTCAATATTTGTGCCGGCTTGCTGCAAACGATTAATTAAGGTTTGTGCATTTCCACTGTCAAATATAGCCGCGTCAAACATCATAAAAAGTATTTCTTTAGTTCTGACTTTAAAAGTATCTAAACTATTTTGTGCAAAACAGATAAGGCTGAAGTTAACTTTTCAACTTTTTCAGCAACAACACCTATATGTCCATGGTTAACGGCTTCCAACAAAGCTTCGCGTTCTTTAAACGGGTAATCTTCATTTATTTTGTTTGGGTAGTAATCAACAAAATTAGTTGGGGTCGGCGCTGTATATTGAGCCAACGCCATTGAGTTTTGATGTAGGTGGTGTTGTTTTATTTTGTGATTGGTAATTTGGATATCTTTATAAACAGCGACAATCCAAACAATTGCTGTAAAGGCGGAACCACCATAATAAATTGCCCATTGTTCAGTTGATAATCCGATGGTCATAGCGGTAAATAATAGCAATACACCAAGGATAAGTAATTTCACAGCTTGTTTTAGCGATTGTTGTAATAAAAATAAGCAAGGTAGCAACAGTTGAACGCTAATTAACGCTATTTGACTGTAATAAACTTGTTGTTTGCTTACGCCACTTAATAAATGTAACCACTTAGTTTTGTGTAAGTGATCCATATAAAATGGTGGAGCGAACGCAAAAAATAGGCTCCAGCAAAACCCTAGTAGCGCAAGGCAATAAATGGCTTTACGAGCATTAGTTATATTGGCTTGAATACATAGACCATAAATAAGCGCGGGCATACCAAAAGTGTAAAGCACAACATTTCTCATTAAGTCAAACCAGCGCCGAGCTTCTTCAACTGGCATTAAATTGATCAAAGGTCCACATAAAAATAACGTGAAAGACACAATAAAGATACCATACCAAGGATAGGCAGAACCGATGCGGTATCTCACGAGCGTGAAATAAATTAACACGATTGAGTAGACATTAGCTGCAGTAAAGGGAAAAACTGCACGAATTAATATGTCCCAATTTAATGCTATGTAGTTCATTTTGTTTTATGTCTGTTGTTAACTATTTTCTATACTTTATGCCTTTATTTGGTAGCTGCAAGGTTTTTTACTATTAATTGCTCTAATTTAGACCAAAAGCCAATTTTAAAAACTTTAGATTTTTTGTCGTTATGTATTTGAATATTATTGTAATATTGACTTAATACAAATTTTATATATGTACCACTTTGCGTCAGAAATATCACATCTACAAGCTGTTTGGGTATATAATGCGTTTGTTTCAACAAAAGAGAGTTTATGGTTAAGTTTCGTCTGATAGTGGTTGTTTTTTCAATATTTTGCATTGCCTTTAACGGGCAGGCAATAGCGCCTATGGCGTTTGAAAAATGCCCTGAATTACATTCAGATACAAATGAACATCAAACCATAAACCAAGAGACTCATCAGGATAACCAAGCAGAAACGCATGATTGTTGTGATGTCGACTGTTGCGATGCCAGCTGCGACTGCGCTCAAGGAGCATGCCAATCAGCTGTATTTATAATCGAACAAGAACGAACATCCATACAAGCTAACGCGCCTAACCGACTTAGCTTATTGCCTTTGGTGCAATTACCTAGCTATTCAACTCTACCGTTTCGACCTCCCATTTGATCTCCTAAGGGTTTTTCTACCCAAAATTCACAGAAAAATTTAAATATTGGATGCGCAACAGCTTGCTGTTGCAAAATAGCAACGCATATTTTGAGGTCAAAATGCGAAGAATATCAGTCAAGGCAGCTATGTTTATGCTGCTGATTCCTAATTTAGTGGATGCAAATGAAGAAGAACATCATGACGACCACCATCACCACCATGAAGAGTCGAGCATAGAAACCATTCAGGTCCGAGCTTCTAGACTAGGCAGAATTGTCACAGAGTCGGCCACACGAATTGAATTAATTAATGGCGAAGAAATTCAAGAAAAAGCTATCATGCGCCCTGGCAATATTTCAATGTTAGTCGCAGAAACCGGTGGGGTGCGGGTGCAAACCACTTCACCGTCATTGGGCAGTGCTAATATTCGATTGCAAGGATTGTACGGCCGTTATACTCAATTATTAAGCGATGGCTTACCATTATATGGCGGGCAAACAGCGTCAATTGGTTTGTTACAAATTCCACCGACCGATTTAGCTAATGTGGAAATCATTAAAGGTTCGGCGTCATCTTTATATGGTGGCTCGGCTTTAGGTGGTGTGATCAATTTAATTTCGCGTACCCCGTCTAAAAAATTTCAAGGTGAAATATTGGCTAACCTAACCTCAAAAAATGGCCAAGATTTAACCACGTATCTAGCATCACCTCTGACTGATAATTTTAGTGCCTCGTTAACTGGTGGTATTCATCACCAACAAATCCAAGATTTAGATGACGATGGTTGGATCGATATTGCAGGTTATGAAAGATCAAGCGTCAGACCGCGTTTTTATTGGCAAGGTGAGCACGATGACAATTTGTATGTCAACCTAGGTGCTATGTCTGAGAAAAGAAATGCAGGTACAACTAACATTAGGCAACTGCCAAACGGCGAACAATATATACTAAACCAAGATACACAACGAATCGATATAGGTTTTGTGTATGACAGGCCAATTGGCGATGACCTGAATGTGAATGTGCGAGGCTCTGCAATGGATCAGCAGCATCAACACCAATATGGCAATGTATATGAAGACGACACACATCAAAGCTATTTAATTGAGTCGAGCTTGGCAGGCTATTACAATAAAACTGCATGGCTGTTGGGGATTGCCTATCAATCCGAGCAGTTTAGCTCAGAAACCTTTCCCGAATTTAACTATAACTACCAAGTACAGGCTTATTTTCGCAACTAGATTACGAAGCAAGCGATGATATTTCGTTGTCATTAAGCGCTCGGTCAGATTGGCACAATGAATATGGCAACCAATTTAGTCCAAGAATTTCAATTTTGTATAACCCAGATAGCTGGACCTTCAGAGGCGCCTATGGCAAAGGTTTTTTTGCTCCAAGCCCATTTATTGAAGATATAGACGAAGTTGGTTTATCTAAATTATCGCCACTGAATAATTTAGATGAAGAGCGCGCTGAAACCGCATCAGTCGATGTCAGCTATGCTGTGGGTAGCAGCGAGGCGAGCATGACATTATTTGCGTCGAACATTAGCCAAGTAACTGAGTTACAAGAAATGCAAATAGTGAATACCAAGGGGGAAACGCAAATTCGTGGCGCAGAACTTTTGTTGCGCTATAAGTGGCAGGATATTAAGTTTACCGGTAGTTACTTGTATACAGACGCCACAAAGGTATCAGAGCAAGGTGATGGGCGAGAGCCACTTACGTTAACCCCTCAGCACTCCGCTGGTATGGTGGTCATGTGGGAAGAACACGGCAGTCATTTATTAGGTTTTGAAGCTTACTATACAGGCACGCAGCACTTAGTGAACAACCCATACCTAAATAAAAGTAAACCCTATTGGCATTTAGGTTTGTTAGGGCAAATCACCCTAGGTCGCTTTAGCTGGTTTGTTAATGCCGAAAACTTACTGGATATTCGCCAAACCAAAGAGCACCCATTATTGTTGCCCGAGCAAGCTGAAAGTGGCCGGTGGACGACAGATATCTGGTCTCGTAACGACGGCTTTATTGTTAACGCGGGCGTGCGTTTTAAGTTTTAACGTAAGCGTGAAAAATGCCTAGTAGCTTAACATTAAGGCTATTGGGCATTTATTGCATTCAAGCTGTTAAAATTTATTTAGTAAATTGTTTACATTTAATTGTGCTCGATCAATCATAGTGTTGCTTTAACAACACTTACACATAGGAAAACAATTTATGCTAAAGAAAATCACACTATGTGCGTCTTTCGCACTAACAACTACCGCAGCTATATCTGCAGATTGGGATGGTGTACCGATTCCAGCGCCAGCAGGTCAAAATAAAACTTGGCAAATACAATCTGTTTCAGATGATTTTAACTACACTGCTTCAGCAAATAATAAACCAAGCGCTTTTACCAGCCGTTGGAACGACAGCTATATTAATGCGTGGTTAGGGCCTGGTGATACAGAATTTAGCTCAGGTCACTCGTATACAAACTCAGGTAAACTGGCTTTGCAAGCTGCTGAAAAAACAGGTACAGACAAAGTATACGCAGGTATTATTTCTTCAAAACAAACATTTACCTATCCGCTTTATATAGAAGCGCGCGCAAAATCAACTAACAATACTATGGCTAATGCCGTGTGGATGTTAAGTGCTGATTCAACTCAAGAATTAGATGCAATGGAAGCTTACGGTAGTGATAGGCCAGGCCAAGAATGGTTTGATCGCCGCATGCATGTGAGCCACCACGTATTTATTCGCGAACCATTCCAAGACTACCAACCCAAAGATGCTGGTTCTTGGGTATACAATGAGCAAGAGCCATGGCGCGTTGCTTATCATAACTATGGTATGCATTGGAAAGATCCTTGGAATGTTGATTATTACATCGATGGTGTTTTAGTGCGAAGTGTTTCAGGTCAGCAAATGATTGATCCGCATAACTACACCAATGGCACAGGTATCAACAAACCATTACATATTATTATTGATATGGAACATCAAGACTGGCGCGATGTTAAACCAACGTCTGCTGAGCTTGCAGATCCTGCAAAAAGTATTTTTTATGTAGATTGGATCAGGGTCTACAAACCAGTTGATTCAGGTGCTTCAGCGACTATAGCACCTGCAGGTGCAACTTCTTTACAGGCGAGACATAGCAGTAAATGTTTAGACTTATCTGCTGGTAATTCGGCCGATGGCACTAACATACAGCAGTGGGGTTGCAGTACAACTAATACTAACCAAGATATTACTTTTGTGGCTAAAGGTGATGGTTATTATGAAATGAAAACTAAACACAACAAATGTATTGATGTTGCAGGTAAAGAAACAACTAATGGTGCTAACCTTGTGCAGTGGAGTTGTTACAACGGTACCAACCAGCAGTTTAAATTACTCGATAAAGGTAACGGTTGGTTTCAATTACAAGCAAAACACAGTGGAAAATGTTTAGAAGTCGCCAATTCTGCTACCACCAATGGTGCAAATGTGCAGCATTGGGCTTGTGGAAATGGTAACAACCAGCAATGGAAGTTCCAATAAGCTTATTTTACCCGTAATCAGTTAATTGGTTGCGGGTTTATTTCTAAAGAATTAGCCCAGTTACTTGCAGCTTCTTCATCTTTTTCTCGCCACTTTTTCACAATAATCTGAGCAATTTCAGCTTGGCTGCCATCAGGAATAACATCAAACCTTTCAACCAGCCATAATACATCTTGATTAGCGATATTTTGCGCTACATTCAATAACAAGTGTTGCTGCATGTTAGGTTCTGTTTCGTTTAACGCCATTTGCCAAGCAAATTGATTATTTTGTGGCTCCGCTACCGCCAAATCTAAAATAGTGGTTAGTACCGCTGCACGCTCTGTTGGATTGTCGAGTGCTTGTGCCCAAGATAAAGTTGAATTTAAATCTTCTGTTGCAGCAGAATGCGCATAACGCGCAAGCAGTTTAGTCTTTTGCGGGTTTTCTGGCATTAGCTCTAAATAATACAAGGCTTCGGAAGGCTGTAGCTCTAACAGGTTTAATACCAGATTATTTACTACTGTATGGTACATATCTGAGCGTTCGCGCCCGTCAATCCAAGCTAAAGCCGCGTTGTAATCTTGCTGTGCCCAATCAACTAAAATGCTATCCATTACTTGAGCTTTTAATTGTGGATTGGATAGGCTTTCAGCTAACGACAAAATCGATGTTTGGTTATTGGCACTGGCACCAACATAAGCAGATACAAGTAAATCTGACTTGAGGTTTTCTTCTAGTGTTTGTGAGTCAAGCCAAGCTAACACTGAATTTAAGTTATCCGAGCTTGCAGTACTGACTACGTCATAAATTAAATAACTAGAAATTTCGGCTGGCTGGGCAACTACATGAGCTAAAGCAGCATGTAAGTCTAATGCTGCCCAAGCTTGGTAGAAACTCAACAAGTGTTCAATTGATAACGGGTTTTCAGCGGATATTAGCGCTAGACAAGTTTTAATTGTTTGTAGGCTCTTAAGTTGCAAAGTTTTGTCGTCACATTGTGTTGTATTTTTTAGCAAATCTGGGATTTGCATTATGTTTAGTTCTGCTGACATTCCAGCATCTGTCCGCGAAATTTCGATATTTGTCGGCACTCTTGTTTCTTTCAGTGAATTGGGTGGCTGCCTTAATAAAAAAGACAACAAGCCTACAATGCAAACAAGAGTTATAGGTAGAGCGAGAACAACAGCTTTCATAACCCACTCACAAATTTAGTGAACATAGTATTGGAGATAATTGACACCGCTTGTCTGAATTTAACAAAATAGGGCAAAATGCTTTGCCCTATAAAAGAGTTAAAGTGACCTTAATAAAATTTAAACTGCTGATTATTTGCGCCTGTACACTGCCACTGCTGAATGGTTGCGCCATTCGAGCTTGATGTATTGGCAACTTCTAAACACTTATTACTGTGTTTTGCTTTCAATTCAAACCAACCATTACCTTTGCTAATAGGCTGAAATTGTAAGTTGTTACCATTGAAACAATCCCACTGAATCACGTTTGCGGCATTAGCTGTTGAGTTTCCTGCAACGCCGACGCATTTATTGTGTTTGGTTCTTAGTTCATACCAATCTCCACCTTTAGCGGCAAAAGTAAAATCTTGGTTTGTGTTGCTAGTGCTGCAACCCCATTGTCGAATGTTGGTACCATTAGCATTCGAGCCTGCGGCTAAATCAACGCATTTACTACTTGCTCTATTTTGCAAAGAAGTAGTTCCTGCCGGAGGTGTAACTGGGCTGCCGGAATTTCCACCTGAGCTATCTGTAACGGGTTTGTATACGCGTATCCAGTCAACCCAATATATGCTCTTATTAGTATCAGCCAGCTCTGCATCAGTCGGAGTAATTCCATTGTCTGAGCGCCAACTCTGATCTTCGGTGTTAATAATTAAGTGCATAGGTTTGCTTAAACCTGTGCCGCCAGTAAAGTTGTTTGGGTCGATAATATTCGCACCAGAAACAGTACGAACTAATTTACCATCAATGTAATACTCTAAATGCCAAGGATCGCGCCAATATACCCCGATTCGGTGAAAATCTTGACGCCAAATAGTCCCTTGGCCATCTGCATACCAACTGCCAGCATCTGTTGGTTGATAGTCTTGGAACGGCTCACGAATAAATACGTGATGACTTAAGTGAATGCGCTCAGCAAACCAAGTTTGATCCGGTCTATCACTGCCATAAGCTTCTAACACATCAATTTCTTGTGTCGAGTCTGCGCTTAATAACCAAATGTCAGACGCTAGAACTAGGTTGCTGATTTTAGCCCGTGCTTCCACATATAAAGGATAGGTAAAAGTTGCATGTGAGGTTATTGATCCTGCTCTCACTTTATCTGTCCCAGGTTTGCGCGTCGCGGCAATGCCTAAGTTTCCATTATTCACATAAGCATGTCCGTCAGTCCATTCTGTTAGACCTGGACCTGTCCAAGGATTGATATAACCTTCGTGCCAGCGTGTGGTAAAGTTATTATGGTAATTATTCACATTTGAGCTGTAATTAAAATCATCTGAAACAGCTTGAAGTTGCCATGTTTTACCTGAGCCCGCGTTAACTGGTACTGGGTAGCTGTCCCAATCTGCAGCATGAACCGATGTGCTTATACTAGCAAGTGTCAATAACATTGTGTGTAATATTTTCACGATTAAAATCCTATAAATTTAGTGCTATTAATGAGTCTATTGTGTTTAAGACTTTGGATATTGTTAGCTTAATTCAGTGTTTTTCCTCCTTAGTTTTTGACTGACTTTTCAAAAGTTTAACTGTTATTTACTTTCGGGATTCAATTACATACCCAGTTTAAAACCAAGGCATGGTCAACAATGCTTTCTGATTTTTAATATACAATAAATTGTTAACATTAATATCAGGAGTAGAACCAAAAATGTTAGTTTTTTGTTGTTATTGGTGATGTTGACGTTATATTTAGATCAAAAAATTCCCTGTTCTCTACCAAATGACCTAAAAATGTTGTTAAAAAATAACCAATAAAAGGCGATTACCTTGAGAGGCCGTGTTTGTACAAATGCAATATTGAAATAGAACAAAAAATGTCTATTTTTATAAGAAAAATGGCTCAATTTAAAAGTTTTAATTAGTCAGTTTATTAGTCTTTTCATGTCCATCTTAGAAGAGGAATAACCATGATTCGACAATTTATACACAGTGTTTTAGTTGTTAGTTTAGTAGCTTCTTGTAGTGCAGAAACAGACTCGACATCTAAAGAAATCTATCAACCAACTGAAAAATCGTTAGCCACACATTATGCTGCCCCAGACTGGTTTAGAGATGCCAAGCTCGGCATATATTTTACTTGGGGGCCTTATACTGTTGCTGCTAAAACCAATGAATGGTACCCGAGGTGGATGCACTTTGGTTTAAACAAAGAGGATTGGCAAGGGGATAAACCCGGCTATCACATTGATTTAAAACAATGGCATAGTCAGCGTTTTGCACAGCCTAGTGAATTTGCTTATCACGATATGATTGAACAATTTACTGCCGAACACTTTAATGCGGATGAGTGGGCTGAATTATTTGCAAGAGCTGGCGCTAAGTTTGCTGGACCTGTCGCAATGCACCACGATGGCTATGCGTTATGGGATAGTGATATTACCCCTTGGAATGCGGCAGATATAGGGCCAAAACGGGATATTACCGGCGAGTTGGCAAACGCATTGCGCCAACGAGATATTAAGTTGATAACAACCTTTCATCATGCTCGAAATTTACAGAGATACAAGGGGCAAACGCTGCAGCAAGCTAAACAAAGGTATGGACATTTAGACATGTACCATTTTTTCTGGAATTCTCATTTTCCTTGGGTTGAAGGGCTAGCTACCAGTTCTGAGGATGAAAAATTGAAATGGTTGTATGGCAATGTACCAGAAGCTGAGTGGCTAGACACTTTTTGGTTGGGGACGTTAAAAGAGGTTATCAATAAATATCAACCAGACATAATTTGGTTTGATACTTGGCTTGATTTAATTCCGGAGCAGCAGCGTTATGAGTTTGCAGCATATTATCTAAATCAAGCACAAATTTGGGGAAAGGAGGTGATGATGACGCATAAGGATATGGATATGCCTGAAACTTTTTCGGTTGAAGACTTCGAGCAGGGGCGTAGAGATAAGTTAACCGGAGCACCTTGGTTAACCGATGATACTATCACCAAGTGGAGCTGGTCTTACGTTGAAGGAATAGAGGTAAAACCCGCGGCATGGGTGATTCATGACTTCATTGACATTGTTAGTAAAAATGGCCAACTATTGTTAAATGTATCGCCAAAATCAGATGGGACAATTCCACAAGACCAAAAAGAGGTTTTATATGAACTGGGTGATTGGCTCGCGGTAAACGGAGAAGCAATTTACAACACTAGACCATGGAAGATATATGGTGAAGGCCCAACACAAATGGAAAGTGGTGGACACTTTACTAAACACGTCGATTACACAGAAAACGACATTCGCTTTACCCAAAGCAAAAATGCTTTGTATGCAATTGCCTTGGGCACACCTAGAAAACCGCTAAAAATACTCGCTCTGGCTAAAAACAACAGTATTGGCGTGGCAAATTTTAGCAAAGTAAGCAGTTTAAACGGCGACTACATAAAAAGTTGGCAGCAAAAAGCAGATGCTTTATACATTGAATTAACGGCCGATGCGCCTGAGCAAATTGCCTATGCCTTTAAGTTTGAATAGTAGCCTTTAATTTTTGTTGAAACACTTTTGGCGAGCATCCAGTCTGTTTTTTAAACACGGTTGAAAAATAGGCTGGGTTATTAAATCCTACATCATACGCTGTTTGGGTCGCATTTTGGCTAACGAGCAAATGCTTTGCCCGGTCAATACGGGTATTGGTTATGTATTGATTTATGGTTAATTTAGTTTGCTGTTTAAACAATTGTACAGCACGCGTGCGGCTAACCCCAATTTGTTGGCAGATAAGGTCTAAAGTGAGATCTGCGGTTAAGTTATCTTGAATGTAATGCTTAATTTTACTAACAACTATGTGTTCGGTATCAGTTGTTTGAAAAGGAGACTTTGTTATGAGAGAGTTTCTAGCGGTTGTTAGGTCAGAAAATACAAAATAAACCCAAAAGAATACAGTTAAGCTAGCGCCGCCGTAATACCAACTCCATTGGTTAAAGATAATTCCCAACGCCATACATAAACTTAACCATATCGTGGCTAAACACAGCAGCAAGGATTTTTGTGTTTTAGTTAACATGTATAAGCAAGGTATGAGTACAACAACACATACCCAGGCAACTTGAAACCAGTACACCTGCTGTGGATTAAACAATACATTTTGCCAAGGTAGTTCGTTTGGGGTTATTGAATCGAGCGGCGGGGCCAATACAAATATGCTACACCAAGTTGCGCCTAGCAGGAAAGGACTATACTTTGTCACATTGCTCAAACTTAACTCAGCACTTTGAGCTAATCCAAGCAATAAGGAAGGAATTCCTATCGAAAAAAAGACGATATTTCTAAATAAATCGTAGTATCTGTGCGCAGCGTCAAAGGGTAATAGATTTACCATCGGGCCGAGCAGAAATATAACAAAACAACCTATGAAAACGACAAAGAATCTATTTATCATTGGTTTTTGCGTTACAAAACAAAAATAAGCCATAAGCAACAAATAAATCACCGATGCGGCCAACGGTAGTACGGCCTGTGTAAATACCTCCCAAGATATCAAAGCTCTGGTTTCCATAACCCCTCTCATTGCGTTGGTTTTTTTGTTGTATGTTAACAATTTGTTGGGCGGAGGTCTTCTTTTAGTGTAAAAAAATATTTTGTAAAAGTGTCACTTTTGTTGGTTGAAAACAATTAACTCTAACAACCACAAAAACAACTAACAAAGGCGATAGTATGAAGTTAACAACAAAAGCCGTGCTGGCGGTGTTATTGGCAAGCTCGGGTTTAAATGCTTGTGCAAATATTCAAGAGAAACCGCTGCAGTCACAAGCTTTTAAAGGCACTAAAAGCATTGATATGTCTAAGTGGCAGCTCGCTTGGCAAGACGAATTTAATTACACGGACGAGCAATTAGATGAAAATTGGCTATCACAAAACGGTCCAACTGAAAACCCATGGGTGCTCAGCAGTCGGTGGCGTGAAAATGCTGAAGTGAAAGATGGTGTATTACATCTTAAAGCGCTAAAAGAAAGTCGTGGTGGGCAAGATTGGACTACTGGGAACGTTTGGACTAAACGAACTTTTGGCTATGGCTATTTTGAAGCAAAGTTTAAATACGCTGCGGCTTATGGTACCAATAACTCATTTTGGTTTTGGCCAAAACAAGGAGTTAAAGACGGACAAAAAGCCTGCGAAATTGATATAAATGAAGGCCATTTCCCAAATATTATCAACACCAATGTGCATAATTGGACAGATACTTACACATTGCCAAATGGACGTGTTAGCCATGATGATGACCAAAAACATTGGACCTTGCTAGGGAAACCCGATCATAACATCATCTTAAAAAAGTCAGTTAAAACAAATAAAATTCGCTTAACTTCGCATAACCCTGCGTCTATTCATATTTCAGAATTTAGAGCGCTTGCGCCATCTTCAACTGGTTATTCTGCCCCAACAGCAGAGCTGACAGATAACACGTTAAATCATGCTTTAGCAGCAGACACTATACTCACCACCAATGGCGTATTTAACAAGTTACCGTCGAAAGAAACTTTTGCGATTGATAACAAGTTAGACACTCGTTGGGTATCAGAAAAACATGGTAAAAAATGGCTACAGCTTGAGTGGAATACAGCAAAGGAAATTGGCGCTATTCAATTTGTAAATGGTTGGCTGCAAGAGTATGGCGACTCAAAAAGTTTTTATCGCAACTTAATTGGTGATTATGTCATTGAATATCACAACGGCACTGACTGGGTTGAATTAACAAGTTATAACGCTGCGGATGTAGCCAACTTTGGTGAGCAATACCACACCTATGGCCTCGAGTGGGATGAAAACTACTTCAAGTTTTATTTTGATGGCGAGCTATACCACACCATGCGTAACGATGTGTGTTTCAGCGAACAAACTTTGCTGTTTAGCTTAGCTATTTTAAAAGCAGAAATTGCTGGCCCAGTAACAGATGCTATTGACGGAACAGCCATGCAAATTGACTGGGTTCGATATTATCAACGTAAACCATAAAGCGAGTGTTGGTTATGAGTTCAGTTGATATAACAGTCATTATTATATTTACCTTGCTGGTGGTTGGTTGCGGCATTAGCTTTGCGGGTTCGGGCAAAAATATGAAAAGTTATTTTTCTGCCGGCGGTGCTTTGCCGTGGTGGATGAGTGGCTTGTCACTTTTTATGAGTTTCTTTTCGGCAGGTACATTTGTTGTTTGGGGCTCTATTGCTTATCAACATGGTTGGGTCGCGGTAACTATTCAATGGACTATGTGTTTAGCCGGTGTGGTTATAGGCTTTTTTATTGCGCCAAAATGGCAAAAAACACGCGTATTAACCGCTGCTGAATATATTAGTGAACGTTTAGGTGAGCGCGTTAAAAAAGTTTATACAAGCATATTTTTAACCATAGCGACGTTTTCAACTGGCACGTTTTTATACCCAGTTGCGAAAATTGTTGAAGTATCAACCGGCTTGCCCATAACCAATACTATTATCGGGTTAGGTTTATTAATTTTACTCTATACCGCGGTTGGTGGTTTGTGGGCGGTTATTGTTACTGACATTTTGCAATTTGTTGTGCTGACCGCCGCAGTACTTGTGGTTGTACCTTTGGCGTTGCAAGAAATTGGCGGCATTAGTAACTTTATTAACAAAGCGCCGGAAAACTTTTTTAGCTTAACGGGCGGTGAATATACTTGGGGATTTATCGCCGCATTTGCCTTGTATAACTTATTTTTTATCGCTGGCAATTGGGCATATATTCAAAGATATACCTGTGTTGCCACGCCGCAAGATGCGAAAAAAGTCGGTTGGTTATTTGGTGGTTTGTATCTAATTAGCCCAGTTATTTGGATGTTAGCACCTATGGTTTATCGAGTGCTTAATCCAGATATTGCAGCTGCTGATAACGAAGGTGCTTACTTACTCATGTGTAAAGAGGTGTTACCTATTGGCATGCTAGGTTTAATGTTAGGTGGCATGATATTCGCGACTTCAAGCTCAATTAACACAGCCCTCAATATTACTGCAGGTGTCATTACCAACGATGTAATTAAGCCGTTATATCCAAAATTAGCCGAATCGAAATTAGTTAAAATTGGCAGATTTACCACAGTTTTATTGGGACTTGTCACTATAACAATAGCACTGCTAGTACCTTATATGGGAGGGGTAGTTGAAGTGGTTATGACCATGGCAGCACTGACTGGTGGTGCACTATTTTTGCCGCCTATTTGGTTGTTGTTTTCAAAATATCAGCGTGGTTTTTCAATTTTAATCACATCAATTTTAACCTTATCGATTAACGCATATTTTAAGTTTATCAGCCCTTGGTTGTTTGAACTGTCATTAAGTAGAGCAGAAGAAATGTTATTAGGCGTAACCACTCCGGTTATTTTGCTTGGTTTGTTTGAATTGTATTACCGAGCAACTAAACAAGTTGCGCCAAGGTATGCGCAGTACAAACAACTAGAAAGCTTAAAACAACAAGCCGAAAAAGAAGTTTCTAACACAGATTCTGACAGCAACAAATCTGCAAATACCAAAGGTAATCAAGTGATAGGTTTTGGCATTTTGTTTACTGGGCTCATCTTAATTTGTTTGGCTATTTTAGCCGAAAAAGGCAACTTGGTTGTTGCTGTAATGGCCAGCATAGTAACGCTAATCGGTGCTTGGCTGATTTATAAAAATAAAACTGCTGATGTAGAAGGTGTATATGAACAAGCCTAAGAAAACTGATTTTCCATCTGCCTTTCCATGGGATATACCACAAGCTAAACCAGATAGGCCGTTAAGCAAAGCGATGGCCCGTATGTACGATGAATATCAAACGCCGCGGCCAGAAGATAATAGTTTGTTCAGTAGTTTTAAATATACTCAACTACAAGGTTTTGATTACCGAGATGGCGACGGCACAGTGTCGCGTCGCGATCCATCAAAAATTATTCGAGTAAATGGCTTGTACTATGTGTGGTATACCAAGCGCGACACCCAAACACCACCACAAGGGCCAGAAAAGTGTAGTGACAGCATACCTTCAACCGATTGGGATTTAGCTGAAATTTGGTATGCAACCAGTCAAGATGGTTTTACTTGGCAAGAGCAAGGTTGTGCCATTAAACGCCCAGCTAAACCACAGCCTGGTTGGCGCTCGGTTTCAACGCCCGATATTTTAGTGTGGCAAGGTAAATACTATTTGTATTATCAAGCTTTTATGCAAGCCAGTGGCATAAAAGGTGATCATTGTCCTGTTACTTTGTCGACTGCTGACAGCCCTGATGGTCCATGGACACCTTGCAATAAAATTGTGGTGGAAAATGGACCAGCAGGCAGTTGGGATCAATTTTCAATACACGATCCATACTTATTGGTCTACCAAGGAAAAATCCACTTATATTACAAAGCTGCTTTTGGCGACAGGCCTGAATATTTAGTCGCGAATGGGCTGGCGATTGCTGATAACCCAATGGGGCCTTTTAATAAACATCCATTAAACCCTGTGCTCAACTCAGGGCACGAAACTACTTATTTTCCGTTTAAACAGGGCATAGCAGCTTTGGCTATTCGTAATGGTAACGAAAACAATACCATTCAATTTGCACCGGATGGGGTTAATTTTTCCATAGCGTCTGTTACCTCGCTCATGCCTGTTGCGGCAGGGCCATATGTGGCCGATGCCTTTAGCTATACTGAAAATGGCCAAGGGATAGAGTGGGGCTTATCGCATTTTTGTGACAAAACCGACCCAAGCACTAAACACAGCTTTTTAGGCAGGTTCGACTGCAATTTAACTCAAAACGGCAATAACACAGATATGAAAGAAACCGATGTTATCCATCATCCAAGTGTTTATTTCGCCCAAGGGTTATCTGAAAAGCAAAAAATACAGCGTCAACAAACTGCCCAAGAGGGTGAACAAAAGAGTGTAGAATTATGTTAGTCGAAAGTTTTAGTCAACAAACAAGAAGCAATAATAAACAACAGATTATCACTGATTTTGTGGTAGCTGGAGGTGGACTGGCAGGTGTGTGTGCAGCAATTGCTGCAGCGCGTAATGGCAGTAAAGTTGTATTAATTCAAGACAGACCCGTATTAGGCGGTAATGCGTCTAGCGAAGTGCGTGTTTGGGCATTAGGTGCAACCTCGCATATGGGTAACAATAATAGATGGTCACGCGAAGGCGGGATTATTGACGAAATTATGTTGGAAAACCTAAAAGTTAACAAAGACGGTAATCCAATTATATTTGACGCTGTGTTGTTAGATAAGGTCGCAGCAGAGCCAAATATTCAATTGCTGCTTAATACTGCCGTTTACCAAGTGAATAAATCGGCCGAGCGTAAAATTGCCAGCGTTGTTGCTTTTTGTAGTCAAAACTCAACTGAATACACAGTTTCAGCCCCGTTGTTTTGTGATGCAACGGGTGATGGTTTAGTGGCTTTTAATGCGGGGGCAAGTTTTAGGATTGGTGCTGAATCGCGTGATGAATTTGGCGAACAACTTGCACCAGAGCAAGCAAGCGATCAACTGTTAGGACATACGCTGTTTTTTTATAGTAAAAAGCTAGATCATCCAGTTAAATATACCGCCCCAAAATTTGCCTATACACATCAACAAATTGGCGCAATTCCACGTTCTAAAAATATTCAAGGCAGTGATTCAGGTGTTAAATTTTGGTGGGTTGAATACGGTGGTATTCACAACACCATTGCACAAACTGAAGAAATTAAATGGGAATTATGGAAAATTGTTTACGGCATTTGGGACTACATTAAAAACAACGGCAAATTTGAAGATGTTGAAAACCTAACTTTAGAATGGATAGGTACAGTACCAGGTAAACGCGAAAGTCGCCGTTTTAATGGTGAATATATGCTTAAACAACAAGATATAGTTGAACAAACTCAGTTTGCCGATGCTGTTTCTTATGGTGGTTGGGCGATAGATATTCATCCATCAGAAGGTATTTATAGTGATAAACCAGCCTGTTCGCAATTTCACTCCAAAGGCGTTTATCAAATTCCATATCGTTGTTTTATCAGCAAAGACATAGATAATTTATTTTTTGCTGGGCGTAATATCAGTGCTAGCCATATGGCCTATGGCTCAAGCCGAGTGATGATAACTTGTGCTCATGGTGGTCAAGCTGTTGGTACTGCCGCTGCATTGTGCAAACAAAATAATATTAGCCCTAAAAGCATGTTAAACCCAGAACAGATGCAAAGTTTGCAATATCAACTGAATTTGTTCGGTCATGGCATACCGAATGTGCCTTTAGCGCAGCAAAATAATTTGGCCAAACGAGCGCGTATCTCTGCGAGCAGCGAACTTGAATTAAAACAATTATTGCCAAGTGGAGAATATTTACCTTTAACGCAAGCTTGCGCCCAGCTTATGCCGTTTAATCAAGGCATGGCACCTGTAATGAAACTGCAAGTTAAAGCACAAACTGAAACTCAGTTAAAAGTTGCTTTAAGAGTCAGTGTAAAAGCTGAAAATTACACCCCAGAAATTGACTTAAAAACCATAGAACTAAACCTAGTTGCCGGTGAACAAACAATCACACTTGATTTTTCTAGTGTAGAAATTGCCGCTCAGTATGGTTTTGTTACGTTTTACCCAAATGCTGCGGTAGCACTGGCTATATCTGAGCAATTAGTTACAGGTTTTATGCCCGTATTTAACAAGGTGCACAAAGCGGTATCTAATACGGGTAAACAAACTATGCCTGTAGAGTCAGGAATAGAGAGTTTTGAATTTTGGACGCCAGAGCGTAGGCCAAAAGGGCAAAATTTAGCTTTGCAATTTGAACCAGTACTCAAACTGCACCCTCTATCACATATAACAAATGGTTATCTGCGCCCGTGGAAACAAAGCAATGCTTGGGCAGCAAGTTTTAAAGACAAACAGCCTCAAGTTAAGTTTTGCTGGCCTGAGCCTGTCAAAATCAGCCAAATAACTCTATTCTTTGATACGGATGCAGACCATGCGTTAGAAACAGTATTAATGCAGCATCCAGAAAGTGAAATGCCGTACTGTGTGCAGAATTATCGGGTAAAACAGGCTGATGGCAGTATTTTGCTTGAAGTGGTTGGAAATTATCAAACCGTTAATAAACATAAGTTAGCGCAAGCAATTCAAGTAGATGAACTTGTGTTTGAATTTGACCAGCCAAGCGATTTGGTACCAGCGAGTTTATTTCAAATAGAGATCCACTAGCTAAATGCAAGACGATAGTCATTTAATTTTACAAGCGCGCAATGGCGACATGCAGGCTTATGCAACTATTGTAGAACGCTACCAAAGTAGCGTTCGTGCCTGTTTGCGTATGCGTTTGCATGAGCCATCTGAGGCTGAAGATTTAACCCAAGAAACCTTTATTCTTGCGTTTAATAAATTAAATGAATTTGATGAAAGCCGCCCAGTAGAAGCGTGGCTGCGTGGTATTGCCATTAACTTGCTTAGAAATTACCTACGCAAGCATAAACCCATAAGTGTTGGCAGCCATGCCGAGCTAGAAATGATAATTAACCAGCAACTTGATACCGATTATTCTCAAGGGCAAGAAGTAGCGAGCGTTGCAGCACTTAAAGATTGTATGACTCAGTTAAATGAAAAAACGCATGAGCTGGTTAATCAGCATTATAAACAAGGGTTTTCAATTGCCGAGCTTACTAAAAAACATGGGATGCGCCATTCGGCTATGACCATGCGTATGTTTCGTATACGAGAGAAATTGCGAGACTGCATAGAAAAAAATCTCAAGGAGTATTGTTAATGAATCAATCAAATAGCTTGAGTAAAGAACAACGTCGATTAATTGCCGCGTATTTAGCGGGTGAAGAGGTAACCGATGCGCTGTTATACGAATGCCGTAATCATCCTGAAGTTAAACAAGCATTAGCAAAATTAGTTGGCACTGACAGATTAATTCAGCTTGCGTTAGACACACAAAACTACCAAACGGTTGATTCAGTCATGCAGCGAATTAGCCAGCAGCAGTCAGTTAAACAACCTGCGGATAAAACTAAAGTGATTCGCCCTTGGTTTAAATCACAAATGGCGTTTGCGGCCTGTGTGGCAGCTATTGTTATGCTGTTTTTTATCAGTAGCTTAGTTTCAATGCAAAACAATTTAGCCGTGGTGACTAAAGTGGCAGCTTTGTCTGAAACAAGTGAGCTTTCTTTAGGTAAACGTCTGCACAAAGGCAAAATTTCTTTAGAGCAAGGTTATAGTGAAGTTGTAATGGACAATGGTGTGATATTGGTTTTAGAAGCGCCCATTCAATTGAACATTCGCTCAGAAAATTTGGTGATTTTAGAAAAAGGTAAATTGGTTGCCAAAGTACCGCCGCAAGCAATCGGTTTTAGGGTAGACACCCCAAGCTCCGAAATAATTGATTTAGGCACTGAATTTGCGGTTGATGTAAATGAGCAAGGTGAAAGCCAAGTGCATGTATTAGATGGTGAAGTTAAAGCGCGTGCATCAAAACAACAAGCTTTTAAAATGCTAAAAAAAGACCAAGCACTTTCTTTTAGTTTGGATGAAAAAATACAAATAATTCAAAGTAGTCCACATTTGTTTATGCGAGCTTTGCCAGGTAAATCAGCAGTTAATCCTGATTATTTGCATTGGTCTTTTGACCAAATTGAGCATGGGCAATTTGCCTCCAGCGGTAAAGGCATAGCAGGGAAACATTACCCAGCATATGACAAAACCGAAGCCGGACAAATAAACCAAGTAGCAGGTGTATTTGCCAATGCAATAACCTTAGATGGCCGCAGCAATTGGATAGAAACAGAATTTCCGGGTATTTCTGGTGATGCACCGCGCACAGTCAGTTTTTGGGTAAAGGTACCTAAAGATATTGGCAGGCATGAAGTATTTGGTATTGTCAGTTGGGGCACACAAGAGTTTTATTCTGCATGGCAAATATCGCCAAATCCATTTCCTCAAAATGGCCCAATTGGCGCACTGCGAATTGGTACTTACAATGCTCAAGTCGTTGGTACACGTGATTTAAGAGATGGTCAATGGCATCACGTTGCTGTTGTTTTATATGGTGGAGAAGCATCAGATATATCCACCCATGTACTCATGTACGTAGACGGTGAATTAGAAAAAACCAATGGTAAGTCAGTTGCTAAAGTGAATACCAAAGTAAGCCAAGCTAACTCACGTCCACTCACGTTAGGGCGGAATATCGGCTACCAAGCTGAACATGAAAAAGACAAGTTTTTTCGTGGCGCAGTTGATGAGTTATATGTATTTGACGCAGCTCTTGAACAACAACAAATTCGTAATTTAATTAAAAAGAACGAGTTTGGCAGTCAAAGTAGCTAACTATAAAATGGATACTCTGAAGATTATAAGCGAAAACTTATGTTGATACCTGATTTTTAGCAAGATTACTATCGTATTCTTGCTAATTTTTCTTGTTTGGGCTGTCAGTTAGCTGTTTGGATTGCTTTTTAGCTGGGTCTGTTCAAAGTTTTTTCTATGCATTCAAATAATCCAGTTGCATTTTTTAAACATAATCCTGGAACTATGTTGTGGGATACAGCTAATCAATAAACATTGAAAATACTTTAATAGAATTACCTTATATATTCTCCATAAAGAAGTAGGTACATTTAAATTTACACCTTACTAATAAAATTAGAGAGGCTATCGTTTTTTAGCTTTGGGCTTGCAGAAGAATTTATTAAAGAAAAAATGGTTAATTAGGAAACAGATTTTACTGCTAATAAAAAACAACGGAAGACCAAAAAACTTTACTCCCCCGTTATTTTGTGCACGGTAACACCATTTTGATTCCACACAGTACCCCCCCCTTATTTACAGGTGCTAACTACACGTTAAGTTCACATTTATCCGTATGAATTGTGATTTTCATTAGATATTTAAATAAGGTTAATAAACTTTTCTGCTGGGACAGACTTAGTATAACTGATTTTACCAAAGCCAATTTTAAGATTTCATAAAGGGTTAAATAATGCTAAATCCATTACAAAATAAACATACGAGACTTATAAGATAAGACTGGTAGAATTATTCAGGTGCTGGTGAGTGTTCACCAGTATAACTCTGTCGATACTGGTGTCGGTAGGATTGTACCTATATTTGTAAGATCATACCGTTGCATTAGGCTTCTACATTTAATGGTATCTTTAAACCTAAGATGTCTGTTTTTTCTAAGGAGAACAAATAGTTTTCCAGTCGTTTTTAACTTAGGTAATTAAATTATTCTGTTTTAGATAGTTCTACAGGGCAGTGTCATTTTCGACTTTTTGACATAAGGGTGTTTGACTGTTTTTGGATAAAATTAACAACTTTTACATCATTAAATTATGATTTATAAGGAATTTTAAACCAACAAAGTTAATATATAAACGCGATGCTAAATGCTATAAATAACCTTTATTTTAAGCGTTGGTATGACTCCCCACGTCAAGTAGACAACACAAATTTCTGCCTAAAACTTTAAGCCATAATTGGTTTTGCTTGCTCAATTAAATTGAGTTAATGCATCGTATGAAGCAAGTAATTTCGTCGGTAGTCACGCTGGTATTCGTAGATTACTTATTGGGAAATAAGCAGAGCTGACCTTACTGATTCAGCCGTGGCGCCTGTCTCCAATCTAAGTCTACCTTTACAGACGACTACGTTGTAATGTTTGCCTTTATGGATGAGCCGCTGGTATCGGCGAGGCAATATCAATAATATATTTGGGTAAGCCTTCGTGCCGTTTTTGGGTTTAGGTTGAAACATTCGCGGAATAGCGGTAACTGTGGGCGCCTTCAATCAGTAATCTCCTTGCCCGGTTGTTACCACATTTGGTAATAGCGCCAATTTTTCGTTTTCCCCCACTGGAATGTACAGACGGGACTAAACCTAAATAACTCATGAGCTTTCTGGGATGGTCGAAACGGGTTAGGTCGCCAAGCTCGGCAACGACACCCGCAGCTACTAATAAGCGAACACCGCGCATGGTCTGAATGGCTTTGACAACCGGATCGTATCGCCAGTTTTTAACCTGATGAATCAATTCATTATCTAAGCGTTCGAGTCGTTTAATTCGCTCGGTAATGATTTGCAGATATTCCTGTAGTACTATTTGCTCAGCTGGTATTTTGCGTCTTTTAAATCTTTCATGGCGGTTTCACGCGCGTGGGATAAATCTCGGATGGCCTCATCTTCAGGATCAGTCACATAAATAGGGGTTAAATCTTCAGACTTAAGTAACTTAGCCAGTTTAAGCGCATCCCGTTTATCGGTTTTAACTTTATCGCCCGGTTTTTTAGGGTGCAAACACGTAACAGCATTGACCTAAACTGGTAATTAAGCGGTAAATCCAATAGCCACAAGGCCCGGCTTCATAGACAAAATGCAGGGTAGTACTCGGATATTTAGATTCAAACTGGCGGATTAACTTTTTAATGCTAAGTTTGGTTGAAGTGAGACGCCCATAATGAACCAGACTTCAATATATGCGATTTCAATAAATGCTTTATGAGTATCTAAACCTATGAAAGGTATGCTATGTTTGTTCATGCTAGCCTCCAATTTTTAGTTG
>NZ_JAOPFU010000023.1 GCF_025515275.1 Catenovulum sp. 2E275
CGGTTAGTTCCTATGTGTCCCGTTCGTCTAGAGGCCTAGGACACCGCCCTTTCACGGCGGTAACAGGGGTTCGAATCCCCTACGGGATGCCATTTTATTATTTCCTCTCTTGGTTATTACTCTACCTTACTGGTAATTTTTCTGCTTTCACCCATACTCTTTATTACCCATTTTAAATTGTTATTCTTTATGTGCCGTGTTTGCCGTATGCAGGGTTTTAGTTTATTAGAACTGATTATTGCTTCTGCGCTTATTATTGTTACTTTAACTTTTGGCATTCCCAGTTTACACGGTGCATTAATTCAAAACCGTATCAATAATCAAATTTATAATCTATCTAAAGATTTATTACTGGCCCGTAATCATGCCATTCAGTATGAAACTCAGGTTGTGTTATGCCATTTAAGTAGCAGCAATATTTGTGACGGTGAATGGGGGTTAGGTTACAGTGTGTTTTTAGACCGAAACCGAGACAATGTGTATCAACCCAATGATGATCAATTGTTACTGCTCAGAGATTACCAAAACGCCAACGACTTAATTGACTTTAATGGTCACGATAATATTCGGTACGATTTTGACGGCAGGCTCAATAGCATTAGTGGTACTTTTAAATTTTGCCCTGCAATTGAAGATGATGAAGCTTATTCCAGAGCTATTATTATTAGTTTAAGTGGCCGGTTTAGAGTATCTCAGGATATAGATAATGACGGTAAAGATGAACTTGCCGGAAACAATGATCATATTAGTTGCCGCAGTTAAAAAGGTGTATTGTTGTCTAATTGTCGAGCCTGATCTGATTGAAACTGACGGTTAAACAAAACACACTCCGCTATTTTGCTAACCATTAGCTTTTGTTTTCCATCTGGCGCAAAAATACCTTGATTAAGCATAGTTTGTTTAGCTTGCTCAACTGTACTGTTTGGTTTTACTTTAAGTAATACAATTTTATTTTGCTGATTAGCCAGCTCTACATAACATTTGTACTCGTCTGCCCAAGATGGCTGAATTGACCAGCTTAAACAGATAGAGGCAATTAACCAGTGAATCAATTTCACATTATTTCTCCTTTAATTGCGCCTTATTAGGCTTTATTACGCTAACTAAACAAGCATAAAAACTATCTTTTATATAACTTAACCTAATACCAACAGTCTTGGGTTGAATCGTTGCCTGTTTTATCAGTTGCAAACTTTTGCCCTAAATGATTAATGCTCATAGTTTTGCAATTAGGATCATTATCTGTCTGTTGCGCATTTGCCGTCGCTTGTAACAAATAACCCAGTGTTAAATCGGTATCTTCATCTGCCACGACATCTATCGAATATAACCCATTTTCAATAACGTATGGATCAGCATTTAAACCCAACTTGCGCATATCACTTGTATAGGTAAATTGATCGGCAAAATAACTTTCTTGCCGGTTAATCATTCTAACCAGTTCCCGCATTGCATCACTACGGTAACTTTGAGCGTAATAAGTCTGATAACTGGGGATCGCCACTATAACTAAAATACCAATAATCGCGACTGTCACCATTAACTCAATTAAACTAAACCCATTTAATAATTTTTTCATTCTTGCTCGGTAACCCTTTGGTACAACATATAAGTTTTTAAACCAAAATCTAAATTACAATTTTCATCCTCACAATTAATACTTGGCTCACCTGACGACCCTTTTGCTTTAATCACACCGGTGCCGTCTTCTCCTTCACCAACTCCAATAAAAGACAACAAACTTTCACCGGCTTCATTTTCCCCAGCATACGTAACTGGCGTATCAGGAATACGGTTACCAATATCTTTTTCACGCCAACTATATATCTGCGTCCCATAAGTTAAATCCATTGCATATAAGCGGCCTGTTCCGGCTTTAATTTCACACGTATTAGATAAGATGGCCGATGCTGGCGGTGTATAAGATGTAAAATAAGCCACGCCCCCAATCACTCTGGCTGAAGATAATGACTTTTCTCCGCTTCTGGTTAAGTTAATAAACCAACCTTTTTTTTGTGATAAACCGTTTAAAATCAGATCATTTACTTCAGCTTGAGTGCTGGCATTGGTAAAAGGATCATCTGTCATATCATACAAGTCATCTTCACTGATTCCGCTCCACGCGGGGGCGGTTGAAAATGATTGAGTCAGTACATTACGATCTTGGATTAAATATAATTTATCATTGATTTGAGTATTATTTGGCCAAGCTCGGTTTCCGCTCCCCAATAAAATGCCTTCATAGGGAATTTCTTTAGAAACCACAACGGAACTCGATTCTTCGCCTTCAAGACTAACTAATTTTTTTTCTTTAAAAAATGTACGAACAATGGTTGGCTCATTAAAAAATTTACGTTTATCTGCTGCGGCACTCGCTGAAACTGAAGCTAATTTGTAACTTGTCCAATTGCTTGGGTCTGAACTATATAAGTCCATCCGCCATACATTTCCGCCTAAATCGCTGGCATACAAGCGATCAACATACCCATCAAAATCTGAATCAAGTGTTGCTATTTTGGCAGGCATTGCATCTTGAATATCCACATAAGTATTTCTAGATAAAGTTGAACTGGGGGTAAAACTCCATAAACGATTACCGGTTTGAGCATCTATAATATATAGCCCTCTGCCAACTAAAGTTGTCCCGCTCGAATCACTATCATTGACATATCCGCCGCCGAAAATAAGTACAGGATTACCCGCGGTATGACCCGCTAATTTTATAAACGAAACGTTAGGTTGAGACCAAGTTTGCCCTAATGTTGGAAACTCTGAACTTTCACCCTGAATAGTCCACATCATACTCGGCGCATTTGGCTGCGATACATCGAACGCAAAATATTCGTTGCCACCGCGTCGCATACCGCTAAATAACCAAACTTTATCACCATCCGCGCTACTAATTTGGCCGTTGCTGTCTTTAATATAGGCAACAGCAGATGAATCCATGCCATACACTTTAGCACTGCCACTTTGATTATTTTTTAATAAATTTAAATTTGGAAATAACGATTTTGGAATAAAAGCCCAATCTTCAACTATGCTAGCGCCTTGATCATTAAACATGTGCAAAAAACCTGCATTGGTGCCAACAACAATCCGTAAATCTTGCTCAGCTTCAGATGCACCACCATAATTTAAAACTAAAGGTTTAGAGTGCAGCGGATCACCAAATACATCGGAGCGGGTTGTTGTTGCACTATTATTATCTTCATTAAATACATCGTCTCCCCTAGCCCAATTAATTAAATCCGCTTGTTCAGCATCATTACTAACCCCTAATATTTCAGCCAAATTATCGACCTGAGAAGATAAATTATCGTCCGTAAAATCGGATAAATTCCCTCCGGGAGCAGTATTGGTATAAATAGTTCTGCTGCTGGCGGATTGGCTTGCAAGGTACTCAGCAACCCCGCCTTTATTCACATCATTTCCATCCGCACAATTGAGTTCTCCGTTAGCACACTGCTCTGTTGCTCCCCAAAATGTAAATGTAGAACTGGTAATGTTGCCGTTAGTATCAATTGCAAATTGGCCATTGGCATCTATAATTGCATTGGCTTCAACTTTTAATTTTTTTAAGTTCCCCGGCCAACGTGGCCCACTTTCAGGGTAAAACATCGAGTAATAAACACTGTTTAAGCTTCGGGTTTGATCAAAGTTATTAGAAGCGACAGAAGGTGAAGTAAAAGATGCACTTTCCTCAATTATACTAATTAATGCCTTTTGCAACGAAGCTGCGAGCTCATTAGGATCTGTCGCAGCATAATAAGCACCACCACCTTGCTCTGCGGCTACTCTGAGGATAGGTTCTGCATCTACAGCACCTGTACCAAAACCTATAGTATAGGTAACCACATGCTGGTTACCGTCAAGATTTGAGTTAACATCGTTATTTAACATCCAGTGTGACAAAACAGGTAAATAGCTGCCATTAACTCTCAATCTGGTATTGGCTCTTGGCAAACCTCTGATCGCATCATTCGCATTGTCATCGACAGTGGGTGCACCGTCAGTAATTAAAATCACATAACTTTCGTTACGACAATTATTACTAAAAGGTGAAATATACTGTCCGCTATTTTCTGCTGATGTATCTTTTAAAGGCCGGATAACGGTTCTTGGTGATCCAGTCCCATTTTCATTACCATATTTAACTGAACGCCCGGCAAAATATCGGTAAGCTTCATATAAGGTTTCACATAACGGGGTATTAGTTTCAGCCTGAATTTCGTCAATTGTATTAAGTAATATATTGGTTTGAGACGAGTCTCTTGGCTGAATCGCCGATACAATTCGCCCACCATCATTACTACCTTCATATCGGTAGTTGTAATTAAACAAAGCCAAACCAAAATCAACATTAGAGGTTGCATTAATCACTGACGAAATGGCTTGTTTTGCAATTTCTAACCGGCTTTTAGTTTCACTGCCAACATCCTCAGTATTCGCTGTCAGCCAGTTCAGATAATTGCCGGTATACAAAGTCACCATAGCAACATCAGCAAAATTAGCTTTTATGCCCTGATAGCTTTCATCTGCTTCAATATTGGCTGGATCAGCAACCAAATAATGCGTTTTATTTTCGCGAGCAGAGCCACTTCCTACTGAATATCCATTAACAGGCAAGCCATTACCTACACTTGTACCACTGCCATTTTGAGCGCCAAACTCACCGGGGTTATTTTGATCTACTTCTAATATATCTCCTAGGCAATCCATGATATCGGTAGCATTCATCCCATTGTTTAACCTTAAACTCTGCCAAGTTTGTCGGTTTCGGCCACTGGAATAGTATTCAGCTACCCGGTCAGAATAAAATCCTTGTCCACCCTCAATTAACTCATAGTCATCGTAACTCAAGCCTGATTGTTCAATTTGCAACCCCGTTAATTGATTGCCTGTTATGTTATGTCGCCATAACCCATAAAGCGGAATAAAAGATTGATTACAAGCGTTAATTAACTCATTAAATCTGCGCTCATCATCCGGCTCTGGCACTTGCTCTAGTCCAGTGGCGCCTACTGAAAAAAATACAGCTCGGTCATTAGCACCATTGGTATAATGTCCCGGATAAATTTGGGTTGGATCATAGCTGGCTTTTATGGTTTCACTGCTTGCCATACTGCCTGAGTTATCAAAAATAATCAGCACCTGTGGCGCACTTCCAACCCTGTCTGAAATGCTTCGCACATATAACTCAATATCTTCAGCGTACGTTAAGCCACTAACTAAACTTAATAATAACAAGGCATAATTGACGATTCGGAAGTTTAGCTTCATGTTAACTATCTCCGGGAATTTGGCTGGCGACGGAGGTCACAATTTCGGTTTTAGCTTGTTTATTTTGACCATATTTATGTTCAACTTTAATCTCAAACCGGTTGCAGCGAATATAAGAGTCACTTGCCTGAGCTCGTTTAAAATGAGGACAGTTAGTAGAGTCTGCAACATTAGATTGCGCTGATGCCGTTAAGTCAGTTCCGGTTAATGCGACAGAATCAATATCATTATTGAGTGAAAGAGGGTTACGCCCACCAAATGCAACATCTGAATTCTGTGCTTTATTAATAAATTCATTTACTCCGCCCAAAGCCATATTAGTCGATGTTTTTTTTAATACCGCGGCATTCGACATTTTGGTATCCAGCGAGCTGTTATACATTAAAGTGACGGCCAAGCTAGTTAATAAAGCCATTAAGACGATTGCAACAACTAAAGCAGCACCAGTTTGGTTATGTTTAGTTGAGTTTAACTGCGCCATACCTTCTCTCCGCTATTTAAAATCTTGACTGTCTGGGTAAATAACAAACGTCGATAATTGTCATTAACTTCAACTTGATAACTGCCTAAATCGTATTGATTTGTATTATTTACGCCTGCACTTGGCTGTAATGCTCTAATCAAAATAGCGACTCTGACAGCAACAATTTGACCACCATCTTGCTCCCAATGTGCTCTGGTCAAATTAGCAGCCGATTCATAAAAATTAACGGCACCGTCTAAATCTGTATCAACTCCATACAAAAAACCTAGGTGTTCAACCCCTTCTACTAAACTCGCAACTCGCATTCTCGCCTGATGCGTTAATGCATCATCCGCCTTATACAAATATTTACGCTTTAATACTGGAACTAAGATATCACCGCGAGACTCTTCGGTAACATAATATAAATGATGCTGATATTCACAAATAAGCCCTTCAGCTAATGCAGGAGTTGGATCTGAACCTGCGTAAAAAATGCCCTGATTTGCATTAGAAATAAAATAAATCCGCCTGCTATCCTCGCTTCCAGCAACCACTTCTTGTCCAATTGCACGTTTAATCTGGATACTGTCAGAACCCGTTTTAGCATCTGTAATACATCCCGCATAAATAGAGCTGGATTGCACCTTCATTCCCCATAAATGGCGAAAATAAAAATCGCTATCTTCAATAAAAAAAGTACCGTTATTTTCCCCTTCACCAATGCAATCTGTACCAGATACAGCCAGCGTATTACCATCGACCTGATCTAACCTGACTGAGCCAGATTCAGCCCCACTAATTAAATGGATAGGCTTGCCACTATAACGCCCCCAATAGCCACTCATCATGATATCCTGCGCAATAAATGACAGTGCCAGCCGCCCATTTTCCTGCATTTCACCTCTTTGTAGCGCATCATCCAAAGTATCGTCTGAGGCAATGAATAATCCAATGACACCACTAAATACAAGTAGGCTAATTGCCATTACTATCATTAACTCAGTTAGTGAAAAACCTTGTATTTGTTTTAATTTCATTTGTAATCACTCATTATAGATAGCTTGTATAAACAACCTGACGCCGTTGATTACTGGCTTGTCCACAGCCCTGAGCAAAAGCCGAGTTCAGATTAGCAGCATCTTCGGTGCTATCACGTGACAACCAACTAACGACTACAGTAACCAGCCCGTTGTTATACTCAACACACCCAGTTGGTTTTAATAAAACCGGGGTTTTATATACTTCGCTGTGATTAATTTGTCCTTTACTTAATAATAAATGCCACTGTTGTTTATCGTAGCCAGCCAGTTCAGCCGAGGTACAAGTCGATGAATTATCACATGCAACTGGAGTGGTTATTGTAAAATCAGCAGTGCCATATTGAGTCCCTTGATAATTCACGACTTGCGTGGGGTTAAGGCGAATTCTTTCCAACATATCATGGGCGATAATCATAGCGCTCGATCTTTGCCCTGCATCGACACTATCGCGTTTAGCAGTCGCTTGGGTTGCAATTGCTCCAGCAATACCTATTGCCATCACGGCCATAGCCACCAATAGCTCGACCAGCGAAAACCCTTTTACAAAATTAAAATAAACTGCTGAATGATAAGAGTGTTTGCCCTGATAAATCATTTAAACCAACCATATTAATTAAATAACCCAAACGCTAAATGAGCGATTAAAAGCCGGAATCAACTATAAAAGTCATTAAATGAATAAAAGAAGGCTGAAATTAAATAATAAAAAATTGTATTTAAAATCAAATGAGTGATAACAAAGAAATGAATATTCTTTTGATAAATATGAGCTCATTACAGCCTCTCAAAATTCTCCAATTAAATCAGTATAAGTGAAGAATGAGAGACTGCAAAAAATCGCTCAGAAAAGAAACAAGCTTAATTGATTTATCTAAGCTCTAAAGGTAAAGAAAACACAACGTTTTCTTCAATGCCCGGATTTTCCTGTACTGCTACGCCGCCTAATTCTTTTAGCTTAGCAATCACTTGCTTAACTAAAACCTCAGGAGCTGAAGCACCAGCAGTAACTCCCACTGAGTTTGCCTGTTCAAGCCAAACTGCTTGAATATCTTCTGCGGTATCAATTAAATAAGCGGTACAACCTACTTTTTCTGCTAATTCGCGCAAACGATTCGAATTTGAACTATTTTTAGCGCCAACCACAAATACAACATCATTTTTAGCTGCTAATTCACGAACAGCATCTTGTCGGTTTTGAGTTGCATAACAAATATCATCTTTGCGTGGTCCACCAATGTTCGGAAACTTGGCTCGCAGCGCATCAATTACATCCGCAGTATCATCAACGGATAATGTCGTTTGTGAGCAATAATATAGGTTATCTTCATCTTTAACGGTTAACTTAGCAACATCATCGGCTGATTCAACCAAATAAATTCCACCTTCAGGGTTAGAATACTGCCCCATAGTGCCTTCTACTTCTGGGTGCCCATGATGACCAATTAAAATGCACTCAACGCCTTTACGGCTAGCCCTGGTGACTTCCATGTGTACTTTAGTCACAAGTGGACAGGTTGCATCAAAAATTTTAAGCCCACGTGCTTTGGCTTGCTGTCGGACTGCTTGAGATACGCCATGTGCACTAAAAATAACTATGCTGTCGTCAGGGATCTCATCTAATTCATCAACAAATACTGCGCCGCGCTGACGCAAACCATCTACAACATATTTGTTATGCACCACTTCATGACGAACATAAATAGGCTTTTCAAACAGCTCAAGTGCTCGTTCAACTATGCTGATAGCACGATCAACACCGGCACAAAAACCTCTGGGATTGGCAAGCTGAATTTGCATATTCCACCTGTAAAAATTAATTAACTGAGATTATCTCAACCTCAAATTCAAGATTCAAACCAGCTAATGGGTGATTAAAATCAACCGTTACCGAGTTGCCCGCAACGTCACGCACAATACCTGCAATCTCTTGCCCGTCTGGTTGGGTAAAAGCAATGATCTCACCCACACTAGCAGGTACATCTGCTGAAAATTTATTTTTGTCTAAATGATAAATATTATCTGGATTCGGCAGCCCAAAAGCATCTTCTGGTTTTAGCTTAAAAGTTTTATTATCACCTGCTTTTAAACCTAATAAACAAGACTCAAAATTTTCAGTTAACGAGCCATCGCCCATTACAAATTTAGCCGGCTTATTATGTACTTTTGTACTCTCAGCAGCAGAGCCATCTTCTAAACGAATAGCAAAATGCATAACAACTTCACTGCCTGAATTAATTAAATTACTCATTATGATTTACTTTTTTCCGATTTATCTGAATTAAGTAAAGAGTCGATTAAAATCAGTGCGGCGCCAATCATAATGCCCATATCAGCAACATTAAAAGCTGGCCATCTGCCATATAAAGGAATAGTAAAGTCTAAAAAATCAATAACATAACCATACGCAATGCGATCATACAAATTGCCAATCGCACCACCTAAAATACAGTTAAATCCAGTGACTAACACCACTTTACTTTTATCCGTTTTACTTAACCAATATGAAATCAGCACCACGGCAATAATAGCAATCGCAGTAAAAAACCACCGTTGCCAGCCACCACTGTCAGCTAAAAAGCTAAAAGCGGCACCATGATTACGCACATAAGTTAAATTAAAAAAGTCCGTAATCACTTTACTATCATATAAAGCAAAGTGCTGGATAACTGCAATTTTGGTTGCCTGATCAATAATTAATACCAAAAGTGCAAGCCAGATATAAGCCAGCCCAGTTTCTTTAAATAACTTCTTCATTAGGCAAACTGGCGAACTTCACCAGCCCCATCAATATTGGTCACACAACGCCCACAAATGGTTTCATGGTTTTGATGCTGACCTACATCGTCTCTATGATGCCAGCAGCGGTCACATTTAGCACCACCAGCACGGCTAATTTTAATTTTTAAGCCAGCTAATTCAGTTTCAGCACTGTCAGCTGGTGCATCCGCTAATGGCGCAACAACTGCTTTAGAGGTAATTAAAGCAAATCTTAATTCATCCTCTAACAACATCAGTTTTTGTGCTAACTGTGGTTCAGCATATAAAGTTACTTCGGCTTCTAAAGACGCACCAACCACCTCTTCACGGCGTGCAACTTCAATTAAACGGTTTACTTCATCTTTAACCGACATTAACTGACGCCATAAATCATCGTTAAATTCAGAACCTTCAGATAACGGTGCTAACTGCTCAAACCAAGTTTGGGTAAATACAAATTCATTGTCTTTTTCACCCGGTAGCGCCTGCCAGATTTCCTGCGCAGTAAAACTTAAAATTGGAGCCATCCAACGGGTTAATGCCTGAGCAATTAAATATAAAGCGGTTTGACATGAGCGACGAGCATTACTGTCAGCTTTTGCTGTGTATTGTCTGTCTTTAATTACATCCAGATAAAAACTACCCATATCAATTGAGCAGAAATGCATTAGTTTTTGCACAACTACTAATATTTGATATTCATCGTAAGCGCCAATAATTTCTTGCTGGACTTCATAAGCTTTTGCAACTGCCCAGCGGTCTAACTTAACCATTTCATCCAACGCAACCATATCGGTTTGAGGATTAAAGCCATTTAAGTTAGCCAATAAAAAGCGAGCGGTATTGCGAATACGGCGATAAGCATCTGCCGAACGCTTAAAAATTTCATCCGATACTGTGATATCCGCAGTATAGTTAGCCGATGCTATCCACAAGCGTAAAATGTCAGCACCAAATTTACCCATAATCTGTTGCGGGCTAATGGTATTACCTAACGACTTAGACATTTTTTTGCCGTCTTTATCAACCGTAAAACCATGAGTTAAAACTTGTTGATAAGGCGCTTGTTCTTTCATTGCGATGCCTGTCATTAATGACGACATAAACCAGCCTCTGTGCTGATCAGAACCTTCAAGGTATAAATCAGCCTGCTTTTTGCGGAAGGTATCACGTGCATCAACCACACAAGCATGAGTCACACCAGAGTCAAACCACACATCTAAAGTATCTGGTACTTTAATGTATCGCTCAGCATCCGCGCCAACTAGCTCTTCGGCTGTCATATCAAACCAAGCTTGAATGCCTTTTTCTTCAACCGCTGCAGCCACTTTTTCAATAATTTCAACTGAATTAGGGTGCAACTCGCCAGTATCTTTATCAATTAACAAAGCAATTGGCACACCCCAAGTACGCTGACGAGAAATACACCAGTCTGGACGACCTTCAACCATGTTAGAGATACGGCCTTCACCCCATGCTGGGATAAATTTAGTTTGTTTAATGGCAGCTAAAGAGTCGGCTCTTAACCCTGCTTTATCCATTGCGATAAACCATTGCGGAGTCGCTCGGAAAATGATTGGGGTTTTATGGCGCCAGCAATGCGGATAACTATGCTCATAAGCATGGTGATGAACCAACGCACCTTGTTCTTTTAAAAGCCCTACAATAACCGGATTTGCTTTCATAACATGCTGACCAGCAAATAATGGGGTGCCTTCTAAATAAACCCCATTTGCGCCAACCGGATTCGCGACTTCTAAATCGTATTGTTTGCCAACGACAAAGTCATCTTGACCATGGCCCGGTGCAGTATGTACACAACCCGTACCAGACTCTGTTGTAACATGCTCACCTAAAATAACCGGAACAGTAAAATCATAAAACGGATGTTGAGCTTGGGCATGCTCTAACTCACTGCCTTTACAACAACCAAGTAAATGGTAATGCTCAAAACCAAAACGGTCCATCGCCGATTTAACGAGCTCTGATGCTAAAATTAAACGTTCACTTTTATCACCATTTTCAACCTGAACTAAGCTATATTCCACATTTGGATGAATCGCAACCGCACGGTTTGCCGGTAATGTCCACGGCGTGGTTGTCCAAATAACGGTTGAAATAGGGCCTGTACCAGCTTTACCTTCAGGGTGGTCAAATTTATCTGCAATTGACTCATCGACCAAAGTGAAACGCACATCTATTGCTGGTGATTGTTTATCTTTATATTCAACTTCTGCTTCTGCTAAAGCTGAGCCACAATCTGTACACCAATGAACCGGCTTAAAGCCTTTTTCTAAATGGCCATTTTTAACAATTTTACCCAGTGAGCGGATAATATTCGCTTCAAACTGATAATCCATTGTTAAATAAGGCTTATCCCACTCACCCATCACACCTAAACGGATAAAGTCAGCTTTCTGACCTTCAACCTGTTTGCTGGCATAGGCGCGGCATTTTTCACGAAATTCAGCAGCACTGACCTTATGGCCTGGCTTGCCTACTTTTTTCTCAACCTGCAGTTCAATTGGTAAACCATGGCAATCCCAACCCGGAACATAAGGCGCATCAAAACCTGACAATGTTTTAGATTTGATAATAATATCTTTTAGCACTTTGTTAACTGCGTGACCTAAATGAATGTCGCCGTTGGCATACGGAGGGCCATCATGCAAAATAAATTGCTCATTGTTTTCACGGGCTTTACGAACTGCTTGGTATAAACCCGCTTTTTGCCAGCTTTCCAGCATTTTAGGTTCACGTTTGGCAAGATCGCCACGCATTGGAAATTCAGTTTCCGGAAGATTTAGCGTATGTTTATATTCACTCATTGCCTTGCTGTATTCCTGCTAATCAAATCTAACTTGTCAATAACACATTCAAACAACAAAAAACTGTTTTGCTGCTTGTGCATCTAATTCTATTTGGTGCTTTAAAGCCTGAAAAGATTCAAACTTTTTTTCATCTCTTAACTTTTTACAAAATACCACTTCAATTCGTTTTTGATACAAGTCACCCTGATAATCAAAAAGATGAACTTCCAGTTGATTTTGTTTACCTGAAACCGTTGGTCTGTAACCCACATTAGCCACTGCCTGATACGAGCGACCATCAACCTTAACCGTTACCACAAATACCCCTTGAACAGGCGATACTTTACGGTTTAATAAAATATTAGCTGTCGGAAACCCGATTGTCCGGCCTTTTTTCTGACCATGAATCACAGTGCCCCAAACGCTGTAAGGTCGACCTAATAACTGCTGAGCCAACCCAAAATCATTATCGGCAATCGCCTGACGAATAGCTGTACTGCTCACTCTTTGTCCGGCAATTTGACAACTTTGAGTATCCTCAACGGTAAAACCAAAACTTTTACCTAGGGTTTGTAAAAGCGCAAAATCACCACTGCGCTTACAACCAAATCTAAAATCATCCCCAACCACTATGTGTTTAACGCCTAACTTTTTAACCAGTAATTCACTGACAAAATCAGTTGCGCTCAGTTGGGACACTTTTTGATTAAACCGAATACATAACAGGCGATCTATCGCCTGTGCACTCAACAGTTGATATTTTTCGCGCCAGCGAATTAATCTTGCTGGAGCCAAATGAGGTAATAACACTTCAACAGGCTGAGGGTCAAATGTCATCACCAATGAAGGAAGAGACAACTCTGCCGAACGCTGTTTAACTTGAGCCAAAACAGATAAGTGCCCTAAATGAACACCATCAAAATTACCTATGGTTAATACGCAACCCTGATGTTTTGGTTTTATATTGTGAATACCTCGGATTAACTCCATGCTCAACCGTCAATAACAAAAAACGCGGGCGATTATATACCCAAATAACACCCAAATGCGAGCATTAGGCCAAGTAAATACGTCTTAATTCAAGCCTGTAAAACTTATGCTGAACGGATATCACTCAGTTTAACCCGCAAGATAAATAAGCCAAGTAAGTAACACACCCCACCTGCTGCAATCAAACCCGTTAAATACCCAATTTTTAATTCCAATGTCATTTGCGCCCACTCTACAGAGCTTGGCTGTGCCAAAATTAATAAAGCCAACATTGCCAACCCGGCCAAACATACTTTCATAACAAATTTAAATGTTGTCGGGCTAATACAATAAACCCCTTCGCGTTTTAAATACACATACAAAAACGCGGCATTAAATAACGCAGATAAACTGGTTGCCAGTGCTAGCCCGGCATGTGCTAGCGGAAAAATCAAAATTAAATTAAACACCATATTTGCTAACATAGCTCTAATCCCAATTTTAACCGGTGTTTTGGTATCCTGACGGGCAAAAAATCCGGTTGCCAGCACCTTAATCAACATAAAAAATAATAAACCGGATGAATAAGCCATCAAGCTTAATTTACTTTGAGCGGCATCCATTGCCGTAAATTCACCGCGCATAAATAACGCCATCAGCATAGGTTCAGCTAGCGCCATTAACCCAAGTGCAGATGGAATACCTAATAAACAAACCATACGAATTCCCCAATCCATAGTTTGCTCAAATCCACCTTCTGTCGATTTAACATGATCTTTAGAAAGCTGAGGTAAAATCACAGTGGCAATGGCAATGCCAAACAATCCAAGTGGAAACTCTAATAATCTGTCAGAATAATATAACCAACTGATTGAGCCACTCTGTAAAAAACTCGCTAATACAGTATCAAATAATAAATTAATCTGACTGACAGATACCCCAAACAAAGCCGGTAACATTAACAATCTGATTTTTTTAACACCGGGATCATTCCACCCCCATTTAGGCCAGCGAATTAATCCTGCCTGTTTTAAAAAAGGCAATTGAAATAAAAGCTGTAAAATACCACCAAAAAATACCCCCCAAGCTAAAGCAAAAGCGGGTTCAATAAATTGGTCTGCAAAAAAGATCGCCGCAATAATCATTGCTATATTGAGTAAAACCGGCGTAAAAGCAGCCACCCCAAACTTGCCCCACGTGTTTAAAACTGCGCCGGAAAACGCAGTTAAAGCCACAAAAAACAAATACGGAAAGGTGATTTTAAGCATCACACTCGCCAGTTCATATTTTACGCCTTCAGGATTTCCCTGTAGCCAGTCGATAAACCAACCTGTGCCAAACAACATAATCACAACCGGAGAGGCAATTACCCCAATCAAAGTGGTGATCAATAAAATACAGCCTAAAGTGCCTGAAACTCGGGCAATTAATAAATGGGTTTCATCAACACTTTTGTTTTCTTTATATTCAGTTAAAACCGGTACAAATGCTTGAGCAAATGCACCTTCAGCAAATAAGCGACGTAAAAAGTTGGGGATTTTATTAGTCAAAATAAAGACATCGGCAGCAGCACTAGCGCCCAATAAATTAGCAATCACCACATCGCGCACTAATCCTAATACCCGCGAAATAAAGGTCATTACACTAAATAACATGCCAGACCGTAATAAACTCTTCGACACACTTATTTCCTTATTGCAAAAAATTCAGTCAATTTGACCTAAAGACTATCTTAAAAAAATGATTTATAGACTTTCGAAACTGGCAGAAAAACGGTAGAATCTGCGGCCAGCGAGTATACCTTTTTGAGCCAATATTAAAATAGTAATTGGTCAAGAATAAGATACGAGTGACAGATATGTTCGCGAGAAAGCCAAAATTTAGCAGTTAATCTTGTAAAACTCGGTAAAGTGCATTTTTTATCCGAAAACCGATTGACTTTTAATGAATTTACAGGCATATTCTCGCGCCTTTGATAAGGGTAATCCCGAATTTTCGAGTATTTAGGAGTTTAGTTTTGGCTAACATCAAGTCTGCTAAAAAGCGCGCGGTTCAAGCCGAGAAAAGTCGCCAGCATAATGCAAGCCGTCGCTCAATGATGCGTACGTACTTAAAGAAAGTTGTTGCCGCTATTGAAGCTGGTGACAAAGAGAAAGCAACTACTGCTTTCCAAACTGTACAACCAATTTTAGATCGTTTTGCATCTCGTGGTTTAATCCACAAAAATAAAGCTGCACGTCATAAGAGCCGTTTATCTGCTCAGATTAAAGCTTTATAAAGAGCAAAAATTACGTTTATACGTAGTTTAGATTCAAATACAAAAAACCAGATTCAGCGATGAATCTGGTTTTTTTATGCTTACATTTTGCATATTTCATGAACTTAGCCATTTAACCAAGTCATTAAAGCACCAGCATCCATAGGCTTGGCAAATAAATACCCTTGGTAATGTTTACATCCGATATCAAGTAAAACTTGTTTTTGTAACTCTGTTTCAACTCCTTCAGCTATGACATGTAAATGCATATGCTTAGCAATTGCCACCATAGATTCAATTAACGGTTGCTGAGATTTTCCATCAATTTCATCAACAAATGCTTTATCTATTTTCAGCTCATCTAATGGTAAATCTCGTAAATACGACAATGACGAATAACCTGTGCCAAAATCATCTAATGCGATTTTAAACCCAAGCAATCTTAACTCGGTTAATTTGAGTTTAGCCTCTTCTAAATTTTGCAATAAACTGGTTTCGGTTAACTCTAAAGTAAGTTGATTAGGCATCACTTCATATTTAGATAAAATAACTCGAATTTTATTAATAAATTCAATATCAGCGAATTGCCACGCAGATACATTCACTGATAACTGAAAGTCAGGAAAACGCTGACGCCATAGATGTAGCAGATCAATAGCTCTAGCCAATACCCAATCACCAATTTGGTGAATTAAACCAGTTTCTTCAGCTATAGGAATAAATACGCCGGGAGAAACAAATCCTAATTTAGCATTATGCCAACGTAATAGCACTTCTGCACCGTAGCATTGCCCTTTTTCATCTACTTGAGGTTGAAAATACAAGCGTAACTCTCCACGTTCAATCGCGTAGCTAAGCTCTGCTTCAATCTCCATTCTTTCATCAATTTTTTGTTGAATTTGAGGGCTAAATAATCGATATTGATTTCTTCCCGCCTGTTTAGCTTGCATCAGAGCTGTTTCTGCATAACGTAGAATATCTAAACGATTCATTGCATGTTTGGGAAAGATACAAATTCCTATACTAGCTTGGATATTAACAATACGCTCCCCTATTTGAATAGGTTTACATAAACTCGATAAAATTTGTTCTGCCAACCTAGATACATATTCAGATACTGTGTTATTTGCTTGGGTTACAACAATAAACTCGTCACCACCATAACGAGCGATTATTTCCTGTGGTGAAAATTGTAACAATCGCTCCCCTGTGGCTCTTAATACTTCATCTGCTACATCATTACCCAAAGAGTCGTTCACAAATTTAAAGTTATCCAAATCAATCAATAATAATGCATGCTGATGTTCAATATCAGCAAATTCAACAAGTCTGGTTAATTCTGTTAATAGACGAGCCCGATTAGGCAAATTAGTTAAATAATCCTGATAAGCCATTTTTCTAATTTCAGCTTCAGCAATATTCTTTTTAATTTCTACCGATGCCCTAGCAGCAAAAATCTGTAAGACCTCTAAAACATGTGAGTTAACCTCCAAAGCTTTAGTGTCTAAAACACCAATAACTCCTATAGGTGAATTCTTTTCATCAAACATAGAAGCCCCGACATAACCTTCAATATTCATTTGGGTTAGCAACTCATCATCAGGAAATCTTTGACATACTTTATCTGGGTAACTGCAAACCTGATTGCCAACTACCTGTTCACATGGTGAACCAGCTAGATAATATGAAAAGTTTTTACTAATTTTGTCCAAATCAGCAAAAGCAACGGTTTCTACCTGATCTAACCGGTCATTAAACAATCCAATAAAGGCATATTTAGAGTTAAATATCTGATTTAAACTAAGAACAAGCTGCTGCAACGTATCCATATTGCCTTGCACACCGACCCCTTGGGCAATTTGTTTGATTGTCTGGTTAACAAACCTTTCCTTGGATACATCTTTAGCTCTAATACAATATTCAGTTAAATTCCCAGAATTATCTAAAATAGGAAATATATGAATTTTGATCCAATTTTTACAGCTGATTTTTGTAAAGGTTTGTTTAAATACTGGTGTGATTTTTAAGACTGGTAAACTGATATCTCGGGATGAAAACTCAAATAATTGATGATTTGCTGCACATAATTTTTTAACTTCGTTTAAAAAATGAATATTCTTGTTAGATAAATCTTCCCCCCAAAACCTCTGCGCAGCATGATTCATATTAATCACATATCCCTGTAAAGAAATGATTATGGTCGCTATAGGATCCTGCTCTACTATTTGAGTAAGTTTGCTTTGTTTATATTCTGCTTCAACTCTTTTTTTAATCTCTCGGCTTAATGAGCTAGTCTTAGCATATAAAGCCTTATTTGATTTATTAAATTCAGAAACTATAGAAATACTCATTAAAACCAGTAAAGCTATAAATCCAAACCCAGAGGTAATAATTCCAGCTTCATCAGTTTCTCTAGTTAATCGATTAACTAGGATAGTAGCAAACTGGATAATCAAATAAATTAATAAAAAGCTTCCGACCATCTGATCTACCTTACGGTAGATTTTAATGCACCAAACTCCGCAAAAGCCAAATATGAACATCAAATAGATAAACCAAATATACCCCCATTTATGCATTGTTCCTGCATGGAGAGCTAAGGTTTCTTGAGAGAGTTGAAGTGTTGTAACATGAGTTATTTCCCTAAAGACAATTCCGTACGGAAGCATCCAATTCAGAATATTCAAAACCAAAGTTGTGACAATAAATCCAATTACCCACTGCTGAAAATATTTTGGTTTTAAATAACTCGTAATAAATAAAAATAAAGCAACCGGAAAGCAAATTCCGATTGATAGGAGTATTTTTTCATACAAAATGGTAGATTGAAGTGAGAACTCTAAATGCTGAAGCCCTGCAATACCTTGAAAACTTGCAACAATACAACACATGAACAACAAAGCACCTAACTGCTGCTTTTTTGGACCTGTAAATAGTAGTGCAAAAAATACTAATCCTGCTAAGGCAGCCATACCTGCCGTGGCAAAAAACCAAGGCGTCAGCCAAGCAATATTTAGTGACATCTATTTTGAACTCCAATTAACCATACTCGTTTTTATTTCTTCCTTAATCGTACTAACAAAAAAAATAGAATTTACAATTAAAACCAACCTGTACAATTATGCATCAAATAAAAATAAAAACTAGCAATAAGAATTTTAACCTGCTCTAATATCAGGCTAATTTGTCTTTTCTTTTTATATTTTTGTCTATGTCAATCAGGTTAAAGTTACTTTCTTTTTTTTATCTCAGCCTTTTCTCTTTTTTTTCATTAGCAAATAATTCGGGAATAAACCATTTATTCAATCACCAGCAACTGGAAAAATTAAAACAAACTGCACTGGCCGATGATTATGCATATTATGTTGCAGAAGCACTCACAACCGAGTTTGGTGCCAGACAAGCAGGTAGCCAAGCAGAGTTAAAAAGCATAGATTGGCTTGAGTCCAAAATGCAAGAAATAGGGTTAAAAAATATTCACCGACAAGCGGTTCCGGTCAGAAACTGGCGTCGTCACTCAGCTTCAATTACCGTAAATACACCTTATCAGCATAAATTAGTTACAGTTTCTCTTGGGGGCTCAGTGCCAACCCCAGCGGCGGGGATCAACGCCGAATTAGTTCGTTTTAACTCAATTGAAGAGTTACGCTCAGCAAAAGCCGAAAATGTAAAAGGTAAAATCGTTTATATCGCCAAAGCACTTAAAACAGACAGCCAACCGGGTGATTATATTGAAAACGCCCAAGCCCGCCAGCAAGGCGCGGTTGTTGCAGCTCAACTTGGTGCACAGGCTATTGTAATTCGTTCTTTAACCACATTAAACTCTCGTATTGCGCATACCGGTTCAGTTTTATATCAACATGATGTCAGAAAAATTCCGGCAGCAGCGGTTTCTCCAGTAGATGCAGAGTTATTAGACCGATTATTTACCAAGAATTTGCCCGTTAATATCTCTTTAAAATTAGATAATACAGAAACTCAGTGGCAAGACAGTTATAACTTGGTCGGTGATATTATTGGAACAGAATCGCCGAATGAATTTGTATTGTTAATTGCCCATACAGATTCATGGGATTTAGGCACAGGGGCTTTAGACAATGCTGCCGGTGTGGGAATTATGCTTTCTACCATGCACCAACTGGCTCAGTTACCCAGCCGACCTAAACGGAGTATTCGGGTTTTATTTGTAACCAATAGTCAGTTTAATCAATCCGGTATTCAAACTTATATCAAACATAATCAGGCTCAGTTAACCAATATTATTGTGGCCAGTGAATCTGATTTAGGTGCAGGTTTTATTGAAACGCTGGATACCTCGGTCAGCCAAAACCAATTATCCAAAGTAGATTATATCCATACACTAGTTTCAGATCTTGAAATAAATCGCGGTCATAATAATAGTAGTGCCAGTACTAACAGTAAACATTTGTTAAAATATAAAGTACCTATCTTTAATTGGGTGCAAAATAGTCAGGATTATTTTAAATATTTGCATTCAGCAAACGATACTTTTGATAAAATTGAACTTGAAGCACTTCAGCAAAATGTCGCTGTGTATAGCTTATTTACTTATATTGTTGCTAATTCGGATATGCATTTTGACATGTCACAACAGCCATAAATATACCGCGTAAGAGTCTTATATGAACCAAAAGCACAAGTTACTCGATAAAGAGGCATATCAAAAGCAGCTCAAACAAAAGCAGCAAAAAGCGGCTATTGAGCGCCAGCAAGCACTAATTAAACAAAAAATGGCAGATTTAAGCTCGAGACCAAAAGAATCACAACTAATTGTGCAAACCAAAGCCCCTAGTAAAACCAAATATTATGTTATGGCATTATTTTTAGTGACTTTAGCTTGCCTACCTTATCCAAAAGTGATTGTTTATGAAAAATTAGGCATTGTTGCACAAAGTATTTATATTCCAAGCCGATTTGGTAGTCAGCCATTTATCCTCGACAGCCAATATAAGATTAATCTGGATCAACATCAGCGCTGGCTTTATTTGTGTGACGAACAAAACTCAAGACACTGTACCCGCTATGACATTGTTGAAATTAAAGGTTTATTTTCTGCTATAAAACTGTTTTTTACCGGTAGTTTATAAACCCATCATAAATAATTGAATGTCAGGCAATTTGGCCTGCATTCATTGAATGTTCATTAAATAGTCAATTTAGTTTAACTTTACCCCGTCATTCTGTTGCCGAACAATTCAAAAGGACAACTTTATGGCAGCACAAAGTTTTCACTATAAATCTGTTTGGTTATCAGATCTTCACCTTGGCAGCAAAGACTGCAAAGCCGATTATTTACTCGACATGCTTGCTAAAGTTCGTTGTGACACCTTATATCTGGTTGGCGATGTTATTGATATTTGGGCACTAGAACGTAGATTTAACTGGCCTGAAAAGCATAATCAAGTTGTAGATGCCCTCATCAAAAAAGCACAAACCGGTACCAAAGTAATTTATTTACCGGGCAATCACGACGAAAAAGTCAAAAAATACATCGGCATGACCTTTGCCGAAGTCATCATAAAAGAAGAAATTATTCATACCACCAGCTCAGGGCAAAAATTGCTGATCACCCACGGTGATGTATTTGACGGTGATGTATGTTTAGGCAAATGGCAATCAGTATTAGGTGATTTGCTGTACGATTTATTACTGTTTTTAAACCGCTGCTGTTTTAGCCTACGTAAAATGTTTGGTTTTGGATATTGGTCATTAGCTGGTTATATTAAAAGCCGAGTAAAAGGCGCTAACGAAGCCATTGCCCGCTACCAACATGCAGCAGTGAAATACGCTAAAAAGAAAGGTGCCGACGGCATTATTTGTGGCCATATTCATCAACCAGATGTCAAAATAATCGACGATTGTTTGTATTGCAACGACGGTGACTGGATTGAAAACTGTACCCTGCTAGCTGAAAACTTAGATGGCTCAATTGAACTGATTTACTGGACCGAAAGCATTCAGTCCATCACTCAATTTGAACAAGCTCAAAAATCACCCAGCAAACAAGCCGCTTAATATCAAGCATTCACCAAGTAAGCCGGTATTACTGGCTTACTAAGTGAGCCTTTTTTATTTGACATATTTCTGACACAAATCTGGCATCTATGTTTAATATTTAGGCAGTAGACTTCGCTTGAGTTTAACCTGGAGTACCAGAAGCATGTTTACTGTAGACGAAGTCATCGAAAAAAATTTACCCCAACTACAAAAACACCCACTATTAACTAACATCACCAAATTTGCTCTGCGCCGTTTATTACATGAAAGAGAATTTATTGAATTTGCTGAGCAATATCCTCATCTAACCGGTTTAGATTTTGTAGAGCAAGTGCTTGATTATTTCGACTTTAGCTACACCATTTCAGATCGTGAGTTAGAACGTATCCCGAGTCATGGCCGTTGTGTTATTGTGGCTAATCACCCAATCGGTTCATTAGACGGTTTAGCGTTAATTAAGTTAGTTAGCGAAGTGCGTAAAGATTTTAAAGTCGTCGCCAATGAATTATTAATGACAGTAGAGCCTTTGCAAAAACTATTATTGCCGGTAAATAACATGGGCGGTCGCACTGCGCGCGAAAATATCAAAGGCATTCAAAATTATCTGAGCAATGAAGGCGCAGTCATTATTTTTCCGGCTGGTGAAGTATCCAGATTAAAACCATCAGGGATCAGAGATGGTCGTTGGAACGGTGGTTTTTTAAAGCTAGCTTTAGCCACCCAAGCACCCATTTTACCTATGTATGTTCAAGGTAAAAATTCCACTAGTTTTTATTTTTTATCTATGCTTTACAAACCTCTTTCAACGCTGTTTTTGGTCAAAGAGATGTTTAAACAGCAGGATAAAAGTATGCCGGTTCGAGTTGGCGAACTGATTCCTTACCAAAGTTTTAAAGGCATTCAGTTAACCAACAAAGAAAAAATCCGATTATTTCAGCGTCACTTATACCGGATAGGCAAACAGAAAAAAGGCTGCTTTATCACAGAAAGCGCAATTGCCCGCCCTGAATCACGAGAAGATTTAAAACACGCGTTAAGTAAATGCGATTTAATCGGCCAAACCAGTGATAAAAAAGATATTTATTTATATAAATTTGAAGACAGCTCACCCATTATGCGTGAAATTGGTCGTCTGCGTGAAATTGCCTTTAGAGCCGTTGGTGAAGGTTCTGGTGCGCGCCGCGATATAGATAAATACGATGCTTATTATGAGCACCTGATTTTATGGGATGACAAAGCCAGCGAAATTGTAGGGGCTTACCGTTTAGGTAATACCCACAGAATCGTTGATGAATATGGTCAAAAAGGATTATATACCGACTCGCTATTTAATTATGGCAGCCAAATGCGCCCTTATTTTAGTCAAGGATTAGAACTTGGCCGCAGCTTTGTTCAACCCAAATACTGGGGCATGAGAAGCCTAGATTATTTATGGTACGGCATTGGTGCTTACCTTAAAAAAAATCCGGATATTCGTTATTTATTTGGCCCGGTTAGCATGAGTAATAGCATGCCAAAAGCCGCCAAAGATTTAATGGTTTATTTTTATAAACTGTATTTTCAATCCAACTTTGATTTAGCCAGCTCAAAGCGCCCTTATCAAATATCTGAGATTGTATTAAATGAACTGAAAAGTGCATTTAGCGGCGATGATTACAAACAAGATTTCATTAAATTAAAATCTATGCTGGCCAACATGGGGACTAGCATTCCAACTTTGTATAAACAATACAGTGAATTATGTGAGCCCGGTGGCGTTGAGTTTTTAGATTTTGGAGTCGACCCTGACTTTGCCGACTGTATCGACGGTTTAGTTTTGGTAGATATCAACAAATTAAAAGACAATAAACGTAGCCGCTATTTAGCTTAACAGCCGTATTTTAGCGCTATATCAGCTTACTTTTACCTTTCTTAAACAGGCAGGGATTTGTTCACAAAAATTAACAAATCCCTGTTTCGTAGAACCTGTCACATAACCTTATCAATAACAATTAATTAGGGGGCTAACTACTTGCGAACACATTTTTTACATGAGATGATCTGCGCCAATTTTTGAACACTAAATACAAGTTAAAATATTATGCCGAGTCAAATTAATTTAATAAAAACCTTAACTTTTGTGGCTGCACTAACCAGTATCTCAGCTTGTACTTCAACCTCTCAAACGCAAACAGCAGAAACGCCTGAAACCAACCAACCTGATATTAACCAAACTATTACAGAACAAATGTCAGTGTTTGAAAGCCAATTACTTGGCCAGTGCCAAACCAGACTGGATACGCTTGAAGCTAAAATAGATAACCAGCAACAACAAAACACTGATATATTACAAGCAGCAAAAAGTATTGAAGCCAGATTAATTAAACATCAAGCACAGCCTCACAATGCTAAATTAAGCTGCCCAGAGCCTAAAAAAGTGATAGAACCTAAATTAGATGGCAAAGTCATTGTTGGCGAATTAGAATGGGTGTACTTCCCGATAATTGATGAACACTTTAAGGCTCGTGTCGATTCTGGTGCTACCACCTCATCACTGAGTGCCAAACATATTGTTGAGTTTGAGCGCGATGGTGAAGAATGGGTACGCTTTCAATTGTTACATCAAGTAACGGATTTAGATGGCCGAGAAATTGAAGCCAAAATAGAAAGAACCGTTCGCATTAGACAGTCCAGCAGTGACGAAACAGAACGTCGTCATGTGGTTAAACTCAGCATAAATTTAGGCAACTTACACCAAATTGCAGAATTTACGCTAGCTGACCGCTCTGATATGGATTATCCAATTCTACTAGGACGTGAGTTTTTACAAGATTTAACTTTAATTGATGTAGGCCGCACCTTTATTCACCCAAAATATAAGAAAAGTGAAACCAAATAATGACGCGCTCTAAAGTTCCTTTTTATTTTTTAATCGCTATTTTAATTACGATTGGTTTAGTTTTATCGATTTTTCGCCACATTGAGTATCAAGTACCTTGGTTGCCTGGTGAAAAATCCACAATTTGGTCAATTGAAGCACGCGTGGAGTTTGATGCGTTAGGCGATGCCGTAAAAGCCAATTTAGCCCGTCCGCAAAACCAAAGCGGTTTTACGTTAATTAATGAAAGTACAGCGTCTCCGGGTTATGGTGTCGCTTTTATTGATACTTTATCTAAAACTGAGTGGTCAATTCGCCAAGCGGTTGGTGAGCAAACATTATTTTATCGTGCTGATTTTTTAGTTGATCAAAGCCAAGAAACAGCGCCTATTGAACCACCAAAAATTGCACTAGTTAATTGGGAAGAACCATTTAAAACCGCAGCTAATCAAATTATCAGCCAAGCACGCCAACAATCGGCTGATCCACTTAGCTTTGCTCAGCAGTTATTTAAAGTATTAAACCAGCAAGAGCAAGATCAAAACATTGCCCTGCTTGAAAATAAACAATCTAACATCGCCCGTTTAGCGGTTAATTTATTAAATCAGGCCAGCATTCCAGCACAATTAATTTATGGTTTAAAGTTAGAAGATGGTCGTCGTCGCCAAGCATTAGTGCCTTTTGTTCGGGTTTGGCAAAACGATCAATTTGAAATTTTTCAACCAAACTCTGGTGTGCGTGGCCTACCAGATAACTTTATTTTATGGCAACAAATTCAATCACCTATTTTAGAAGTGGTTGGAGCCAACCACTCAAATGTCAGCTTTTCAATTATCAAAAAACAAGAATCTATTGCTGCGGCGATTCAAGCCAAACAGGATAGTGAACAGAATCTAGTCAGTTTTTCAATTCACAGTTTACCAATTGAAGAACAAGCCCTGTTTAAAACCATTTTATTATTGCCTGTTGGCGCTTTAGTTGTTTGTTTACTCAGAATTTTAGTTGGGCTTAGAACCTCAGGTACTTTTATGCCAGTATTAATTGCGCTGGCATTTATTCAAACGTCTTTAGCCACAGGTTTAATTGGCTTTTTACTAGTTATTTTTACTGGTTTAATGTTACGCAGTTACTTGTCACATTTGAATCTGCTACTGGTCGCGCGGATTTCAGCGGTTATTATCAGTGTTATTGCGATTATCGCCGTATTTAGTGTACTCAGTTATAAGATTGGCTTAACAGAAGGCTTAAAAGTCACTTTCTTCCCTATGATTATTTTGTCATGGACTGTTGAGCGTATGTCCATTTTATGGGAAGAAGAAGGTGCAAAAGAAGTAGTGATCCAAGGCGGTGGTAGTTTATTTACCGCAATTTTAGCCTACCTTGCAATGACCAGTGATTTAGTGCGCCACTTAACGTTCAACTTTATTGGAATGCAATTTATTATCCTTGCCGTTATTTTATTATTAGGTAATTACACAGGTTATCGTTTACTAGAACTGTACCGGTTTAAGCCTATGCTGGCGAATAGTCAGGACCAAGGAAAGTAATCATGCGCATTACAGACTGGCTGGCAAACCCGTTTAAACTGCATGCTCTTGGCATTTTAGGCATGAATGAACGTAATAGCCGTTATATTGCCCAATACAATGATCGACATTTATACCCATTAGTAGATGATAAGTTAAAAACGAAAAAACTAATGTTGGATGCCGAAATTAAAGTACCCGGACTGATTGCTACAATTATGCATCAGTCTCAGGTACAACAATTACTAAAACATTTACCTCTAAACCGAGGTTTTGCCATCAAACCAGCTAAAGGCAGTGGCGGTAAAGGGATTTTAGTCATTATTAACCAGCATGATGGGTTATATGTAAAAACAAACCAGAAACTGTTAAACCTTGAACAACTTCAGCACCACTGCTCAAATATCTTGGCTGGTTTATATAGTTTAGGTGGCAACCCCGACGTTGCGATTATTGAAGAGTTAATCGAATTTGATCCTATGTTTGACGGCTTCAGCCATGAAGGTGTGCCGGATATTAGGGTAATTATTTTCCGTGGTTATCCTGTAATGGCAATGATGCGTTTATCGACTAAAGATTCAGACGGTAAAGCTAACCTACATCAGGGCGCGGTTGGCGTTGGCCTTGATATAAGAACCGGTAATGCTTTGCATGCGGTTCAGTTTGGGCAACCCATTGTTGAGCATCCAGATACTCACCGAGCATTATCTGAATTATCTGTCCCGAACTGGAAAGAGTTATTAATATTAGCATCACGGTGTTATGACGAAACCCAATTAGGTTATTTGGGTACTGATATTGTATTGGATAAAAATTTAGGTGCGTTAGTATTAGAGCTTAATGCACGTCCGGGTTTATCAATTCAGGTAGCAAATGGTTGTGGCTTAAAACCTAGACTCAAACAAATCGAACGGATTCAACATAAACGCAATGCGCTTCACCGAGTTGAGTATGCGCAAAAACATTTTGCTTCTAAACCAGATTTTGACGAAGTAGCTGAAGTGATTGAAAATAGCTAACCGAATCTAAATAATTAATTTTAAAATAAGCCGCTATTCTAGAGCGGCTTATTTATTTGCGATGGTTGTATTTTTATTTTGCAGCAGGGAAAAACGGATTACATTTCCCACCGTTAGCTAAATTAGCAGCCTGATTAAATACACTGGACAGCGGACTGGTTACTGCCCCCGTTGTAGTGCTAAACAGTACATCTTTTACTTCATCAAATGGGCCATCTAAAGTTTGTCTGATATCCGCACAGCCATCCGAGTCTAAAATACCAAATCTGAACTTTTTAAACCGGTTTTTAGCCAGATCAACCTGACCATAAAAACCGAGGTGGTGGTCTTTAGTTTTTAAATCCGCTTTTTTAACTTGCACAATACTATCTTTAATTTGGCTATCTAAACTAATATCTTCAATTTTAGTTTTCCCTTTTAACTGTGCTGCGCCAGTGCCAAGCTGAGCAAAATTCATTGCAACCATGCCTAAAGGTCCTGAAACCATAAACATGCCTACATCTAAAAGCGAAGTTTCCTGACTCGACTTAAAGCCATCAATGATTTTATCTAAGGCGATACCGGTTAGTTCAAACCCGCCAGTAGAAAGCTTAATGCTGCCATCAATGTCCTGCACCGTTTTAGCTGTAGGTTCAAAACTTAATTCGCTGTTAAATTTACCGCTAATTAAGCCTTTAGGTTTTACCGGTAAATCCTGCACAAAAGCATCAATTCTTGATAAGTTTAAATCTTTCCAGTTAATGTCTGATTTAGTGTGATATTTTGCGCTTTCACTCACCAACTGAGCATTAGCCAATAAGTTACCATCATCCAATTTAAAGCCAGAATCGTTAACCGCAACCCCTTTATCTAACGTATTAAGATTTAATACAACCTCTTCGATAACCGAACTTAAATAAGTTACTTTGGCTAAATTTAATTTAAGCTCTGAGCCTGATTTAATTTGTTCCAGTTGTAAAATCTGATGATTTTCAACCAGAGTTAACTGGTTTAGGTTAAAAGATAAATCAGCCAAATTAAGCCAGCTTTGCTGATTATTTGGATCGCTCACCTCAAGTTGAATATTATTAAGTTTAATTTTATTCACTTGCATAAACTCAACCAAATCGATCCGGTTAGGATCGGCTTGTTGTGGGGTTTGGCCTTCATCCACCACAATTTCTGGTGTTTTTTCTGTGCTTTTTTGCTCAGCTGGTTCAGCTTGATTATTGGGATCAGCAAATTCAATATGAGCGGCAATATTATCGGCATTAAAATGATTGAGTGTCACTTTATATGGCGCAAGATAATTAGCCTGCGCACTTAAATTAATCTGGCCATCAAATAATTCAAAAGCCATGTTAGCTAAATCGACTTGTCCATTTGCCAGTTTTGCATTCATTGCTAAGTCGGTAATTTCATATTCTAGCGCACGAGCTTTAGTAACAGAAAGCTCAAGCTGGGTTTGTAATTTATCCAGCTCAATTTGTTTATTTTGTGTCAACTGAGTATTTTTAAGTGCGACTGCCATATTTTCAAGCTCAACTTTTTGCTGACTTTGAGATAACTGACCATTAATCGTGTTAACTTTTAGTTCAGCTAAAAATACATCCAATGGCAATGGAATAGGCTCAAACTCTGGATTTGCTGGTGTTTTAGCATCTGGTGTTTTAGTTTCAGCCGTTTCAGTTTGTGTGTTTTCTTGAGCAGTTTGTTGATTCGTGGGGGCAGCGCTTGACTCAGAGCTGGTCTGCTCAGAATTAGTTTGCTCAAGCTGCGTAGATTGCATAGCCGGTTGTTCATTTTCAGCAACTTCTGGTTGGTTTGCATTTGGCATATCCAATGCAAAATCAACTTGATTAAACGAAATGTTTTTAACCGTGATTTGTTCTGCTTTAGTTTTGTTAATATCTAAAGACAGTTTAATATCTTGAATAATCGCCTGACTTTCAAAAGGTAATAACATTTGGTTTTGAGCTAAGTTGTCATCTGTACTTTTATCAATTGGCGATTGCTCAATTTTATCAATCGACAACTCTAACTCGCCAGCCAGTTTTTGCAGGGTAAACTGTTTATTATTGGTGATAGTCCAATCTTTTAACGATACTTTTAATTTGTCTAAAGTGTAAGTTTGCTTTTGGTATAAAACAGACATATTCACCTGCCCTATATCCAAACTCTGTACATAAAAATCCAAAGGCAGTTCAATTAATTCTTCAGCTGCTTTTTGGCTGACTTCTTTAACTTCTTCGCCAGCTTTTTCTATTGCATTTTTATCAGCTTGCTCAATTGCACCTAAATTCACTTTAATATCGGCTTGCTGTAAATTCAGGCTTTTAAGTGTCACCTGACTAGCGTGGCTTTGGTTAATATCCAGCTCAAGTTCAGAGTTAGCCAGCACTAAATCAATTCTTGAGGTATCTCGTTGATCCTGAAAGTTTTTAACTAATACATTGACCTCACGTGAGTTTAATTTTAACTGGCCTTTGACTTCGTCTAAATTAAATACGCCATCTTTAAGCAGGCTCACCTGACTGACTTGAACCGTTAAATCATCAACTTGGATATTGCCCTGCTCAGACTGAAAATTTAATTTTATCGGCGATACTTTAAAATCGTCTAACTCAACGATTGCAATAGGTAAAGCTTCGGTATTTTCTTGCTCAGGTTGTGGCTGAGCCAGCGCCTGAATCAATTGATTAATTCCCTGCTCTGATGCATTAACCGCTACACCTTCAATACCCACAATTTCAACATGCACTTTTTTACTAAACAAGTTAGGAATATCAACCGCTACATTGAGCGACTCAACTGTGATCTCGTTGTCAAACTCGTCAGTAAAGCTAAAGTTTTTAATCGCCAATATACCCGGAGATAAAAAGCTATGTTCAATATGGCTTAAATTTAATTGATAGGGTGCGTTTTGGCTGATGTCGTCCATAGCTTGCTGAACAAATGGGGTTCGATCAATAAAGCGGTCGGCTAAAATAAATAAAATAATAATACTCAACAGCCCTATTAAAACTTTATAACGTGTTTTCACACAAAGCTCCTTTGAAAATGCTTATGCCTTTGCATTTAATTTTTAATGACCTAGTGCATTTCTGTTTTAGTTTTGAATGGTTAATTATCTGTAGTTCGCCATTTATGGCGTTCAAAGCTACAGGCATAAAACGGGCTAAAGCCCTAACTACAATTTGATCTCAACCGCTCAGAACTTGATAGAAATAATACTAGCAACGCGGCAGCAATTGCTGCGTATTGATTAATGTTGTTGAAAAGTATAAACCTTAAAAATAAATAAACCTAAGCTGAATCATCAGTCTTAGGTTTATATACCCGTATTAATTGGGTTGATAATAATAAAAGAATAACAAGAGAATAAAGTGAAAGCTTTATTTATCTAATTTTTTATTTTCGTCGGTTCGGCGCCACTCTCCTTCAATAACACTGGAGTCATCGCCACTTGCCGAATGAGAAAAAGGCGAGCCACTTTGGCCAGTAAAACCGCCTTGACTACTGCTGTAATAAGCAAAACTTTGATTTTTTAATTGTTGACCAAATTGCGCCATTAATACTTTAGCAAAAGGCTTACGGGTAACAGGGATTGTCATCAAAAAGCCTAATGTATCAGTAATAAAACCCGGGGTAACCAATAAAATACCGGCTACCAGAATCATAATACCTTCGGTGATTGATTCAGCTGGTACTTCACCCATAGCCGTTTTTTGTTTAATTTCAGCAAGTGCCGCTAGACCTTGTGCCCGAACTAACTGCGCACCCACAATTGCAGTTAAAATAACGATAGCTAATGTGGTCCAACCGCCGATAAGATCACCAACCTGAAGTAACAAACTGATTTCTGCGATAGGTAATACTACAAATAAAATAAATAATTTAAGCATAAAAATCTCTTTCTCTGTCTGAAATACAAATATGGTTACAAAATCAGCAAAATCAAGTGCAAAATGAAAACTGAAAATTAGCTAAAAATTCGCTAAATAAGATTTACCTTAACTACCTTTATGACATATTCTGACACAATTGGTTTTAAATGTTTTAGTTTGTTTTTAGTTGATTCCGTTATAAAGGAAATTCCATGTCTGAATTTATTCAAATTAATCTGACTTGTGCAGATAAAATTTTAGCTCGACATATCGCCAAACAATTAGTTGAACAAAACCTTGCGGCCTGTGCTCAAATTATAGATTCAATGACCTCTATTTATCATTGGCAAGGTAAGATAGAACAAGATGCTGAATCATTAATTCAGCTAAAAAGCCATATTTCGTTATTTGAGCAAATTGAGCAACAGGTAAAAACAATGCACCCTTACGATGTGCCGGAAATTATCGCAATACCTTTAGTTGCTATCTCAAAAGATTACCAAACTTGGTTATCTCAAAACTGCGCAATTAACAACAAACAGGCTAAATAACTTTAATTGAGATAAAAAATGACGGTTGGAGGAAATTTCGGCAAAAAACAGGTTAATTTCGTTAATTTTGCAAAGAAATAACTGGTTAGACCATTTTTTTTGAAAATATCATTTTAAATTGGCTCAGATTCTTCTATAGTTAGTGGAATTTATTACTTCGCGGTGTTTTCTCCGAAGTTAACTCTAAAATGAGCCAAAAAAGTAAAAGAAACATGCAAAATAGTCATAAGAAAGTATTGTTACTAAACGGTCCTAACTTAAACATGCTAGGCAAGCGTGAACCAGAGATATATGGCCACGAAACTTTAAATGACATAGTAAAAGCATTAACTGAGCAAGCCGATACATTAGGTATTGAGCTTTCTCATGTTCAGTCTAATGCAGAGCATGTTTTAATTGATGCCATTCATCAGGCATTTAATCAGGTTGATTTTATTATTATCAACCCTGCGGCATTTACTCACACCAGCGTTGCCTTACGCGATGCCATTTTGGCAGTTAATATTCCTTTTATTGAAGTGCATTTATCTAATGTGCATAAAAGGGAAAAATTCAGACATCATTCTTACTTCTCTGATGTTGCTCAAGCCGTTATTTGTGGTTTGGGCAGTCAGGGATATTTTTATGCGCTCGATGCAGCCTATCGAGCGATTAAATAATTGACCATTGCAGATTAAATATAAAGAGAGAGCAAAATTATGGCTATGGATATTCGTAAAATCAAAAAGCTAATTGAGTTAGTTGAAGAGTCAGGCATTTCTGAGTTAGAAATTACTGAAGGCGAAGAAGCAGTACGCATTAGCCGTGCGGCTCCAATTGCACAACCATATCATTATGCAGCCCCAGCACCAGTTGCTGCACCTGCCCCAGCGGCGGCTGCGCCAGCAGCAGAAGCGCCTGCGGCTGCACCTGCAAAACCAGCAGGTCATGAAGTTAAATCACCTATGGTAGGTTCTTATTATTCAGCATCAAAACCAGGTGCTGCGCCTTATGTTAGCGTAGGTGATACTGTAAATGTTGGTGATACTTTATGTATTATCGAAGCGATGAAAATGATGAACGAAATCACAGCTGATAAAGCTGGTGTTATCAAATCTGTTTTAGTTGAAAACGGCGACCCGGTAGAATTTGATCAGCCATTATTCATCATTGGCTAAGGGATTATAATTTATGTTAGACAAAGTACTGATTGCTAACCGGGGTGAAATTGCACTGCGTATTTTACGCGCGTGTAAAGAACTCGGCATTAAAACAGTTGCGGTACACTCTGTTGCAGACAAAGAGTTAAAGCACGTTTTATTAGCAGATGAAACTATCTGTATTGGTAAAGCGCCAGCAACTGAAAGCTACTTAAATATTCCACGAATTATCGCCGCTGCTGAAGTAACAGATTCTGTTGCAATTCACCCAGGTTATGGCTTTTTATCTGAAAATGCAGGTTTTGCTGAGCAGGTAGAACAAAGCGGATTTATTTTCATCGGCCCAACGGCTGACTCTATTCGCTTAATGGGTGATAAAGTATCAGCAATTAATGCGATGAAAAAAGCGGGCGTACCATGTGTACCGGGTTCTGACGGCCCTTTAGGCGATGATGGCCAAAAGAATATTCAAATTGCTAAACGTATCGGTTATCCGGTTATAATTAAAGCCGCCGGTGGCGGTGGTGGCCGTGGTATGCGTGTCGTTCGCAGTGAAGGCGAGTTACTTAAATCAATTGAGTTAACAAAACAAGAAGCTGGTGCAGCCTTTAATAATGACGTTGTTTACATGGAAAAATTCCTTGAAAACCCACGTCACGTTGAGGTTCAGGTATTATCTGACGGCCAAGGCAATGCAATTCATTTAGGTGAACGCGACTGTTCAATGCAGCGTCGTCACCAAAAAGTAGTTGAAGAAGCACCCGCTCCGGGCATTACTGAAGAAATGCGTCGCTACATTGGTGATAGATGTCGCCGCGCTTGTATCGAAATTGGCTATCGTGGTGCTGGTACGTTTGAATTTTTATTTGAAAACGGTGAATTCTACTTTATTGAAATGAACACCCGTATTCAGGTAGAACATCCGGTTACTGAGATGATTTCTGGTGCTGACTTAATTAAAGAGCAGCTAAAAATTGCAGCGGGTCAACCACTATCAATTGCACAAGAAGACATTAAGTTACACGGTCATGCCATTGAGTGTCGTATTAATGCTGAAGATCCAGATACTTTTATGCCTTGTCCGGGCAAAATCAACCGTTTCCATGCACCGGGTGGTTTAGGCGTTCGTTGGGATTCTCACATTTATGCTGGTTATTCTGTCCCACCAAATTATGATTCAATGATAGGTAAACTCATTACTTACGGTGAAAACCGTGGTATTGCTATTGCACGTATGCAAAATGCCTTAAACGAATTAGTAATTGAAGGGATTAAAACGAATATTCCGTTGCATAAAGAAATCTTAAAAGACGAAAACTTCCAAAATGGTGGCACAAACATCCACTATTTAGAGAAAAAGTTAGGCATTGGCGGTCATTAATTTAAACTCAACCTGAGTGAATTAACTACGCCATAAGCAACAAAAAAGCCGGAATCAGTTTCGGCTTTTTTATTTGTGTTTTACACTTGTTCTTAAATTTCAATAACTGAGTACCCTCATGCCTTGGATTCAAATTAGATACACAACCAACAAACAAAATGCAGACCTGATTTCTGACGAAATGATGGAGCTAGGTGCATTTTCCGTCACTTTTTTAGATGCAAAAGACACCCCAATTTATGAGCCTAAACCGGGTGATTTTTTATTATGGGATGAAACCATAGCCATGGGTTTATTTGATGCTGAAATTGATCCTGAGCAAATTATTGAACAGCTCAAAACTTTCCCATTTGGGCAAGATGGTCAATATAAAGTTGAACAATTAGAAGACAAAGACTGGATCAGAGAATGGATGGACAGCTTTAAACCCATTCAATTTGGCCCAAAACTTTGGATTTGCCCAAGCTGGTGCGATATTCCGGATCAAGACGCGGTGAATGTTATTTTAGATCCCGGTTTAGCGTTTGGCACAGGTACTCACCCAACCACCTCGTTATGTTTAAAGTGGCTAGATCAGCATGTAACCGCAGGCCAAACTTTAGTCGATTTTGGTTGTGGCTCAGGTATTTTAGCAGTGGCAGCGCTAAAATTAGGTGTTGAAAAAGCCATTGGGATTGATATAGATCCGCAAGCAATTCAAGCCTCACAAGCCAATGCAGAGCGCAACGGTGTTGCCGATAAACTCGATTTATACCTGCCACAAGATCAACCAGACTATCAGGCAGATATTGTGGTTGCGAATATTTTATCCGGCCCGCTTAAAGAGCTGGCTGAAATTATCGAAGCTTATGTAAAACCACAAGGCAGATTAGCGCTGTCGGGTTTATTAGAAAGTCAGGCTGAAGAAATCTGTCAGGTTTATAGCAAATGGTTTGATTTAGACCCAGTTGCAATTGAAGGCGATTGGTGTCGGGTATCTGGCGTTAAACGATAATTGCTTCACCTAAGATAGAGCTAAATCAATATAAATAGCAATAAAACATTAACGCTACGCGGTTCCATTTAACCGTGTAGCGCTCGTTTTATCGGTAAAGGGGTAAAGGCAATTAATGTAATGGCTGATCTTGCTCTGAGATCGCATCCATAAATTTTGCCTGAGTAGTAAAAATCATTTCTAACTGTTTAACTAATTGAACCACGCTTTGCTGCGGAATTTCAGTTTGGCCTTTATCAATTAAATCATAAAAGTCTGACGCAACCTCATCGACATAAGGTACAAATTGACTGGATCGGGTGACAAACCCGTCACTAAAAATCGTACTAAATTTACCTTTTCCCTGTTGTTTTAATGCCTCTAAAATTTTATCGCATTCAATTGCCTGAATTCTGGCCTGTACAATATTTTGTCGAATTGTATCTATTAAATTTTGCAAAACTTATCCTATTTCGAGCTATAAACAAGCCAATTATAACGGTTATTTGCCCTGATAAAAAACGCTAAAAAAACATTAAAAAATGCTAAAGAGTTCACAAAAAAGGCCGATACATTTTATTGAGGGTAATTCTGCTCTCGTTTTACCAGAGCAATCTTGCTCAGATGTTGTATTGGAGGTACTGATGGACGTAAGTTCAGCTGGTTTAGGTCAAACGTCAACTGTAGATAACAGCAGCGCAGAATTACGCGCAGCTAAGTTAGCTAAGTCGCAACAAGAAACAGAAGGGAAAGCTGCTTTAGAATTGTTGCAATCTGCTGAGGCAACACCCCCTCGTTCCGCAGATTTGGCAGTTGGTCAAAACATCAACATCAAGGTTTAACTTGATGAAGGGCCAAGCTAACCCCCTCTTATTTTTATTTCAAAAATAATTTTAGCCTTGGCACCCCTCAATTATTTATTGGTTTAATTTAAATACAAGCCTATAAATATTTAACTTAGAACTACGGGGCTTTTACTTAAAAGCCCCGCCTCTTCTCTAGCCCATTTTGGCACTAAAAATCCGGGTAACTCGGCTAATAATCCTTGCTGTAATTGAGCTAATTCACTGTCTGGGCGATAAAAATGTGCCGCACCTGCAACTTTATCTAATAAATGGATGTAATAAGGCAAAATGCCTGCCGCAAATAATTTTTCGCTCAGGTCAACTAAAACCGAGACCGAATCATTAACCCCTTTAAGTAAAACAGATTGATTTAACAAGGTTATTTTATTATCCCGCCATAAACTCAAATGTTGGATTAACAAATCGTCAATTTCATTACCGTGATTTATATGTAAAACAATCACAGGTTTTAACCTGCTTGCTAATATAGCTTGGGTTAACTCTGGCGTAATCCGCTGCGGGATCACCACAGGTAAACGAGTATGAAAACGCACTCTTTTAATATGCGTAACCGTTTCAATTAACCTCAATAGCTCAATTAAATGTTTATCGGTTGCCATTAATGGGTCGCCACCACTTAATACAACCTCATTAATTGCGGTATCTTGTTGTAAATACTCAATGACCTGCGACCAGTTTTGTTTATTTAAGCTGTTTTCCTGATAAGGAAAATGGCGACGAAAACAATAGCGGCAATTAATTGCACAACCAGTTTTAACCATTAACAGCACCCGGCTTTTATATTTATGCAAAACGCCCGGTATAACTGACTCGTGCTCAGCCAGCGGATCAGCAACAAACCCAGCTTTTTCTTCAAACTCCAGTTCAGATGTTAAAACCTGTTTGAGTAAAGGATCATCAATATTGCCTTGCTCCATCTTACCAATAAAAGGTCTTGGCACTCTTAACGGGAATAATTTTCGCGCCGCAAAACCAGCCTGATATTGTTCCGGTTGAATATTTAACAAAGCTAATAATTGGGCTGGATCGGTTATGGTTTTTGCTAACTCTTTTTGCCAGCAAGATTCATATTCAAACATCTGAACTTATAACTCATTAAAATAATAGCGCTATTCTACCTTAACTTAATCCCAACTGCTTATAACAACTAGCATTGATTAGCCATTGGCTTAGTTAAAAACGGCTTTATCCGTTTAAATCTGCTTTTTTGTTAAAAACTACTTTTTTATGACAGAATATGCGGTAAAATTCAGCGATTAATTTTCTGCATAAGAATAGATGAGGAACTCATGGCAACAGTTAGCACCAACGAATTTAAAGGTGGCTTAAAAATCATGTTAGATGGCGAGCCTTGCGCCATTTTAGAAAACGAATTTGTTAAACCAGGTAAAGGTCAGGCTTTTAATCGTGTTAGAATTCGTAAACTGATTTCCGGTAAAGTATTAGAAAAAACATTCAAATCTGGCGAAACCGTTGAAAAAGCAGAAGTTATGGATTATGAACTGTCTTATTTATATAACGACGGCGAATTCTGGCACTTTATGAACAACGAAACATTTGAACAAATTGCTGCCGATGCAAAAGCTTTAGGTGACAATGAAAAATGGTTAGTAGAGCAAGACGTTTGTACTTTAACACTGTGGGACGGCAACCCAATTGCAGTCACGCCACCTAACTTTGTTGAATTAGAGATCACAGAAACTGATCCGGGTTTAAAAGGTGACACCGCGGGTACAGGTGGCAAACCAGCAACATTAAGCACAGGCGCAGTTGTACGTGTCCCTTTATTTGTGCAAATTGGTGAAGTTATCAAAGTAGATACCCGCTCTGGCGAATATGTATCTCGCGTAAAATAATTACGCCAAATAACTCAGGTAACAGAGCTATGCTTTAGCATTTTATCTGTTACCTTTCCTACCTTAATTAATCTCTTAACTAACCAAACCTCATCATTTTATGCAAAACTGGCAGCCAAGTGCGTCTATTCAAGCATTAAAACAACGTGCTGAAATCATAAAAAAAATTCGTCATTTTTTTGAACAACGTAATGTGCTGGAAGTAGAAACCCCACTATTAGCTAGTGCAGGTGTTACTGATTTACACCTTGAGAATTTAACCTGCCAATTTTATGGCCCGGGTTTTCACCAAGGCATTGAGCTATATCTGCAAACCTCTCCAGAATATGCAATGAAACGGCTAATTGCCGCAGGCTCTGGGTGTATTTATCAAATTTGTAAAGCATTTAGAAACGATGAGTCCGGCCGCTACCATAATCCAGAATTCACCATGTTGGAATGGTACAGAATGGGATTTAATCATTTTGATTTAATCGATGAAACAGAGCAACTGCTGGATTTAATTATAAATTGTGGCCGCTGCGAGCGTTTGAGTTACCAGCAAGCATTTTTGCAATTTACCAAGATAGATCCACTTAATACCTCGGTTAAAGCCCTACAAACTTTTTTAGCAGCGCATAATCAAACCGATATAGCCGCTCAGCTAGATAATGAAACAGATTTATTGCAATGGATTTTTGCAGATTTTGTTGAGCCAAAGATAGGCCAAACAGTACCTTGTTTTATCTATCATTTTCCTAAGGCTCAAGCTAGCTTAGCAAAAATAAATCAGCAAGATATCAGAGTTGCGGAACGTTTTGAGGTGTATTTTAAAGGTATAGAGCTCGCTAACGGTTTTCACGAACTCACCAATGCAGCCGAACAACAAAAGCGCTTTGAGCAAGATAATCAGCAACGTATTCGTCATGGAAAAGAGGCAAAGCCAATAGATCAAAACTTATTAGCTGCACTCGAAGCCGGTTTACCTGATTGCGCTGGTATTGCACTGGGGATTGACCGTCTTACTATGCTGGCGCTGAATCATAGTGAAATAAACCAAAGTTTAAGTTTTGATTTACAACGCTGCTAAATAGTCTTTTTTGTTAAATTATTTAGCATTTTGTCTAATAACATATTTAAACTGGATTTTTCTTGCAATGTGAACCTTGCAAAATAATTAGATTCTAGTGCATGTAATTGAGGCATAACAGTTTCTATTTTTTCTTTTCCCGACTGGGTCAGTGTAACCAAATGACTACGTTTATCTTTTGAGTTAACAGAACGCTTAATCATTTTTTTCTGACTTAAGCGCACTAGCAACTTAGACATTCCGCCAGAACTAAAAATCATTGACTGAGATAGCTCCGTAGGTGTTAGCTGGAATGGATGACCACATCGACGTAATGTACTCAATAAACTAAACTCTGAAGGTGATAAACCAAAATCTCGTAAAAATAGTTCTAAGTTTTTATGTGATAGCTCAACGATCTTATATAATTTGATAATTTCTGGATTGGTTGAACTTGTTAGCTCGGGCCAGTTTTTATTTATGTCATCGAAAAATTTGTTTAAATCATTATTAAGCATTAAACCACTCACTTTTCATTTATTGCTGACACTCAACAAGAGCAGATATTCCACTAATTTATAGATATATTTATGAATATTATACCAACTTAATTTATCTTGCTAGAAAGATAAAACCCAGATACTATCTTTCCAGAAAGATAACTGGAGGTTTAATGCCTAAACCAATTTCATTAAAACTCACAATTTTATTAGCCTGCATTTTTGCTATTTCTCCATTAGCAATAGACACTTACCTTCCCGCTGTGACTAATATCGCGTCAGATTTAAAAGCCGATTCGGAGCTGGTGAGCTTAACCGTGAGTTTATATGTTTTAGGTTTGGCTTTTGGCCAGTTAATTGGCGGGCCGTTGTCAGATAAATACGGCAGGCGAAAAGTGATCATCAGCGGGTTAAGTATTTTTGCACTGGCATCTTGCCTGTTAGCCAGTGCGCAAAGTATTGAATTACTTTGGTTATACCGGATTATTCAAGCGTTAGGCGGTGGGGTTGCTGCGGTATGTGTACCAGCAATTATTCGGGATCATGTTGCTGGTGCCCAAGCCGCTAAGTTGTTTTCTTTTATTGCTTTAATGATGATGCTTGCACCGGCTTTAGCGCCCAGTTTAGGCACATTAATTTTAACCTTGACCAATTGGCACGGTATTTTTATTTTTCTGGCGTTCTTTTCAACTTTAATTATTATTGCCATTAAGCTGATTTTAAAACAACCGGAAAAGTCGCAACAAAATCGAACTCAGGCGTTATCTTTATGGCAAATTGTCCGTCACCCAAAAGCGATTAAATTTTTACTTGCGCAGGCTTTTGGTTATTCAGTGTTGATGATTTTTTTAGCTAACTCGCCTCTGATTTATATGGAATATTTTAATTTATCATCGGCTCAGTTTAGTTTGTTATTTTCATTAAATGTGGCGGTGATTATTATCATTAACCGGTTAAATTCACTGCTATTAAACCGTTATCAACCTCATTCATTGTTAAAAGTATTTTTTGCCATGCAGCTCTTGGGCGGGTTGTGTTTGTTATTATCAGCAGCATTTTTCTCACAACAGATTTATTTGGTAGTGATTGGATTTGCTTTAGCCATTGGAGCAATCAGTGGTATAGGACCAAATGCACAAGCTTGTTATTTAAACTATTTTGAGCAAAATGCGGGATCGGCTTCTGCTGTATTTGGGTTTACTCAATATGCCAGTGGAGCAACGCTCAGTGCACTTTCCAGCTTATGTTTTAACCAAACTTTATGGCCTGCAAGTCTGGCAATTTTTTGCTGTGCTTTGATTTCATGGTTGGCAATACAGGGAAAAGTAGACGAAAGTGCTTAAAATTGTTGTGCCAGATGGCGCAGAATATTTAAGTGATGGCTAAAGCTTTGGTCTGCTAACGTTAATTTATCCGGCGTGGTGAAACTATGCTTAATCGCTAAACAAGTTAACCCCGCCGCTTTTGCAGATTGAATGCCACTGGCTGAATCTTCAATTGCAACAACTTGCTCTGGTGTTAACGATAGTTGCTCAAGCGCAGATAAATAAGCATCCGGCGCTGGTTTACAGTGTTCAACATCATCACCAGCCACAACTAAATCTATCATGTGATCAATTTCGTTTAGGGCTAAACTACGTAACACGCTAGCTCGCTCAGCACCAGAAACTATCGCTAGTTTTAGCTGCTTACTTTTAGCCCAGTTAAGCAATTCTGCGATACCGGGCATCAGTGGAAAGCTTTGATTTAATAAAAAATCATTAGTTGCCTGCTCTTTTATCATAGCAAGTTCTGCTGAACTGATATCTAATTGATAATGTCCGACTAAATATCCCGCAGTGACATTACCAGGAATACCTATACGCGGAATAAAGTCGTTAAAATGATAGTCGATACCAAAGTCAGTTAAAATTTTTTGCCAGATTTTGAACTGGCAAGGCTCTGAATCAACTAAAGTTCCATCATGATCAATTAACAGTCCAGCAAGCATTTAACTAACCTGATTTTAATAGTGTGAAATTTCTAGCTCAGCGCTTCTTTGTTCATTTGGCGCTAAATACCAACTATCTGAAAAAGCATTACCGCGCTCAACACAAATAAATGCCTGATAGTTCTCGCCACCTAGATCGCCAATTGAAGCGGCTTTGTTATAACCTGGGTTCCAAACAACCGCACTTTTACATTCGCGGCTAGCTAATTTAATCGCAGGTTCTGTTTGAATAATTTGCTCTTCTTGCACATTTAAATAAATACGGTCAACTTCACCGTCAAAATAAACCGGTCCTTGTTGAATATGTGCTTGATATTTTTTGGTATTATCCAAGAAACTAGTCCAGTGTAAGCCATCAACATAAGTTGTTGAAAGCTCTTGTACCGGATGATAACTGTGCAAAGCAAAACTCACAGGCATAGTTTGATCACCCGTATTATTAACCTGTAATGCTAGTTTAAGCGTTTTACCAACCGTCACTGTGTACTGCGCAGTAAAATGATACGGATATAATTTAAGGGTTTCGTCTGTACTGGTAAACGCAAAAGTTAGCTCGACAGATTGATCCGCTAAGGTTTGAATATTGCTGACTTGCCAGTCAAAGTTGCGAACAAAACCATGACTTGGTTTACTTTTATCTAGCTGGTTTTCACCAAACCAAGGAAAACAAACTGGTACACCACCACGAATTGGTTTACCTTGTTTATATTCAGCCTTTGGGCTAACCCATAATAGTGGCGCCTCATCAACGGGAGTGAACTCAATTACATGAGCGCCCTGCACTGCAATCACAGCTTTACAAAGCTCTGTTTCAACCATAATCAGCGGCAAAGCCTGATGCTCAGCACCAAAATATACATCAGCCGTGCTGACACTTACCCCATTTACAGATTTAGCCAAACTTATTAGGTTTTCAGTTGCAGACATTGATTACTACTCCAAAATTCAAAACTCATGCCAGAAAAGGGTTAATATTCTAATATCTGATGGCTATATGAACAAGGAAAACGTTTAATTTAGACTATAAGTTATAAAGATAGCTAAATAGTCGTGCTCAATCATCACGACAAATCACAACATATAATTATCTGGTAGTTCAATTTGCGCTGCACCAGATTCAACTGCCGCTACGGCGACCGCTCTGGCAACACTTTTTAATAATCTAGGATCCATAGGTTTGGGGATAATATAATCTTTACCAAATTTGAGCGAATTCACCCCACTGGCTTTTAAAACAGATTCTGGCACGTCTAATTTTGCAATATCTCGAATCGCATTAACCGCAGCTACTTTCATCTGATCATTAATTTCAGTTGCACGCACATCTAATGCACCTCTGAAAATAAATGGAAAACATAAAACGTTATTAACCTGATTAGGATAATCACTTCGCCCAGTAGCCATAATAATATCGCTGCGAACAGCATGCGCTAGCTCAGGTTTAATTTCAGGATCTGGATTTGAACAGGCAAAAATAATTGGATTCGGTTTCATTAATTTAAGTGCTTGTGGCGGCAATACATCCGGACCTGATACCCCAACAAATACATCCGCACACGACAGCGCATCTTCTAAAGTTCGTCTGTCTGTATTATTCGCAAACAGTTTTTTATGCTCGGATAAATCTTCCCGTCGGGTATGGATAACTCCTTTTCGGTCAAGCATATAAATTCGCTCGCGCTGCGCGCCGCAGCGAATTAACAGCTCCATACAAGCCACCGCAGCAGCCCCTGCGCCCATGCAAACAATAATAACATCTTCAATTCGCTTATCCTGTACTTCCAGCGCATTAAGCATTGCAGCCGCAGTGACAATCGCAGTGCCATGCTGATCGTCATGGAATACCGGCACATTACATCTTTCAATTAGTTGTTGTTCTATTTCAAAACATTCCGGCGCTTTGATATCTTCTAAATTAATGCCACCAAAGGTATCGGCAATACTGGCAACCGTATTAATAAACTCATCGGGTGTTCTGTGTTTAACTTCAATATCAATCGCATCTAATCCGGCAAAGCGTTTGAATAACAAAGCTTTACCTTCCATCACAGGCTTTGAAGCTAAAGCCCCTAAGTTTCCAAGCCCTAAAATAGCTGTACCGTTAGAAATAACCGCCACTAAATTGCCTTTGCCGGTATATTTGTAAGCTTCTTCTGGATTGGCTGCAATTTCTCTGACTGGCTCAGCTACGCCCGGGCTATAAGCTAAAGATAAATCGGCAGCTGTTTCTGCCGGTTTAGTTAATTCAATACTAATTTTTCCGGGTTTAGGTAATGCGTGATAATCAAGTGCTTTTTGGCGAAAATCTGTCATATCCAACTCCTGTTATCAGCTAACCGGCTTTTAGATACCAAGCAGCCAGCCGTTAATGTTTAGGGTTAATATCTGTATCGATAATTAGTTGCCATAATTTAGTTAAATCAGCCCGCCAGTGTTTATCCTGATAATACACCGGCGCTTTAATATAAAGTGTTTGGCCGATTAAACTTTTAAAATCAATTTGATTAAATACCTGATATTGATCCTGCTCTGTTACACCAACATACAGCTTATTACCCAATACCAGCCATAAAGTGTCGTTTTTAACAAATACTCTGTCTAGCTTGCCTTGCCATTCGTAAGGATAGGAATAACTTTTATATAAACGGCTGATTGGGCGTGGTTGATAGTTAGCAGTTTGCCAAATACCAAGTTTATCTTGTCTGGCGGCAAGTTCAGCATGGTAATAGCACTGCCAGAATAATGTATTCTCACCGTATACACTAGCATCCGCAAACCCTTTCGCAACGAGTTTTTGCTGGATATTTTCACCTTTTAAATTAAAAATATGCGCTAACATTCGGTTATACGGATCAACAAGTTCTTTATCTAACACTAGATTAATTTGCTGACTTTGCCCAATCAAATCTTCAACATATTGTTTCGCTTGTTCAGCAAAAGGCTCTGTTTTATCTGCATTTTTATGATCAATCTCGGGGGTATTAATCCCAATTAAACGCACAAGCTGACCAGATTGCAACTGGATGGTATCACCATCGATCACCTGTTTAACTTTTGCCTGACTATGATATTGCCTAGGCTGACAAGCTGGCTCTGCAAAACTCGCTTTTGAAAAGATAAAACAGCTAATTAATAACAAGATTAGATTTTTCAAATTTACCTCAGCATTCTTTTTAAACAATCAAGGTTTAGCAAATATTTCAATCAAAGGTTTAGGTTTAGCAATTGCATAACCTTGTGCGTAATCAACCCCAATGCTTTGTAATACCTTCAAAATTTGTTTTGACTCAACAAACTCAGCAACCGTATTCATTCCAATAGCTTTAGCCACCTCGTTAATTGATTTAACCATAGCTTGATCGATTGGCTCATCCAGCATGTCTTTGACAAAACTGCCATCGATTTTGACATAATCAACCGGCAGATTTTTTAAATACCCATAAGATGAGAAACCACTTCCAAAATCGTCTAATGCAAATGTACAGCCTAACTCTTTAAATACGCTGATAAAACTCAGCGTAGCATCTAACTGTTGGATGGCCATTGACTCTGTAATTTCAAAACAAATTTTTTGATACGGAATTTGGTATTGCTCAAAACATTTAAGAATAAAACTTTGGATGTTTTCATCTGCCAACGAGGGGCCTGATAAGTTAATTGCACATTTGGCTAATTGCTCGATATGGTGTGGGTTTTGAGCCAAAAATTGAAAGTATTCTTCAATTACCCACTGGTCAATTTGAGGCATTAAACCGTAACGCTCGGCAGCAGATAAAAATTGAGCAGGTGAAATAAACTGGTCACTTTTATCTCTCATTCTTAATAATACTTCGTAATGTTTTAAATCAGACCGGCTTTGTATCGCCAAAATAGGCTGAGCAAATAAACAAAAACGGTTTTGCTCTAACGCCTGTTTAATTTCACCGACCTGATGCATTTCGTCATGCCGATCTTTTACATCTTTATCGGTGCGGGTATAAGCGTGAATCCGGTTTCTGCCTTTTTCTTTAGCGGCATAACAAGCAGTATCAGCAATACTAAGCGCTTCTTCAAAGCTATATTCATCTTGTCCGAGTGTGATCATGCCAATACTGACCCCCAGTGTGAATATTTGCTCGTTCCAGCTAAAGCGAAAATTTTGCACTGCTTGTTTTAAATCTTGAGCTATTTCTAATGCTTGCTCGTCGATACAATTAGGTAATAACACCCCAAACTCGTCTCCACCTAACCGCGCAATATGACCTTTTTTGTTTAATATCATTTTAAGTTCACTGGTTAGTTGTTTAAGCATGGCATCGCCAGCTTTATGACCACAGGTATCATTAACTAATTTAAATTGGTCCAAATCCATATAAAGTAATGAATGTAATGCCTGATTTGTTTTACTACGTTTGATGATTTCAGTAATCAATAGCTCAAACGCATGGCGGTTTAATAAACCGGTTAAAGAATCATGTTTGGCAATAAATTCTAATTTAGCATCGGCTCGTTTACGTGAACTGACATCAATGATTGAGCCAATTAAAATTTCACCAACATCTGGATCGTCTTGATAGCGTAAGCAAATAGAAACCCAAATATTCTTTTGCTGGCGGGTGCGCCAAAGTGCTTCAAAGTTGAGCACCTGACCGGATTCTTTGGCTTTGGCTAACAATTGTGTTCTGGCATTTAAATCAACATAAAAATCTTTCATGTTGGTTTTATTATTGATCAAATCAGCAAGACTGGTAATCCCCAATAGTTCACAAAACGCTTTGTTAGCATGCAGAATCTGCCCATCAACAGTAGATGTATAATGCCCTTCAACTGCAAACTGATAGATATCGTAAAACTGCTGATAATAATGTGTCGCATCTAACTGGGCTTTGAGCATGTCTTTACGTGCTTGACGAATTCTGTCGTGCAGTACATTAAATAAAACAAAAAAAGTAAAGAACTGAGAAAATATTATGCTGTATTCAGTAAAGTTATTGTGCACAACATAATCAAACCGGTTTAAGATAAATAATAATGCTGATGCGCCAATCACAAATAAACACAATAAATAACCTTTACTTGCGGTTGTTTTATTTAAGCTAATTAAACCAGCAAACACTAAAAAGACACAAGTGATTGAAAATAAAATAATCACCAATTGGATTCGATAAAAATGCGGCATAAACACAAAAATAGTAGCGCTAATAAAACAGGCCAGAATCAAAACCGAAATTGCTTTATACAGTAAATGATTACGCTCTTTTAACTGCAAAAACAATATGCTGAAAATATTAATAAATCCTAAACCTGCCACTAAAGCGATCAAACTTAATGGCTGACTTAAGCCACCATAAGCAGGCCAAAAGTATTCAAATGCAAACCCTTTGGTTGCACTGTAAAAAATAAAAAAGCAAAGGCTATAAAGCGCATAATACACAAAACTTAACTCGCGATAACTGAGCGCAATAAACACAGCAAATGCGGCTATGATGCACAATGTGCCTAAACATAAACCAAATACCAGACTCAACGTTTTTTCTTTTTCAATAAACTCCGCTTTAGAATGCAAGCTAAGCGGTAAAAACATAAAACTATCATTTTTTAATTGCAGATAAATACGTTGTGGGGCTTGCGGCTCAAATGGTTTTAAAGCAAAAACAAATGCCCGGTGTGCAATCTTTCTTTGATAATAAGCTTGTTCAACACTACTTTCACCAATTTGAGTTAGTTCACCAGTTAGCTGGTTTTGCTGATATACAGCAACAAAATCCAGCAAAGGGTAATCTAAATAAAGGTATAAAATATCTGAGTTGCGATTGCCCTGCGCTGGCTGACAAGCCAAATCAAAATACAACCAATAAAATTGATTACTCCGGTTTAATGATGGGATATCCTGCGAGCTAGTTTGCCATGTTAATTGGTTAGTTTGACTGATTAATTGTTCGATTGAGGTGATATCATCGGAAACAATATATTTAAGATAACGGCCTAACTTGATTGAAGGTTGAGTTTGTCTGTCTGGATACTGACACTGTTCAAGCATAACCTGATTGGCTAGCTCATTGGTATTTGCTGGCTCACTGGCAATTAATGTCTGGCACAGCAAAATAAGCGGTAATACCAACCAATAATAAGACAATTTCATTTTAATTGTTATCTGCTTTAATTCAAAAACTAAAGGTTTATTAAAGGCCGGAACAGCATAAATCTAGCAGCTTAAATAACCACATTTACAAAGTATCCCCGTACTACTTCAATCGCATTTAAGGCAGCACGGGTATATTAAACACTATACAGTTTTTGAATTTAAATAATCCAGTAGCCAAAGAGCAAAACTGGCATTTTTTGGTTTATTTTTTGGATTATTGTCTGAACAGATTAAGTTTTGTTCAAAATTTAATCCGTCATCATATTCAAACCAACAAGACTCAGATAAACTTTCAACATGAAAATAAAAATATACCTGATCTAACGATAGCCGCCAACTTACCCGATCTGCTCCGGTAATACACTCCAAAATAGTAAACTGATAAGTATTCAGCCAATGATTAAATAAGGTTTCAATTTTTTCCCACTCAGGCCAGCTTTGAAGCTGCCCGATTAAAATATTTGACCCTTGTTCTTGCTGTGCAACTTGCAGCTCAAATTGAATTAACTGCTGCATGATATTTCCAACTGCTGCGCCCACTGAGGCGCATTATCAGCAAAATGCTGTTTATCTTTTTGCGTGGTAAAAGGATTTTTAAGTAACTCAAATAATTCATTTACCTGCGAAAAATCTCCTTTTTCAGCAGCCTCAATTGCATTTTGAGCTAAATAATTGCGCAAAATATAGTTAGGATTGACTTTTTGCATACATTTAAAGCGCTCATCAGCCGAGATATCTTGCTGATTAACCCGGCGTAAATAAGCATTAATCCACGCCATATTTTGCTCTGTTGCGCCAAACCAAGCCATTAATTCAGCTTGCTCATCTGTTTCGGATAACAGGCGAAAGGTATTGGTAAAATCCAGTTGATGTTGTTGCATTAAATCAAGCAACTGACCTAATAACGGTTGATCTTGTGGTTGCCAGTCAGTTAATCCTAATTTTTGCTGCATTAAATCTCGGTAATGCACTAAAAACTCGGGTTCATATTCCTGTAAGGCTGCTTTTAATTCATCTATTGATAAAATGCCTGAAAAAGCATGTGCTAAACAATTTAAATTCCAAAGCCCAATGCTTGGTTGGCGATTAAAAGCATAACGCCCTGAATGATCGGAATGATTACAAATAAAGTTCTCTTGGTATGCATCTAAAAAAGCATAAGGACCAAAATCAAAAGTAATGCCCAAAATAGACATATTGTCTGAATTCATTACCCCATGACAAAAACCATAAGCTTGCCATTTAGCAATTAATTGAGCAGTGCGGATTACAATTTGTCTGAAAAAAGCCAGTTCCGGCTTAGGCTCAGCCAAGCATTCTGTAAAATAATGCGCAATGCAAAAATCTACTAGCTTTTTAAGCTCATCGGTTTGTTTACTATGAAATAAATATTCAAAATGGCCAAAGCGGATATGTGAACGGCAAACTCTGGTGCAAATAGCAGCTTGTTCTTGAGTTTCCCGGTAGACTGGATTTTCACCCACTGTCAGCGCTAATGCCCGACTACTCGGAATGCCCAAATAATGCAGCGCTTCACAGGCTAAAAATTCTCGAATTGACGAGCGCAATACAGCTCTACCATCACCACCACGGGAATAGGGGGTTGGACCAGCCCCTTTCAAATGTAAATCCCAATTTAAGCCATCTTCAGCAATCACTTCGCCTAATAATAAGCCTCTGCCATCACCTAAATCAGGATTATAATAACCAAATTGATGACCAGTATATTTTTGCGCAAGTGGCTGCATACCCTCAATTACCGCCTGACCAGAAAATACTTGAAGAAAATCAGCGTCACGGATTCTCTGCTCAGATAAACCTAAAAAGTTAGCCAGTTCTTGATTTTTGCACACTAGCATAGGGTTAGCTAAAGCCATTGGCATTTGGCTATGGTAGTGATTAGGAAATGTTTGATAATAAAGGTTATTAAAATGCATAGGCGGCTGATAAATTATGGATGAAAAATATAAATTTTAAATTCACGAAATTGACGTTTATGAAGCTTGATATTGACTTAACTCACTGCCAATGCTGATAACTTCCTGCCAAAAAGCAGCAACCAAAGGCTCAACTAAATGTTTGTGCAAACAACAAACGCCCAGTTCAAATGGCTCAAGATCGGCGCCCGCTTCTAGTTTTTTTACCTTATCACGCACAGGGCTATTTGCAATCACAATGTCTGGTGCAAGCCCAATTCCGCATCCTAAAGCGACCATAGAAACAATCGCCTCATGACCTGCGACTGTGGCATAAATATTCGGTTTAATATGATGCGCTCTAAACCATTTGTCGCTACGGCTGCGAGTTAATCCGGCATCGGCCATAATAAATGGAATACTCTGCCAGTCTGGCGCTTGCGATGATAATTTACGACCGATCTCACAATCGGAACTCGGCCCGATTAAGGAAAAAGGAATATTATCTATCGTATGAAATGCCATATTATTAGCTAAATGCTCAGGCCGCGCAGATAGGGCAATATCCACCGAACCATCGGCAATTTTGTGCATAGCTAAAGACGCAGCTCCGGTCTCCAGCAATATTTCAATATTAGGATAAGTTTGGCTCACCCTGGCTAAAATTGGTGGAATATGTGAATAACAAGCAGTGACAGAACAAAAAACTTTTAGCTGACCTTTTAACGCTTTACCTGTAGTTTGTGTATCTTGTTTAAAGCTTTGCCAAGCATCTAACGTTTGTCTGGCAAATGCCAAAAATTGCATGCCAGCTTCGGTTAATACAACACTGCGGTTATCTCTTTCAAGTAATACACAACCGGCTTCATCTTCCAGTCTTTTTATCATCCGACTCAAGGTTGGTGCACTGGTATGCATAGCTTCAGCTGTTTTTGCAAAATGCAGCGTTTCACTTAAATGAATAAAACATCTTAATGATTTAAGCTCCATTGCTAGCCTCTACGCATAATTTGACAGGAAAATTAATAAAACAACTGGCGGGAAATAAAGTTGTGTGAGCCTAAGTTGGCCCACACAGTTAATTTACAATTATCTCAATTCAAAATAAGCGCTTCTTAATCTATCCTGATTCTGATAAATATAACTTAAACCACTGCGATCAAAGTTATTAAAGTGATTGCTTAAATTGTAGAAGTTTCTCGCTTCATCCGCCAAACCAAAAGTTAAACCGTTATGCTCTTCACCAACTAAGGTATGAAGCACATAGCTCCAATCCGCTCGGCCTCGGATATTAATATAACGAGAATTAAAGTCTTTACGTGGCCCTAGTGGCACAGTAAACCCTATACCGACTTGTTTCTGATAATCATCTTCGTAATTAAATGCGCTTAAACCAGATAACGCACCTTTGGTCGCTTTAAAAGAAAAGTTCACTTCAACATCATCAAAGTGACGACTTGCGATTAAATGCCAGCCTTTATCACCAGACCAGTATTTACCATATTTAATGAGGAAACTGGAATCTAAATCAGAAGAATAATATCTGTATTTGGCCACCTGTACTTTTCTGTCACTACCCTGGGGCATTTTTCGATAGCATTGAATTAGCATTGTATTAGGGTCATTCACACAATTTCGGTCCCAACCCCAGACCTCTTCACCATCAAATTTATAATCACCTGCATACACCGAAACACGATGAGCACCATTGTTGCTTATCCAATCAGCTTCAATACTGGTTTGTATAAAGTCTTGATCAAACTGGCCATAATTAAATAAAACTCGGCTATTATAAGGTAAGTTAAACGCTTGGTGGAAAGTGGCATTTAATAAAGCTGAATCCGGTTGGCGACCACTGGCAAACGCACGGCCATCTCTGTAGTCTTCAGATTCAAATAACTGATTAATATGCAATGCAGTGAAAGCAGCGCCTTTCCATAAAGGAATTTCGGCATGCGTTGCTAGCGCAACCGAATAATCAAGCATACCCACTTCAGTACCTACGGTACTATTAATATGAGGGTATAAAGTAAGCCTAGGTTTTAATAAAAAGCTGTCTTCATTCTCATACCAATTTACATCAGCTGCATAAGCTTGTGTTTTCAGTTTTAAACTATCACCTTTTAAGAAAGCTCGGTATTGAGCTAAGTTGCCGGAAATAGAATCTACAACCATCCCAGTTTGAGTAATTCGTACAGTAAAATCAGTCACTTGTTCAGGTGAGTATTGGCTAATTAAACCTAAAACCACACCATAAGTGTCAATTAAATTGGTTGTATAAACAGAGTTTTCAACCTCAATAACAATATGACTTGGTGTTGCCAAACCAATTTTAAAATCTTCAAAATCACGTCTGACTAACGCTTTATTTAATAAGTTTAAATTTTGAGCTATATCCGAGTTTTGTACTTTTTGGGCTGGTGTTGTCACTATATTTAGCTGAGCAGGCTCTATGTCATCTGCTTGTCGTTGCAAAGGGAAATTAAGGCCAACAGAATAGAATCTTTCATCGCCTAAGCCTTCATCACTGGCTCCCAGCATCACTTTTGAAATAACCTGAGTACCGCCTAACCAAGCTTTAGGCGTCGCAAGCTCAACCCCATAGTTTGTACTACTAGCATCATATTCCGCTACCAATGCACCCCATTCATAAGGTTGCCATTTTATTGCAGCAAAAGTGCCATCGATTCTGTCTAGCGCTGAGTCACTTTTCCCCATACCAGCCGAGATATCTAAGTTATAATCAGCAAAATATTTAGAGGCAACAATAAAACGAGCATCATAGTGATTAGCTGCACCACCTAAATCTTGAACCCCTACAGCTAACTTAAACCAGTCATCTGGAATAAAAGGAATTTGAACTTTTATATTTGCAGATAAGTCTGAACTGCCGTCTGTATCATCCTCATAAGCCGATATGCGGGTCGATAATTCAACACTTTGCCAAAGTGAAACCCCAAATTGAAAATTAGGGGTATCCCGATACTGACCACCTTTTTCAGTTAGGTTACTCTTAATAACGCTGCCGTAGCCCTCTTGTAGAGTAAAAGCGGTAGGCACATTAAAATAACCACCATAGCCATTTAATGAAGGCTGCACAACAGGCTGCTCACTTGCTTGAACAAACCCAGAAGCCAAAAGCAGGCTAATCCCTGTAGATAATAAACGCATATCTCACCAATTTATTTATATAATTTGAAAAACCGTATTTAACAGTAATTATAACCTGAACCTGTATTTGAACTAAACGACTAATTTTCATTCGGTTAAGATAACTTTGGATTAAGTATTTCATTTAATGAAATACTGTTTTTTAAATATATCACTTTAAGCAATACGGACAATACGGTAGAGTATTGCGCAATTGTTTTAGCTACACTTTGAAAGTTAAAGTATTTAGCTAAAATTAAACCACTAATGTATTTAAAAACAATCTGTTAAGGATTAATCATGGGTCAAAATTATTTTAATACGCTTAGTATGGCTGAAAAGCTAGAGCAGTTAGGTAAATGTCGTTTTATGGACCGTAGCGAATTCGCAAACGGTTGTGAAGCATTAAAAGGCAAAAAAGTTGTTATCGTAGGTTGTGGTGCTCAAGGTTTAAACCAAGGTTTAAACATGCGCGACTCTGGTTTAGACATTTCTTATGCTTTGCGTGAATCTGCAATTGAAGCTAAGCGTCAATCTTGGAAAAACGCTACTGAAAACGGCTTCACTGTTGGTACTTACGAAGAGTTAATTCCGACTGCTGATTTAGTATGTAACTTAACACCAGACAAACAACACACTGCGGTTGTTGGTGCAGTAATGCCATTAATGAAACAAGGCGCAACTTTAGCTTACTCTCACGGTTTCAACATTGTTGAAGAAGGCATGCAAATTCGTGATGATATCACTGTTATCATGTGTGCACCTAAGTGTCCTGGTTCTGAAGTACGTGAAGAATACAAGCGTGGTTTTGGTGTTCCTACACTTATCGCAGTTCACCCAGCTAACGATCCGCAAGGACACGGTTTAGAGTGGGCAAAAGCTTATGCTTCTGCAACTGGTGGTGATCGTGCAGGTGTACTTGAGTCTTCATTTGTTGCTGAAGTTAAGTCTGACTTAATGGGTGAGCAAACTATCCTGTGTGGTATGTTACAAACTGGCGCTATCTTAGGTTACGAAAAAATGATCGCTGATGGTGTTGATGCTGGTTACGCTTCTAAATTAATCCAATATGGTTGGGAAACTATCACTGAAGCGCTTAAATACGGCGGCATCACAGGTATGATGGACAGACTTTCTAACCCTGCTAAAATCGAATGTTTTGCACTTGCTGGTGAGTTAAAAGAGACTTTGCGTCCTTTATTCCGCAAGCACATGGATGACATCATTACCGGTCACTTCTCTAAAACTATGATGGAAGACTGGGCAAACGATGATGTGAACTTATTAAAATGGCGTGCTGAAACTGCTGAAACTGCTTTCGAAAAATCATCTTCTCAAGAAGCGTCTATTGATGAGCAAGAATACTTCGACAACAACATCTTATTCGTTGCTATGGTAAAAGCGGGTGTTGAATTAGCATTCGAAGCTATGACTGAAGTAGGCATTATCGAAGAGTCAGCATATTACGAGTCTCTACATGAAACTCCGTTAATCGCTAATACGATTGCGCGTAAGAAATTGTATGAAATGAATGTAGTCATTTCTGATACAGCTGAGTATGGTTGTTACTTATTCGCTCACGCAGCTGTTCCATTATTAAAAGACTTCGTAAATAACTTAGACAGCGCATTTATTGGTCAATACAAAGCACCTAAGTCTAACTCTGTAGACAACGCGCTATTAGTACGTGTTAACGACGAAATCCGTAACCACCCTGTTGAGTGGGTTGGTCAAGAATTACGTGGTTATATGACAGACATGAAAGCAATCGTCGATAAAAACGAAATCTAGAAACTTTTCTGTTATATAAGTTTAATTAAAAAAACCGGCTCTAATGCCGGTTTTTTTGTATTTATAGTGTTATGAACTTTAAAAATCTTTAGGCAAAAAAAATCCCCGCTGAGCGAGGATTTTTAAACTTAATAAATTCAGAACTCTTAGTTTAAACCACCAGAGTTTGAACCAGAACCAGTACCAGTACCAGTACCAGTTAAATCTTCACCATTATATTCAAATTCAGGTGCTTCAAAATCTAAAGAAGAGTCAATTTCTTTCGCTTTTTCTTGTCCTGCAACAATAGCTTCTGAGGCTGTATTTAAAGCAGCTTGAGCTTCTTCTTGAGTTGTTGCTGTCGCAACATTATTAACAGCAGTAGCTAAGCCACTAATAAGTGAACCAACTGTTTGACCAGCTGTAAGTTTAGCGAATGAAGCATTAAATGCTGATAATTTTTTCAATGCAGCTGACTGAGTTGCACCTAAGTTATTACCTGCAACTAAATTAAGAGAAAAAACATCTAGGCCATTTTGCTCACTATCAGATAAACCTAGTAAATCAAATATTACTTTATTTAATCGAGCTTTGTTTGCTTGGCTATTGCTTTGGAAACTTGGGTTTTGTCGTACAATTGTAGCAGCAATCGTGCTAATTACGTTAGCTTGAGTTGTGCTAGTAGCTTGACCATTCTCAACATAAGCAACAGTAGATAATGTTACGCCTTCAGCAGGTACATCCTCACCAACAGCGTATTGATTGTCCACACCACAACCTGCCGGGATATCACATACAAAGAATGAGTTAGCATTACCAACTACATCAATAATAACAGAGTTACTTACATCTGCATTGAAGCTGTATTGACCTTGAGCATTTGTAGGAATCTGAGTAGCGATTGCTGTATTAAGATCATCAACTTCATAAGCTGATACATCAGCATCTTTTAATGGGCCTTTAATAGCAGAACCACTAAACGCAACATTCATAGAAGGGTCAGTAAAAACAGCATCACCATCACCGATAAAGTTACAACCAGTTAAGGCAAATGAACCAGCTAAAGCTAGTGATAAAGCAGTGTGCTTAAATGTTAATTTCATTTTTCAGCTTCCTTGTATTTTGAGATCTGAAAGAGAGTTAATTTAGTCTGATTAGAAAACAGTTTTACTAAATTTGCAAGTGTCTTTTTTGTGACGGCTATGCCACATGAAAAATCAAGGCATATTGTATCTATTCTATACAAAACCGCAATCTAGTTTATTGACCAAGTTCAAATTTTTCAATAAGTCGAGCAAGAGTTTTTTTGCCAATCCCTTTAATTGACTTTAACTGGTCTACATTTTTAATCATCCCATTAGCCGTTCTATAATCAAGTATAGCTTGAGCTTTAGATTTCCCTAACCCCTTAACTTCGAGAAGCTGTTCTAATGTAGCGTCGTTAATATTAATTTTAGACTGTGGCGTTACGTCCGAGGCAACAGGATGAGTATTGATAGATTCTTCTTTAGCTTGTAAGTGAACATTAACAGAAAGTAAACTAATCAGTAATGTGAGAGGTAATAATATACGTTTCATATCCTTAGTCCTTATCCATTTATAATAAACATTTTCAAACTTAGTCAAAGGCTTAACTTGCTGCCAGTTTAAAGAATTATTTTTTTATATAATTTTGGAATATAAAACGCATGATTCTGCATAAATGTTGCTTTAAATACAGGTTTTACCGAAATAACCCCCATCTCATTACAAGTATGAGCCGGATAAAACCCTATACCCTGCTCTTTTTCTGCTAATTTTAATTTAAAACCCTGTTTTGTTTGGATAATCCAATCTTGAGGATTTTTTATATAGTTAAACCAAGGGATATTTGTTCTCATCCAATTTAATAAGTCTGATTTATGTTTAAAATAATAATCCATCTGAAAAATAATTAAGTTTTGGGCTAATACGTTACCAACCTCATTTTTTGCAATAAAACATCTCTGTTGTGCTTTTGCCTGATTAAGTTGATATTCATCTTCAAACCCTAACCAATGAGCTAACTCATGCCCCATAACTTGCGAGTTAAAACTAGATGGCAAATATATCCGGTTGCCCTGGCGGTATGCCCGCGTTAAACCTGACAGTTCAATTAACCAATATTGCTGAGTAAAATCTAGCGATTCAGCATTTTGTAATTGTTTATCTGAGAGCTGATTTGACCAATGCTCCGCAATAATACAAAAGCCTGATTCCCTAAAAAAATTTAAATCTAAAAGAGTCCCTAATGTTATTTTTAGTTTATTTAACTGGCTGTAATTAGAAGTAATTAATTGAATCGGTCGTGCGCATTGAATATCTGTTGAAAATTCTGCGTTTATAACTTCACCTAACGAGTTAAAGTAATAGAATAAGTCATTTTGAGTAAAAGATAGCGCGGCTTGATTGTGTTCAATCAAGGTGTTCCATTCACTTTTTGGGTAACCCTGTTTAATTAAAAATTTAGCGTATTCAAATCGATATGCATTTATATTATTTAATGCTAAAGCTTGTTGATAATTAAGTTTCGCAGCTTTGGTTGAGGTATTTTCATAATGCTTAGCCAGCTGAATATTGGCTTTGCTCGCTTCATCAGGTTTATCCACCCCGCTCGCAATTTTTTTTAACCAATACACTTTATAATACTGATTTTTACTCAGCTGAGCTAAATAAAACTGGCTAGGTATATGATTAAAATTAGCCCAATGCAAAATCAAACTTTGCGGTAATTGAGCTGTGGCTAAATCAGTCCAGTGATGATTCTGATTATTTAATGCGGTTAATAAATTTTGCGCCCAACTTAATTGTTTGGCTTTATCCTGCTTTAAATACCAACTTAACTCTTGCTGCGTTAATTTAAGGGGATTATTTAAACTGCGCTTGGCAATGTTTTCAATAAATTGATTGTTTGAATGATAAAAGAGAGCATAAGCTAAACTGCTGGTTAGCAAACCAACCAGCAACATTGCCAACAGTTTAAACTTGACTGATGCTTTCACAACAATATTAACGGGATAAACGTTGTAACTCTAAATGAGCGTATCTGTATTCAACAAATTCAAACACAGCCGTTTTTAAAGCAGCATTAAAATAGTCTGCTGCCTGCATTTTTTTGCCTTGTGCAGCTAATTGCTTAGCAATATAAAAATAGGCTTCACATAAATTTTGGTTGATACTCTGGTTGATATTTTGTGCTGAATTTTCGTTTTTTTGACTATACATGACAGCTTGTTCAAGTAATTGTTCGGCGGTTAGCTGGCCTTTTACATACAATGCAATTTGAGTACCCCAACTATCATCAGGCAACTGCGTTATCTGACGGTTTAATTGCTCAATGGCCGCTGCGGGATCATAACTTGATTTTGCAAAATACCACCAGATAACCCGAAACGCATCTTGCGGATTAAACCGATAAAAGGATTCAAAATCTTTCTCCGCCAGTTTTGCTCTGTCACCATAATATAATGCAATAGCGCGGTTTAAATAAGCAAACTCATGTTGAGAGTCTAATTCAATCACTGCATCAAATGATTCGTATGAACGGCTATATTCAGTTTGTCGTAAATAATAAACGCCCAACATATTATAAGCTTCGGCTAAATCAGGCTTGAGTTCTATTGCGTATAAAAAATCAAAATAAGCTAAGTGCATTAAACCTAGCATATCGTAGGTTAAACCTCTTTGTAGATATAACTCAGCTTGCTGATCTGGCGCAAATTCAGGATCTTCAATTAAGTCAGATAATCGTTTAACGGCGATCTGCTGCGCTGTTGTATCGGATGCTGGTTCTATTAACTCTAATAAAGGTACTGCTGTATGGGTTGTGGAGTGAGTTGCACAACCACTATTTATCCACACTAAACTAAATAACAAACCAATTTTGAAATAATTAGAAAAAAGACGCGATGTGTTAGTCAGATAATTCATCAGTGTTTCTTGTTTTAATGTTGGCCAGATATTTTGAGTGTGCCAGAGTAAATTTAAATTGAGAAGTTTTATTGATATAAAAAGTAAAAAGCCTGTAAATATTTAAATTTACAGGCTTGATAAAATAATTTGATGGTCGACTAAAAATTAATCTGAACCAAATAAATCTCGGGTATAAACTTTTTCAGCAACGTCTTCCAATACATCGGCCATACGGTTAGAGACAATCACATCTGACATAGCTTTAAACTCTTCCAAATCACGAATCACTCTTGAGTTAAAAAAGTCTTCTTCTTTTAACACAGGTTCGTAAATTACAACTTCAATCCCTTTAGCTTTGATACGCTTCATAATTCCTTGGATAGAAGAGGCACGGAAATTATCAGAACCCGCTTTCATAATTAAGCGATAAACCCCAACTACTTTTGGTTGACGTTTAATAATAGAGTCCGCCACGAAGTCTTTACGGGTAGTATTAGCGTCTACAATCGCACCAATAATGTTATTGGGTACTTGATTATAATTGGCTAATAACTGTTTGGTGTCTTTAGGTAAGCAATAACCGCCATACCCAAATGATGGATTGTTATAGTGATTGCCAATTCTTGGATCTAAACTCACCCCTTCAATAATCTGGCGACTGTCTAAACCATGTACTTCGGCATAAGTGTCGAGCTCATTAAAATAAGAAACTCGCATTGCTAAATAAGTATTAGAGAATAATTTAACCGCTTCAGCTTCAGTTGAGTCAGTAAATAAAATATCAATTTCTTCTTTAATCGCACCTTGTGCTAATAAATCGGCAAATACTTTAGCTCGCTCTGAACGTTCACCCACAATAATACGTGACGGATATAAATTATCGTATAATGCTTTGCCTTCTCTTAAAAATTCAGGTGAAAATAAAATATTATTTGAGCCGGTTTCTTCACTGATTTGTTTGGTGTAACCCACAGGCACTGTCGATTTAATAATCATGGTTGCATTTGGGTTGATGCGCATTACGTCTTTAATAACAGCTTCAACTGAGCGGGTATTAAAATAGTTAGTTTGCGGATCATAATCCGTTGGGGTTGCAATAATCACAAACTCTGCATCTGTGTATGCTTCCGCCGGATCTAAAGTTGCTCTAAAATTTAATGTTTTAGTCGCTAAATATTCTTGAATATAGTCATCTTCAATCGGTGATTTTTTATCATTTAATAAATCTACTTTTTCCTGAACTATATCAACCGCAACCACTTCGTTATGTTGTGCTAATAATACCGCGTTAGAAATACCTACATAGCCGGTTCCCGCCACTGCAATTTTCATGGCTATTCTCCTTAAAAATTATCAATCTGTATAACAAACAGGTGTGAATCTTATAATCTGTTTGAATTTTTATTTTTCAATTTTAATCATTAAAAGCTTAAAAACTAAGCTCTGCCGTATCTGTCTTCAAAACGGACAATGTCATCTTCACCTAAATACGAGCCTGACTGCACTTCTATTAATTCCAAAGGCACTTTACCTGGGTTTTCCAACGCATGGATAACACCAACCGGTATATAAGTTGATTGGTTTTCTGTCAGTAAAATTTCATTTTCACCATTGGTCAC
>NZ_JAOPFU010000024.1 GCF_025515275.1 Catenovulum sp. 2E275
TTTCAGCCGGAGAAAAAAATGCATGAGGCAAGACAAATTGTTGTAGGTATAGTCATTCTACATCAAAACAATTTGACGCAGTATCAGGCATTTTTAGCCCGGCCCTTCTGGAGCTTCACAGCGCTTCCACTACTGCATCATATTGGTTTGAAAGGTACCTACATTCCTTCACCAATCTGTTTTGTATTGAAAGCGCTGTGATAGCTCTGAAACATGTATCTTGAGGTAGCACGGGTATATAAATTCCGTTGTGTTTAGATAACCAATTGTTTATCCTCGATTCACTAAAATAACTCAAGCCTAATACAAACTATGAAAAAATTTATTATTATCCTACTCGCCTTTTGTGCGGGTTTTTCCATTATGTCATTTGAACTACTCGGCGGCCGTATGCTAGCACCATTTTTTGGCAGCAGCGTTTATGTTTGGGGCAGTATTATTACCGTATTTATGCTGGCACTTTCTATGGGCTATTTATTTGGCGGGCGTTTATCGTTAAATAATCCTAGCTTAACTAAATTTGGCTGCATTTTTATCATTGCCGCTTTCACTTTATTACCCGCTATTTATTTTGCCGAAAGCTTGTTTGAATTTGTTTTTCAACATATAGAAGATCCAAGATACGGCTCTTTAGTTGCCGCCAGTTTAGTCTTTTTAATTCCCAGCATTATCTTAGGGATGATCGCCCCCTACTCTGTGCGCTTATTAACTCAAAGTGCCAGTTCATCAGGGCAAACAGCCGGCTTTTTATATTTTGTCTCCACACTCGGTAGTGCAATAGGTACGATTATGACCTCTTTTTATTTAGTGCTTTGGCTGGAGGTGAATCAAATTTTATGGCTCATTTTCACCACTTTATTATGCTCAGGTTTAATTGCGTTAAGCTCAGCTAAAAAGCCAGAATTATCTCAACCCGTTAATAATAGCCATATTGCCAATGCAGGTAGTGAAGGAGCTTAAATAATGCAAAAATTCAATACTCTGTTCAAAACCTCTGGATTAATTTTCTTAGCCAGCCTGTGCTTTAACGTTAGCGCCAAACAAATAGAAAAAGCCCGCTCGATTTATCGCAATGTGGTGATAGTAGAAGAAGATAATATTCGCTGTATGCAATTTGAAACCCGTAAACGCAATGCAACTAACCAAACCTGTATCAACTTGGATGATAAAAATAGCCTGGTATTTGAGTACGCTAAAGGCACATTAGCAGGGCTAGCGCTAAACCCGACACCACAACGTGTACTGATTTTAGGATTAGGTGGCGGCACTTTATCTAACGTGATCCACCAAATATCACCACAAAGTGAAATCATTGCGGTCGATATAGATCCTGTCGTTAAAGACATGGCTATTAAATATTTTGATTATCAGGAAAATGATAAAGTAAAAACCGAAGTTAAAGACGCCAGAGTTTATGTAAAACGTGCTTTAGTGAATCAGGAAAAGTTTGACTGGATAATATTAGATGCCTTTAATGGTGACTACATTCCAGAACATTTAATGACTCAAGAGTTTTTAAAAGAGGTAAAAAGCCTGCTGAATAACAACGGTTTTATCACCGCAAATACATTTAGCTCAAGCGAACTTTACCATTACGAATCCGCTACTTATCAAAGTGTATTTGGCAAACTGCTCACTTATAAAACCCCAGCTAAAGGTAATCGCCTAATTTTTGCCTGTAATTGTCATAATTTAGAATTTCCGGCAAACATTAATCCGCAGTTAAACAATCAACTCAGCCAGTATTCAGTTAATTACAACTTAATTTTGCAAAATATAACCGACAAAATAGATTGGGATCAAAATAGCGAAATATTAACCGATCAATATTCACCGGCAAATTTATTGAAGTGATGGGCTGTCTATAGCTATATCCAATTGTATAAGTCGCCGGTAGGTACTACTCAAAGAGCTCATTTCAACTCTTTCACACATATAACCGACCGATATTGCTTTAATGAAGCATTAATATGCAACCTTAATTTAGAGGTATGAATGGTTACCCATCATTTAACAAGAATTTTTTATCCTGTTGGACAGGGTGGATTTTACTCTGAACAGCACAACCTTACAGAAAATAAATCGCTCAATATAGTTTATGATTGTGGTGCAATGCCATTAACAAATAAAGTTAGGAACATTATTAGAAATTCATTTTCACAGAAAGATGACATTGATGCACTATTCATATCGCACTTGGATTATGACCATGTATCTGCTATTCCCACCTTGGTGCAAGTAGCCAACAAAATAAAAAAAGTTTTTTTGCCCTTGTTAACTCCATGTCAAAAAATATTACTCACCAACATATACCGGGTTCTAAATGACAATTTTCTTGAGTTAAATTTTATTGAACTAATAAATAACCCTGAAACATTTTTTGGAACTGAAACAGAAATAATCTACATTGAACCTGAAGAAGACATATCTAATGGTCTACCCTCCAGTACTCCAGTAGATATATATTCATTGAAAAACAATGATAAAATAAGAAGCGGTTCAAAAATAAGGCTTTACACCAATATAAATTGGATCTTTGTTCCATATAATTTCTTAGATAAAAATAGATCAAAACAGTTTACCAAACAACTAGAAGCTCGCGGGTTTGATAAAAAAGACATTCCATCCCTCTTCAAAGATGAAAACTATACGATCACAAAATTAATAAACCAGAATTCCAGAAAACTATTAAAAGATGCATATAAAGGCGTAGAGGGAACTATTAATGAAAATTCGATGCTGCTTTACTCTGGTCCTGAATCCTCTCAAAATTCAGACCTTAAATATGATCTATGTGATTCAGGCTTGTGTACTTGTGTAAACTGCGACTTTTTATCTCCAAGCAAACAGCCCGGATGTTTGTACACCGGAGATTTAGATTTAAACAAGCTCCCAATATCTGAACTTTTTGAGCAGTACAACCGCTACATTGGGACAGTACAACTTCCCCATCATGGCTCTCGACTAAGCTTTGAACCTAATGCATTTCACAATTTTGGGTCAAAACTGTTCGTCCCTGTGTCATTTGGTAGTAGGAATAGTTATGGACATCCCGCACTATGTGTCATTAATTATTTGACATCTGATGGTAAGTCACCACTTTTAATAAATGAAAATGAAGCATCTAAAATAGAACATGAAATATTTTTTACATATAATGAGTAACTTTATTTTTAAATACGGTTGCGGTGTTACTCCAATCATACTTAAAATTACTGTGCCATATTAATATAAGTTACAGTTTTTATTTTTTACGAATGTTCATCTGCATTAGGCAAGCTCCTTAGTGAATCAAAATGAGGTACTCACAGAAAATTACTTGGATTCAACTACGTGTTACCCAACCTTTCCCACATCAGAGGACAACACGGCCTACGACGCTTATCTGAGCTACCGCAGAAAGTTAATTTTAATAAGATGGTAGCCAAACTTGGTTTTTACTGGGCCAACTATTTGGCCAATTTTGCCGTTAAATACGGCTTCTTCAAATGGTTTAACCATAACGCCGCGTTTAAACTCACCTAAATCACCGCCTTTTTTGGCACTTGGGCAGTTTGAATACTTAAGAGCTAGCATGTCAAATTTTGCACCTTTAGCGAGTTGCTTTTGAGCTTCTGCGATTCTTTCTGGATTACGACTCAGAATGTGTTGTACAGTTGCATAGTTGTATTTGGCGCTTTTTTTCTGGCCTGCATATAAAACCATAATCAATACCTTAAATTTTGAGCTAGAAACAAAAAAGCCAGCTTTAAAACTGGCTTTTGTTTAACTGTATTAAGACTTAAATTTATTCAGCAAACGGGCTGCGTAAAATCATTGTCTCATTACGATCTGGGCCTGTTGAAACAATATCAATTGGCACTTCTAAAATTTCTTCAATTCGTTTTAGATAGTTTTTCGCCGCTTGTGGTAATTTGTCGTACTCAACAACACCTACTGTATTGTCGTCCCAACCTGGCATAGTTTCGTATACTGGTGTTACTTTTTCATAACCTTCAGCAGCCATTGGTGGCACGTTAGAAACATTACCATTTTGATCTTGATAACCGGTACAAATTTTAACTTCTTTTAGACCGTCTAATACGTCTAATTTGGTAATACAAAAGCCAGTGATTGAGTTAATTTGCACTGCACGACGCATGGCAACAGCATCGAACCAACCTGTGCGGCGTAGACGACCAGTTGTTGCACCAAACTCGTGACCAACATCACCTAAGTGTTTACCAACCGGATCTTGTTTTTCAAGACCATCGTAAAGTTCGGTCGGGAAAGGGCCTGAACCAACACGTGTAGTGTAAGCTTTAACAATACCCAATACATAATCAAGATAACAAGGGCCAAAACCACTACCAGTTGCTACACCACCAGCAGTTGTATTAGATGAAGTTACAAACGGGTAAGTACCGTGGTCAATATCTAATAAGGTACCTTGTGCGCCTTCAAATAAAATTGATTCACCGTTTTTACGGGCTGTATCCAGCACTTCTGTTACATCAACTACCATTGAGATTAATAATTCACGGTAAGCCATTGCCGCTTCCAATACTTCGTCGTAAGAAACTGGCTCTGCTTTGTAATAATTAACCAATGCAAAGTTATGAAACTCCATAACTTCTTTTAATTTGCTGGCAAATTGCTCTGGGCAGAATAAATCACCAACACGTAAACCACGACGGGCAACTTTGTCTTCGTAAGCTGGGCCAATACCACGACCGGTTGTACCAATCTTGTTATTGCCACGAGCCGCTTCACGCGCTAAATCTAATGCAACATGATAAGGCAGAATCAAAGGACAGGCTTCACTGATTTTAAGACGTTCTTCAACCTTTACACCACGCGCTTTTAACGCGTTCATTTCTTTAAGCAGTGCTTCAGGAGATAAAACAACACCGTTACCAATAATACAAGTTACGTTATCACGTAAAATGCCAGATGGAATAAGGTGTAAGACAGTTTTTTCACCGTCAATAATTAAAGTGTGACCTGCGTTATGGCCGCCTTGATAGCGAACTACATAAGCCGCTTTGTCGGTAAGTAAATCAACTACTTTACCTTTTCCTTCATCACCCCATTGGGTGCCTAGAACTACAACGTTTTTACCCATGATTCTTGTGTCTTTTCATAAAAGCAGGCCGCGGATTCTATCAAGTTGTGGCGTTAAGATCATTAACTAATGCGAATAATTTTTCAGCTTTTAATACTTTTTTTATATAAAGCCAAACTATCTAATTTTAACCAACAAGCAAATACATTTTGCTAAACCGATTGAAACTTAATATTAACGCTACTCACCTTAACTTTGAATAGCCAGTTAGCTAACCTCAATTCGGTTTAATGAATATCTTTCTATAAGTTTTGAGCGATTAAAATCAATCAAATTTGATTGGAACAGGCCTAGATTGTTCCGGTTAAACCATAAATAAAATTAACGCACCAACCAATAATAAAATACCACCTACAATTCGCATTTGTTCTGTTGGCATTTGTGCCATCTGGCGTAAATAGTTTTGCCATGTCTGCGGCACTAAAAACGGACCTAACCCTTCAATAATTAAAACAAGCGCTAATAATTTTAAAAAATCCATCTAAACTCCGTTTGCTGTGTTTGCCTAAAACAAAAAACCCCGAATGAATCGGGGTTTTGGTTAATTAAATCAAGCGAATAAATCGTTATTTAGCATCTATTTGCTTCATGTATTTGAAAAAGTCGCTGTCTGGTTTAACTAACAATACATCGCCTTTTTCTTTAAAGCTTTGTTTGTATGCATCTAAGCTGCGTAAAAACGAATAAAACTCAGGGTTTTTATTGTAAACATCAGCGTAAATTTTAGCTGCGTCTGCATCGCCCTGACCTTTAATCGATCTGGCTTCACGCTCAGCATCTGCAATCATAACAGTAATGCGGGCATCAATATCTGCTTTAATAAACTCTGCTTGCTCTTTACCTTGTGATCTGTGCTCTGCGGCAACGGCGTTTCGCTCTGCGCGCATACGATCATAAATATAACTGCTCACTTCGTCTGGCAGGTTAATCTTTTTAACCCGAACATCAACCACTTCAATACCTAGTTCATTTGCACTTTCGGCAACCAGCTGTAATGCAGTTTCCATTAATACATCACGCTCGCCAGAGACAATTTCGGCAATTGTGCGGGCACCAATTTCGCTGCGTAAACCGTTGCTGAATTTACGATCTAATAAAGCTTCGGCATTAGTTTTAATACCACTGGTTTTTAAGTAGTAAGTTTCAAAGTCTTTGATGCGCCATTTAACGTACGAATCAACAATTAAGTCTTTCTTCTCAGAGGTAACAAAACGATCTGCTTCGCCGTCTAAAGTTTGGATACGGGCATCTAAAATTCTCACTTTTTCAATTAAAGGAATTTTAAAGTGTAAACCCGGCTCATATACCACTGTTGTATTTTGGCTGTCGCGTTTAACTTTACCAAACTGAATCACAATACCGCGTTGGCTTTCCTGAATAACAAAAATGGAAGAGTAAACCACGACAAATAAAACAATAGCTAAGCCTACAAATAAATTTTTCATAGTTTAGCGACCTCCTGAGAAACGACTAGATTCACGAATACCTGAGCCTCTTGATGAGTTAGGTAACTGAGTTACTGGCGGAGAATACTGGCCAGATGCAGGCGTTTGATTATCGTCTGCCGTTTCATCTTGAGACTGCTTTTGCTTTTCCATAATTTTATCTAATGGCAGATAAATCATGTTGCCGCTGCCTTCTGTATCAAGCAATACTTTAGTCGTTTTGCTGTATACATCTTCCATTGCATCTAAATATAAACGCTGGCGAGTCACTTTAGGCGCAGCTTCATATTCAGGTAACAGTTTTTCAAAACGTGCAACTTCACCGCGTGCTTCTAATACTACTCTTGAGCGATAAGCTTTGGCTTCTTCTTCCATACGACGAACAACACCACGAGCTTGCGGTTCACGTGCCTTGGCATAAGCTTGAGCTTCTTGAATATAACGGTTTTCATCTTCCTGAGCGGCAATTGCATCATCAAATGCGGGTTTAACCTGCTCTGGCGGACGCACGGCTAAAAAGTTAACATCCACTACCTGTAAACCTAAGTTATATTTGGTAATAGTATCTTCTAATTGTTGCCATGTTGCTTGACGAACTTCTTCACGGCCTGTAGTTAATACCGCATCCATTGAAGAGTGGCCAACAACATAACGCAATGCGCTATCTGTAGCCTGACGTAAGCTATAAATAGGATCAGTCACACTAAACAAGAAGTTTCTTGGATTTTCAATACGATACTGAACTTCCATTTCTACTAAAACGACGTTTTCATCTTTAGTCAGCATTTTTCCGCTGGATGTTAATGATGAAATGCTTTCAACGTTAACCGGGATCACATCATCAATAAACGCAGGTTGCCATTGTAAACCCGGTTCAATTACACCGTGGAATTGACCGAATCTTAATACCACACCACGCTCTGCTTCTTTGATCGTTGCAAAACCTAGATACGCCCAAACCGCAGCTAAAATAACAGCAACTAAAATTAGTCCTGAGCTGCTAAATCCGCCTCCACTTTTGCCGCTTGGAGAGCCATCGCCCCCTTTGCCGCCAAAAGCTTTACGAATTTTTTTCATCGTATCGTTATAGATCTCGTCTAAATCCGGTGGACCTTGATCTTTACCCCCTTTATTACCCCAGGGATCTTTATTGTTACTATTACCCGGTTCGTTCCAGGCCATGAGACACTCCAAATAATTAATGAATAATAAATTTGTTCAATTGATCTTGGTTGTTTTTTAATAAGCGATTCCATTCATCGTTTGGTAATCGCAAATCAACCAGCCAATTCCCCTCATCACTATAGGATTCGTTTTCAATACAGTTCAGCTCAAAAAATACACCACGCCATTTTTGTTCAGATGGCGGAATAGCAAGTTTTACCTCAACCATTTTTTTGGCTAAACATTCGGTTAAAGCTTGCAGCAATAAATCGCAGCCTTCACCGGTTTGAGCAGATAACCAGATACGAATAATATTACCTTCATCGTCTCTGTCTATATGCGGATTAATATCTTCAAGCTGATCTATTTTGTTATATACCAAAATTTGAGGTACATCGTCAGCTTCAATTTCCTGTAAAACATTATTAACCGCTTCAATGTTTTCACCACGCCTTTCATCTGCTACATCAATCACATGCAATTGTAAATCAGCATCCCGTGTTTCTTGCAGGGTAGCTTTGAAAGCAGCAACTAAATCATGCGGTAAATGCCGGATAAAGCCAACTGTATCCGCTAAAATTGTATTTCCGACATCGTTTAATTCAATTCGGCGCAGAGTTGGATCAAGTGTGGCAAATAACTGATCGGCGGCATAAACATCGGCTGCAGTTATCCGGTTAAACAAAGTAGATTTTCCGGCATTAGTATAACCAACTAAAGAAACAGTTGGCACATCTGAACGTTTACGCGAGCGTCTGCCCTGTTCACGTTGTTTTTCAACCTTGGCAAGTCTTGCCTGAATATTTTTAATTCGCCCACGAATCAAACGTCTGTCAGTTTCAAGCTGAGTTTCACCCGGGCCACGCAAACCAATACCACCTTTTTGACGTTCAAGGTGAGTCCAGCCGCGAATAAGTCGGGTTGAAATATGTTTTAACTGAGCGAGTTCAACTTGCAAGTTACCCTCGTGGGTACGTGCTCGTTGCGCAAAAATATCGAGAATTAAAGTGGTTCTGTCGAGCACTCTGCATTTAAAGATGCTTTCCAGATTTTTTTCTTGGGATGGGCTAAGCGCGTGATTAAATATAACCACGTTAGCTTCTAAAGCTTTGACTGCTTGTTGAACTTCCTCCGCCTTACCTGTACCAATAAAATATTTGGGATCGGGTTTAGCGCGCGACGCAGTGATCACAGCAAGTGTTTGCACACCTGCTGATGATACTAACAATTTAAGCTCTTCTAAATCTTCTCTGGCTACTTCGTCGTCTAAATCAACATGAACGAGTACAGCTTGCTCACCTGCTTCATATCTATCAAACAAGCAATAATCTCCGTTCTGACATTAATTTATTCGCCCTCTGACTCTTGGCCGAAATTAGCTTGTGCATTTGGGTTTGTTTGGAAAGGTCTCGCTGGCACAACAGTTGAAATTGCGTGCTTATAAACCATTTGGCTAACTGTGTTTTTTAATAAAATCACAAACTGGTCAAACGATTCAACCTGACCCTGTAGTTTAATCCCGTTTACGAGATAAATGGATACAGGGATTCTTTCTCTACGTAAAGCGTTTAAAAAAGGGTCTTGTAATGATTGTCCTTTGGCCATATTCGGCTCCTTATTGTTTTTATTAAGCATTTTAGTAGTTAATGCTTTAATTAACTAGCGCTATTTAAATTTAACCCAGAAATAGTTTTTTGCAACAAATCAGGGGCTAAGCTATCCAGCCAGGTTACATCAGGCCAGCCTCTCAACCAAGTTAATTGGCGTTTGGCTAGTTGACGTGTTGCCACTATTCCACGGTAGACCATTTCATCATAGTCTATTTTATTATCGAGATAATCCCACATTTGTCGGTAACCAACACATCTTATAGATGGTAAGTCTGGATGTAGATCATCTCTTTTATGGAGTTTAATTACTTCTTGTTCAAACCCCGCCTCAAGCATTTGCAAAAATCTTTGCTCTATCCTTTGGTGTAATACTGCTCTATCCTCTGGCGCAATTGCAAACTGTTTGACCTGATAAGGAAAAGCTTCCCCTTTATCTTGGGTTAATTCTGTCAAACTTTTCCCTGTTATTCTATACACTTCCACCGCACGATTAATTCGCTGCGGATCATTTGGATGAATTCGCTGAGCCGATTCAGGATCATACTCACTTAATTCTTTATGCAAACTCTCCCAGCCTTCTTTTTCGGCCTGTTGCAGAATTTCTTGACGTATTTTAGCATCGGCTGCCGGTAAATTCGATAACCCGTCTAATAATGCTTTAAAATATAACATGGTTCCACCCACAAACAGTGGGATTTTTCCATTTGCGTGAATTTGTTCAATTAATTCAAGTGCATCACGTCTAAAATCGGCTGCTGAATATGCTTCTGCCGGATCTAAAAAATCAATTAAATGATGAGGAGCAATCGCTAATTCTTGGGCTGTTGGTTTAGCAGTACCAATATCCATCCCTTTATAAACTAAAGCTGAGTCCACACTAATAATTTCGCAGGGGTAACGCTGACATAATTCTATCGCCAGCGCAGTTTTGCCCGATGCTGTCGGCCCCATTAAAAATATGGCTTGTGTTTCACTCATTTCCAGTTACCAATTAGCTCAGTTAAATCAATTATTTTACTATGTTTTACTAACCATTGCTGCAAGCTAGTTGGATCAAATTGTTTCCATTCGTTAAATATAGGTCTGATTTTTTCTAATTCAAGCGTTTGCTCTGCTGCAATTGCCCAGCTTAATGTCTCGGCTGCCAATTGCGGAAACCCAGTTTTTTCATTGTCTGCCGGTTTATAATTAAATAACCAAGCAGCTATTATTTTTGCTATGTCTAGCTCTCTTAATACGGCCGGAACTTTCTGAATCATTAAGGTATTTTTTTTATGAATTTGTGTCTGAATCCCTAAATGATTTAATGCAATAATTTTTGACTCTAATAAATCCTGCTGGACTGACTCTAACTTAATAGCCACCGGCAATAATAAAGGCTGGCTAATCAGCTGACCTTGCTTAAAGTTGAGCGCTAATTTGGCCAATAAACCTGCGCTAAATAACTCATTGGTTTTAACTAAATATAATTGCTCAGCTTTGCTTAATAATAAAAATGTTTTAGCTACAGGCATGATTAACTGCCAGTTTTCTAAAGCAGAGCTAGTAGTGTGCTCGGCTGAATACACTGGTTCCACTTTAATATCAGCCACTTCTGGTTTTAATAGATTGTGATATTGGCGGATTTGTTCCGCTAAATTGTGCTGAGAATGCGTATTTTCTGCATACGGGCGCTGATTTATTTCATGCTGAATCTGAGTTTTATGTGTTTGACCGGGAAATAATTTTTTACCGGCATCGCTTAATTGTTGATAAATAGGATTATTTGACTGAACTGAATACTCAGGTTTTGGTTGAGTTTGATTTTGAGAATTAGCGTGAAAACCAAAATCGTTTGAGTGTTCTGTTAAACGCCCAGCTCCTGTCGGCTGTTCAGTGGAACTATCCAAAGCATTCACTGAAGTATAGTTATTTTGTGTATCGGCTGGCGAATCGGTTAACGTCTGGTTGTTACTCTCATCATCTCTGAGTTCAAGTTCACTCGATTGCATGTTTTCTGCGTTTGGCGTAATCGATTCAAAAGCCAATGCTTCTATGCTTTGAGCTAAACTTTTTTGCAGCGTCTGAAACACAAAATCATGCACTAAACGCGCTTGATGAAACCTAACCTCATGTTTAGCCGGATGTACATTCACATCTACCTGCTTGGGATCAATCTCAATATATAGAACATAAGCCGGATATAAATCACTCGGAATTTTATCCATATAGGCCTGACGGATTGCATGATTAATCAATTTATCACGCATCATTCGTCCATTTATGTAGCAATATTGAATATCAGCCTGATTGCGCGCAGTTAACGGTAGCCCTAACCAGCCCGTTAATTTAATTGAGTCATAATCTGAGTTAATCGTGACTGAATTATCTATAAAGTTTTTACTACAAATAGCCGCGATGCGACGATGCTGTCCATGCTCGTTATTTGCAATCCGGTAATGACGTTGTAAAACACCGTTATGGCTGAGTTTAATTTGCACATCAAAACGGCTTAACGCAACTCTACGTACCACTTCATCAATATGTGCATATTCGGTTTTATCTGTTCGTAAAAATCGCCTGCGCGCTGGTGTGTTAAAAAACAAGTCGGCAACTTCAACACAACTACCAACCGGATGTGCAGCGGGTTTGAGTTCTACTTGCATATCACGCCCTTCTGCCAGAGCGCTCCATGCTTGATCTTGCGTCTGAGTTTTTGAGGTCAGAGTTAACCGTGAAACTGAGCTAATACTGGCTAATGCTTCACCTCTGAAACCTAAACTCATTATTTGTTCAAGATCATCTAGAGTTGATACTTTTGAAGTGGCATGGCGGCTTAAAGCTAAAGCGAGCTCTTGTTTGGCAATACCACTACCGTTATCCCTAATCCGGATAAGCTGGCTGCCGCCTCTTTCAATTTCTATTTCGATATTAGTTGCACCGGCATCTAAGCTGTTTTCTAGTAGCTCTTTAACAACCGAAGCCGGGCGCTCAACTACTTCGCCAGCAGCAATCTGGTTAGCTAATTGAGGTGATAAAATTTGAATTGTCATCAGGATTGAGGAATTTTTAATGTTTGTCCGATATGTAACACATCTGATTTTAAGCTATTTGCCTGCTTTAACGAGGTTATACTGACAGAATAACGTTTGGCAATGACCGACAGAGATTCACCACGAGATACCACATGATCTTTATTTCGGTATAAATTGGCGTATAAAGTCCCTTCCGGCGGATGCTGACGGTAAAAATCTTTGATCGCACGTAAAATCGCATTGGCTAGTTTATTTTGATGCTCACGCTGACTTAATAAACGCTCTTCGGTCGGGTTAGAAATAAAGCCGGTCTCAATTAAAATAGATGGAATATCTGGAGACTTTAGCACGCCTAAACTGGCCGCCTGAGGTCTGGACTTATGCATTCGAGTGACCGCAGACATTTGTTTGACCACTTCCTGACTTAATAAGTAACTACTCGACATTGAATGATCCATCGACATATCGAGTAAAGCCTGCGCCAAATATTTTTCGTTTTGAGTATCTTTAATAATATCGCCAGCCCCACCTAAGAGTTCGGAGTGCTGCTCTTTTTGCTCCAACCAGCGGCCAATTTCTGTATTCGCACGTCGTAATGATAATACCCAAACAGAGCCACCACGAGGCTGCGAATTAGTAAAGGCATCAGCATGTATTGAAATAAGTAGATCTGCTTTTTTTTGTCTGGCGATAACTGAGCGTTTATTCACATCAATATAATAATCACCTGAGCGAATTGATACCGCTGACAAACCTTTTTCTTTATTAATTAGATTAACCAGTTTATCTGATATTTGATGAGTAACAATTTTTTCGTATAGACCGCTAGGTCCAATTGAGCCGGGATCTTCACCACCGTGCCCAGCGTCAATAGCAATAATAATATCGCGATTACCCGAAGTGTCCGTTTGTTTTTTAGTGGTAATTGCTGCGGCATTAGAGTCGGTTAAGTCAATCACTAAACGATTGCCATAATTACCAACTGGTGCCAAAGCAAACAAACCAGCCTGTAAGGGTTTATTTAAATCTAATACAATTCTCAATGAGTTTTTGTATTCTGGTGAACTGTAGCGAATGCGTTTAATTAAATCACCTAAGCCAGACAGCTTAGATAAATCATATTTGTGATTAAACTGGCGTAAGTCAATAACTAACCGGTGCGGATTTTCAAGAAAAAAATAGCTGTATTCAGGTTTGTCTTTTAAATCAAAAACAACCCTTGTACTTTCTGGCGATGGCCAGATACGTATCCCATTTATTTTATTATTAGCCCAACTCTGAAAGCTAATTAACACGCTAAAAAGCGCAGCAAAAATCCATTTTTTATTAATTACTAATTTCACCCAATTCATCACAGCTTATTAATTATTAATTCCCCAATTGAGCTTTTAGCAGAGATTTCGACTAAACGCTGTTCGTTATCATGCGTCATATTAACGATAAGATCAGGCTCTGCCAACCATTGAGCACCTTTTTCCGGCCACTCGATAATGCTAATACTGTTATTATCAAAATATTCGCGAATACCTATGTATTCTAACTCTTCTGGATCGGCAAGACGATATAAATCAAAATGATATATATTGACCTCTTCCAATTGGTAAGGTTCAACCAATGTATAAGTCGGGCTTTTTACCGCACCATTAAATCCAAAACCCTGAATAATACCACGCGATAAAGTGGTTTTGCCTGCACCTAAATCACCAATCAAATAAATAACACATGGCGGTGTGAGAGTTTTAGCTAACTGGCCTCCGAGCTTGACGGTTGCATCTGGATTTTGTAACTGAATTTTTTTAATCATGTTTGGACTCTACTGCCTGATTTATCAGATGGCGAATAAAAGGATATAAATCACTTGCTATCATACCTCTTTCTCCGGATTTTGCAGCTAAATCACCAGCTTGAGCATGAATATTCACCCCTAACTCTGCGGCTAATTCAGGGGTAAACCCTTGCGCCAGAAATGCAGCAATAATACCAGTTAATACATCACCACTACCAGCCGTTGCTAAACCCGGGTTACCTTGTTTGCAAACAACAATTTCATGCTTTCCGGCAATTAGACTACCGCAGCCTTTAAGCACCACAGTGCCGCCATACATAGCTTGTAATTCTGTTGCAGCCGAATATCTATCATATTGTACATGATATTGGCTTTGAGAAAGTAATCTGGCCGCTTCTAATGGATGTGGTGTTAATACCCAATTTTTTTGTTTGCAAGGATGCTGCGCAAGCCAATTTAAACCATCAGCATCAATCACTTTAGGTTTATCCTGCTCAATAACATATTGCATTAATCCGTTTGCCCAACCGGATTTTCCAAGACCAGGGCCAATCACAATTACATCAGCTGCGGCGACTTTATCTTTTAGCTCTTGATTAATCCCATTGACCCCTAACACCATTAACTCAGGTCGGGTAATCGATACAGCTAAAACATTATCAGGATGAGTAATCACAGAAACTAAACCCGCTCCGGCTCTTAATACCGCTTCCGCTGATAGCCGGATTGCACCAGACATTCCTTTATCGCCACCAATACATAATACATGACCATATTTACCTTTATGGCTATTACGTGCTCGTTTATCAAAACATCCTCTTAGTTCATTAAATTGGCTAAGTCGATAATACGCATGGTTTTGCTCAGCAAACACTTTATCAACGTCCAATCCGGCAAAATGCAATAAACCAATATAGTCGGCAGCATCAGCGGTTAAAAGGCCTGTTTTTAAACCAATAAAGGTCACTGTATGTTGGGCATTAATTGCAGCCCCCATTACACAGCCGGTTTTAGCATTTAACCCAGATGGAATATCAATACTCACAACCTGAAACGCTTGGGCATTAACTTGTTCAATTATATTTTGCCAATCTTGGGTTAAATTCTTTTTTAAACCAGTACCCAAAATGGCATCAACTAGAATATCGTATTGCGTGAAGTCATGATTTTCAGCACTTTGGATTGTTAAATTTTGCTTAAGAGCTTCTTCTTTTGCTGTTAATGCATCACCTTGCCAATTATCACAATTCGGCATAGCTAATAAAGAAACCTGCCAGCCAGCCTGAGCTGCTAATTTTGCAACAACAAAACCGTCACCGGCATTATTCCCTTTTCCCAATAAAATGCCGATACGTTTGGGTTGCAAAAAGTTTTGGGTAATTAATTCAAAAACAGCTTCACCCGCTTTTTGCATTAGCTGATATAAATTAATCCCTGTACTTTTTGCCGCTTGCGCTTCATTTTGCCTAATCTGCTCTGGCGTATAGACAGCTACTGGCAACTGCCTGCTTTCAACTAACTTCATGCTATTTAATTCGTCTAGTATTGTTGATTTGTGTTATATAATACGGATTTTCGTAAACGAAAACAGTTAAACCATAAAATCTGATAAGATCTTAACTTAATTCATAATTTCACCATAGGGTTCTGATGTCGCTTAACCAACAACAGCTCAAAAATTTAGCTACTCAAATAAAATTATGGGGTAAAGAATTAGGCTTTAACCAAGTTGGTATTTGCGACTTAAACTTATCAGCCCATGAAGATAAGCTAACCGAGTGGCTGAATAAAGGTTTTCATGGTGAAATGGAGTATATGGCTAAATATGGCTTAATGCGCGCAAGGCCTGCAGAGTTACATCCGGGCAGTATCAGAGCCATTTCGGTAAGAATGGATTATCTCCCAGAACATGCCCAGTTTGCCCAAACCCTCAAACAGACAGACAAAGCCTATGTTAGCCGCTATGCCATTGGACGCGACTACCACAAAGTGCTACGCAACAAACTTAAACAACTGGGTCAAAAAATAGAACAACAAACAGAGTTAAATACAGGCTTTAGACCATTTGTTGACTCAGCTCCAATTATGGAACGCCCTTTAGCTGAGAAAGCGGGCTTAGGTTGGGTTGGAAAACATAGTTTAGTATTAGATGAAAATGCCGGCAGTTGGTTTTTTTTAGGTGAATTATTAATTAATTTACCACTACCGGTTGATGAACCAGTAAAAGAGCAATGCGGTAGTTGTGTTGCCTGCATGACATTATGCCCAACCAATGCAATTGTCGCCCCTTATGAGGTAGATGCCAGAAAGTGTATTTCTTATTTAACAATAGAATTGCAGGGTGAAATACCGCTCGAATTTAGGCAACTTATCGGCAATCGGATTTATGGCTGCGATGATTGCCAATTAGCCTGCCCGTGGAACCGTTATGCCCAACTAAGCCAAGAGCAGGATTTTAAACAGCGCCATGGTTTATTAAGCCAAGATTTATTAACCTTATGGCATTGGGATGAAAAAACCTTTTTAGATAACACTCAAGGTTCACCAATCCGCCGGATTGGTTATCAAAGGTGGCAAAGAAATCTAGCAATCGGATTAGGCAATGCAGATTTTAGTCCAGCCATTTTAAATGCGCTTCAAGCAAAATTAACTGAATCAAGTGAACTGGTCAAAAACCATATAAACTGGGCTATTGAACAACAAACCATGAAACAAATTCATGCTCAAAGTTCACAAAGCAAACAAGTGAAACGCTTAGTAAGAGTAATAGAAAAAGGTTTACCGCGTGATGCTTAAATTAAGCTAGAGCAAATGGGTCTACTACCTTGTAATCAATCTCCATGAATTCATGCACTTCTTTTTTCCATACTTCCTGCCAAAAATCTAGATAATCAGGATGTTCTTTAAAATACTGATATTCTGTTTTTGAAGCAAACTCCATAGATAAGCCGTAATCAAATGGATTGGTTTTACTTAATTGCTGTAGGACTTCAAATTTTTGAACAACATTAATATGCTCAAGTTTTACCACTTTTTTAAAAAATTCAGCTTCTGTCACAGAACCCTTTGAGTGGTTTAATGTAAATACAATAGTATGTCTTATCATAACTACCTATAGGATTAAAAATTGATAATAATCAATCTATTGTTATCTTTTTAGCAAATCAATCAACTCATTATTTTATTGTGAGAAATTTAACAAGTCTAAAAACAAAAAAGGCGCCTTAAGGCGCCTTTTTTAAAATCTCAGCTAGATAAAATTTATTCAGCTGCTTCTGTAGCTTCTACCGCAGCTTCATCTACTTCTGGTCTATCAACCAATTCAATGTAAGCCATAGGCGCATTATCGCCTGCACGGAAACCACATTTTAAGATGCGAGTATAACCACCTGGACGAGACTCATAACGAGGACCGATCTCAGAGAATAATTTACCAACAACTTCTTTATCACGTGTACGAGCAAACGCTAAACGGCGATTTGCAACACTATCTTTTTTAGCTAAAGTGATCAGCGGCTCGATAACACGACGCAATTCTTTCGCTTTTGGCAATGTAGTTTTAATAATTTCATGGCGAACTAAAGAGCCTGCCATGTTACTGAACATTGCACTGCGATGACTGCTGTTTCGATTAAGCTGACGTCCACTTTTACGATGACGCATAATGCTATCCTTCTACCAATAACTATGTAGAACTGGTTAGTCTTTATCAGCGATACTGGCTGGAGGCCAGTTTTCAAGACGCATACCTAAAGACAAGCCACGAGAGGCCAATACGTCTTTAATTTCTGTAAGCGACTTCTTACCAAGGTTAGGTGTTTTTAACAACTCAACCTCAGTACGCTGAACAAGATCACCAATGTATTGGATCTGCTCTGCTTTTAAGCAGTTGGCAGAACGTACAGTTAATTCAAGATCGTCAACTGGTCTTAACAGAATTGGATCGAATTCAGGTTTTTCTTCTTTACGCTCTGGCTCAGAAACATCACGCAATTCAACGAATGCGTCTAGTTGCTCTGCCAGAATCGTAGCAGCTCGGCGGATTGCTTCTTCCGGATCAATCGTACCGTTCGTTTCCATATCGATGACCAATTTGTCTAGGTCAGTGCGCTGTTCAACACGTGCTGATTCAACCGCATAAGCGATACGCTCAACCGGGCTGAAAGACGCGTCGACCAACAAACGTCCAATTGGACGATCATCTTCTTCAGAGGAACGACGAGCTGAAGCTGGAACATAACCGCGTCCTTTCTCTACTTTTATACGCATATTAATTTCTGCGTCGCCAGTAAGATTACAAATGACGTGATCCGGATTCTTAACTTCAACATCACCATCATGGGTGATATCTGCTGCAGTAACAGGGCCCGCACCTTTTTTACTTAAAGTTAAAGTAGCTTCATTCTTGTCTTCAAGATGAACTGCCAAACTTTTTAAGTTAAGTAATATTTCAATTACATCCTCTCGTACCCCTTCTTTAGTGCTATATTCATGCAATACACCGTCGATTTCAACTTCGGTAACTGCTGCACCGGGCATAGAAGACAATAATATACGTCTTAACGCATTTCCTAAAGTATGACCAAAACCGCGTTCCATCGGCTCTAAAGTCACTTTTGCACGAAAAGGACCAAGACTTTCAATATCGACTAATCTTGGCTTAAGGAACTCAGTAACAGAACCCTGCATCGTTTCCTCTCTATTTTATTAACTTTACTTAGAGTAAAGCTCAACAATTAGCTGTTCGTTAATATCTGCAGATAAATCACTGCGCTCAGGCACTCGCTTGAACACACCTTCTTTCTTGTCTGCATCTACTTCGACCCAAGTTGGCTTCTCACGTTGACCAGCTAGCTCAAGAGCTGACTGAATACGCGCTTGCTTTTTAGCTTTCTCGCGAACTCCAACTACATCTTCTGGTTTCACAGAGAAAGATGCAATGTTAACAACTTGATTGTTAACAGTGATTGCTTTGTGACTAACCAATTGACGAGCTTCTGCACGAGTTGAAGCATAACCCATGCGGTATACTACGTTGTCTAGACGCTTTTCAAGTAACTGTAACAAGTTTTCACCTGTGTTACCTTTTAAACGTGCAGCTTCTTTATAGTAGTTGCGGAATTGCTTTTCTAATACACCGTAAATACGACGTACTTTTTGCTTTTCACGTAACTGTAAACCATAGTCAGATAAACGACCACGACGTGCGCCGTGCTGACCTGGTGCTGTTTCAAACTTACATTTTGAGTCTATAGCTCGAACGCCACTTTTTAAGAACAAATCTGTTCCTTCGCGACGACTGAGCTTAAGTTTTGGCCCTGTATATCTTGCCATCTTTTTTCTCCGTTATCAGAGGAACAAATTAAACGCGACGTTTCTTAGGTGGACGACAGCCATTATGTGGAATTGGCGTGACGTCTGTAATATTTGTAATTTTGAATCCAGTTGCATTTAATGCACGGATCGCAGATTCACGACCTGGACCTGGACCATTTACAAATACTTCCAAGTTCTTTAAACCATATTCTTGTGCAGCAACACCTGCACGCTCTGCTGCAACCTGAGCTGCGAACGGAGTAGATTTACGAGAACCACGGAAACCTGAACCACCGGCAGTTGCCCAAGAAAGAGCGTTACCCTGACGGTCTGTAATCGTTACGATCGTATTGTTAAAAGAAGCATGGATATGAGCCATACCATCTGCAACTTGTCGTTTAGCGCGCTTACGCGAACTACGAGCTGGTGCTTTAGCCATTATTCACTCTCCCGCTTACTTCTTAATTGGTTTACGAGGACCTTTACGCGTACGCGCGTTAGTCTTCGTTCTTTGTCCACGAACAGGCAAGCTACGACGATGACGTAAACCACGGTTACATCCAAGGTCCATTAAACGCTTGATATTCATTGAAACTTCACGACGTAAGTCACCTTCAACAGTAAACTTACCAACCTCTTCACGAAGCAAGTCAAGCTGAGCTTCATCAAGATCTTTGATCTTGGTTGCTTCAGCGATACCAGCAGCAGCGCAGATTGCTTTTGCTCTGGTTTTGCCAACACCGTAAATTGATGTTAAACCAATTACTGTGTGCTTGTGCAGAGGAATGTTAATGCCAGCTATACGGGCCATATACGCACTCCGAATTAATGGGTCTCGACCGAAAAGCCCGTAAGGATACTCAAGCCGAGACCAGATTTCAAATAAAAAGACGATTTTCGTCTAAAATATATTAACCTTGGCGTTGTTTATGCTTAGGATCTGTTGAACAGATCACGCGCACAACACCATTTCGCTTAATAATTTTGCAATTACGGCAAATGGTTTTAACAGATGCACGAACTTTCATTTTCCGACTCCGTTAACCGTTACAGCCTATCGGCCATAACCCTTTAAATTAGCCTTCTTCAGAACAGATTCATACTGACTTGACATCAGATGAGTTTGCACTTGCGCCATAAAATCCATGATAACAACAACGATAATCAATAATGAAGTACCGCCAAAGTAGAACTGAACGTTCCATGCTGCCATCATAAACTCAGGTACTAAACATACTAACGTGATATATAAAGCGCCAGCTAAAGTTAAGCGGGTCATGACTTTATCGATATAACGTGAGGTTTGCTCACCCGGGCGAATGCCTGGGATAAAAGCACCTGATTTTTTCAAGTTATCAGCTGTTTCACGAGGATTGAATACTAATGCTGTATAGAAGAAGCAGAAGAAAACAATCGTTATTGCGTACAATATCATGTACAAAGGTTGTCCTGGTGATAGCACTATGGCTATTTGAGCGATTGCTTCAGCAAACGCACTGTCACTTTGGCCAAACCAAGTCGCTATTGTACCCGGAAACAACATAAGACTAGAAGCAAAAATTGGTGGAATTACACCGGCCATATTCACTTTTAGTGGCAAATGCGTGCTCTGCGCTGCATAAACTTTGCGGCCTTGTTGACGTTTTGCATAGTTAACGACGATTCGACGCTGACCACGCTCAACAAAAACTACAAAATAAGTTACGGCACAAACAATAATACCGATAATTAATAATAAAATTAACGGTAGTTCACCTTGACGCGCTTGTTCAGCAGTCTGACCAATCGCAGTCGGTAAACCAGCAACGATACCGGCAAAAATGATCATAGAGATACCATTGCCAATACCGCGCTCAGTTATCTGCTCCCCTAGCCACATTAAGAACATAGTTCCAGTGACTAGACTCACTACAGCGGTGAAGTAGAAAGTAAATCCAGGATTAATCACTAAGCCTGGCACCATATTAGGCAGGCTATTGGCTATAGTCGTAGACTGGGCAATTGCCAACAATAATGTACCGTAGCGTGTATATTGGCTAATTTTTTTACGCCCCTGCTCACCTTCTTTTTTCAACTCTTGAAAAGTTGGGTGAATGTGAGTCATTAACTGCATAATAATAGAGGCAGTAATGTAAGGCATAATACCTAAAGCCAATACAGATGCGCGCTCAAGAGCACCACCTGAAAACATGTTAAACATTGCTAACACTGTATCTTTTTGTTGTTCAAACAACTGCGCAAGCACCTCAGGGTCAATCCCTGGGATTGGAACATAAGAACCGGCACGAAAGATAACAATTGCACCTAAAAGGAACAATAGTCTTCGTTTAAGTTCTGATAATCCGCCTTGCGTGCTGTTAAATTCCAGTCCTGGTTTAGCCATGGATCAATTATTCCTCGATTTTACCACCAGCAGCTTCAATAGCTTCACGAGCACCTTTAGTCACGCCTAAACCTTTAATAGTTAATGCGCGAGATACATCGCCTGATTTCACAACTTTCACTGCTTGAATATGCTTTTTAACCAAGCCAGCCGCTTTTAGCGTAGCTAGTTCTACAATATCACCTTCTACTTTAGCGATTTCAGTCAAGGTAACTTGATCTGCAACTAAAGATTTACGAGAAGTGAAACCGAACTTAGGTAAACGGCGTTGAAGTGGCATTTGACCACCCTCAAAACCTGGCTTAACTGAACCACCTGAACGTGACTTTTGGCCTTTATGACCACGACCACCTGTTTTACCTAAGCCAGAACCAATACCGCGACCAACGCGCTTAGCACTTGGTTTTGAACCTGGAGCAGGACTAAGTGTATTTAAATACATAGATTACCCCTCCACCTTAACCATATAATAAACTTGGTTAATCATACCGCGAACAGAAGGTGTATCTTCTAATTCAACAGTGTGATTGATTTTACGTAAACCTAAACCACGTAACGTTGCTTTATGTTTAGGTAAACGTCCGATAGAACTCTTGACTTGAGTCACTTTAACAGTTTTTCCAGCCATGATTGTTTACCCCAAAATATCTTCAACGCTCAAACCACGTTTAGCAGCTACAGAAGCCGGAGACTTCATACTGCTTAAAGCATTGATTGTTGCGCGAACAACGTTAATCGGATTGGTTGAGCCGTAGCATTTTGAAAGTACGTTATGTACACCTGCTACTTCTAAAACCGCACGCATTGCACCACCAGCGATGATACCAGTACCTTCAGATGCAGGTTGCATATAAACCTTAGAACCTGAATGACGGCCTTTGATCGGATGTTGCAAAGTGTCGCCTTTTAAGTCAACAGAAACCATGCTTCGACGAGCTTGTTCCATAGCTTTTTGAATAGCTGCAGGAACTTCACGTGCTTTACCGTAACCAAAGCCAACGCGACCGTTACCATCACCAACTACAGTCAATGCTGTGAAGCTGAAGATACGACCACCTTTAACAACTTTAGATACACGGTTAACCGCAATGAGTTTTTCTGCCAACTCTGGGTTGTTTTTAACTTCTGCGTTATTAGCCATTATCTACCCCTAGAATTGAAGTCCGGCTTCACGAGCTGCGTCAGCTAATGCTTGAACACGACCGTGATATTGGAAACCGCTACGATCAAACGCAACTGATTTAATGCCTTTTTCTAAAGCAGCTTCAGCAATTGCTTTACCAACAGCTTTAGCGGCTTCAACGTTACCAGTGTATTTGATGCTTTCGCGAATGGTCTTTTCTACAGTTGATGCAGAAGCCAATACCTCACCACCATTAGATGCAATTACTTGTGCATAAATGTGGCGTGGAGTACGGTGAACGACCAGTCGATTTGCACCCAACTCTTTAATTTTCGCACGTGCGCGGGTAGCGCGACGAAGACGAGATGCTTTTTTATCCATCGTATTACCTTACTTTTTCTTAGCTTCTTTACGTAGAACGTGCTCATCAGCGTAACGAACACCTTTGCCTTTATAAGGCTCTGGCGGACGATAACCGCGGATTTTTGCCGCTACTTGACCAACCAACTGCTTGTCAGCACCTTTCACCACGATTTCTGTCTGGCTAGGGGTTTCAATTTCGATACCTGCTGGTACTTCGAAGTCAACCGGATGAGAAAAACCTAAAGTTAAGTTTAATGTATTGCCTTTAGCAGCTGCACGGTAACCAACACCGATTAACTGTAATTTGCGTTCAAAACCTTGGCTCACACCAACAACTAAGTTGTTTAAAAGTGCACGAGCAGTACCGCTTTGCGCTTGCGCGTCAGCGAAACCTTCACGAGGTAAAGTACGTAATACATTGTCTTCGTTTACAACTTCAACAGCTTGATTGATGCTAATAGATAATTGACCTTTAGCACCTTTAACTGTGATGTCCTGACCTGCAATATTTACTTCAACGCCTGCAGGGATAGCGATAGGAGATTTACCTACTCGAGACATTTTATTTCTCCTTACGCTACGTAACCGATGACTTCGCCACCCATGCCCGCTTTACGCGCTGCACGATCTGACATCAAACCTTTAGAAGTAGAAACAATAGCTACCCCTAAACCGCCCATCACTTTTGGTAACTCGTTAGCCTTCTTATAAATACGAAGACCAGGACGACTTACACGTGAGATAGACTCGATAACTTTCTCACCATTAAAGTATTTTAATGTGACTTCAAGTTCTTTTTTAACATCACCAGCCACAGCATAATTTTCGATAAAACCTTCAGATTTCAAAACTTCAGCGATAGCCACTTTAAGTTTTGATGAAGGCATGGTCACAGCTACTTTATTTGCTGCTTGACCATTACGAATGCGGGTGAACATATCCGCGATTGGATCTTGCATGCTCATAATTCGTTACTCCAGTCTGTAGCCGCTTACCAGCTTGCTTTTCTTAGTCCAGGGATTTCACCACGCATGCAAGCTTCACGTAATTTAATACGGCTTAAGCCGAATTTACGTAAATAACCATGCGGACGACCAGTCACGTTACAACGGTTACGTTGACGTGAGCGAGATGAATCGCGTGGAAGTGTTTGCAATTGTAAAACTGCAGCCCAACGCTCTTCTTCAGAAGTGTTTACATCGCTGATAACTTCTTTTAATGCAAAACGTTTTTCTGAATATTTCGCTACTAATTTTGCACGCTTAGCTTCACGCGCTTTCATTGATTGTTTAGCCATAACTCTACACCTATTTCTTGAACGGGAAGTTAAAAGCAGCCAGCAACGCACGACCTTCCTCGTCAGAAGCTGAAGTCGTAGTAATGGTAATATCCATACCACGTACTTTATCAACCTTATCGTAATCGATTTCTGGGAAGATAATTTGCTCGCGTACACCCATGCTATAATTACCACGGCCGTCTAATTTAGAACTCAAGCCACGGAAGTCACGGATACGTGGAATGGCAATGGAAATCAAACGCTCTAAGAATTCCCACATACGCTCGCCACGTAGAGTTACTTTACAACCAATTGGATAGCCCTCACGGACCTTGAAGCCTGCTACAGATTTACGAGCATTACAAACAACTGGTTTTTGACCTGAGATAGCTGTCATATCTGCAACAGCGTTCTCTAAAGCCTTTTTGTCTGCAAGAGCCTCACCCACACCCATATTAAGTGTGATTTTTTCAATCCGAGGGACTTGCATGATACTTTTGTAGCCGAACTGTTTGGTCAATTCAGCAACAACTGTATCTTTATAAAAATCATGCAGTTTCGCCATCGTTTATACTCCAAACAAAATTAGATTGCTTCGTTATTAGACTTGAAGAAACGAACTTTCTTACCGTCTTCTAAACGAAAACCTACACGATCTGCTTTACCCGTTGCCGAGTTGTAGATCGCTACATTAGATACATGAAGAGGCATTTCTTTGTCTTGTAAACCGCCTTGCTCACCCGTATGAGGGTTTGGCTTAACAGCTTTCTTAACAACGTTTACGCCTTCAACAATTACTTTGTCTTCTGCAGTTAATACACGAGAAACCTTACCGATTTTACCCTTGTCTTTACCTGCAGTTACAATAACTTGATCATTACTACGAATCTTTGCTGCCATGATTAGCTCCTTATAAAACTTCTGGTGCCAATGACACGATTTTCATGAACTTTTCAGTTCTTAATTCACGTGTTACAGGGCCAAAGATACGAGTACCAATTGGCGCATGCTGTGTGTTTAATAAAACAGCAGCATTACCATCAAAACGGATCAAAGAGCCATCTTGACGACGAACGCCTTTTCTGGTGCGAACAACCACCGCATTGTATACGTCACCTTTCTTAACTTTACCGCGAGGATTTGATTCCTTAACAGTAACTTTAATAATGTCACCTATACCTGCGTAGCGGCGGTGTGAACCACCCAGAACCTTGATACATTGAACGCTACGTGCACCGCTGTTATCAGCAACGCTTAGCATTGTTTGCATTTGGATCATTTCGTGCTCCGCTTAATAAAAAATTACCCAACATCTTGGGGCTGGCTGCCCTAAGGGCGCGGCATTATACCACAACTTTTTTATTTTCATAGAAAAAAAATGGCCAGATTCATAAGAACCCAGCCATTTTTCAAATTTTAAGCTAAAACAATAAATTAAGCTTTTTCTACGATCTCAACCAAAGTCCAAGACTTAGTCTTAGAAATTGGACGACACTCGCGAATACTTACGATATCGCCTTGGCTACAAGAATTATTCTCATCGTGAGCATGGATCTTAGTTGTACGACGAATAAATTTTCCGTAAATTGGATGTTTTACGAAACGTTCAATTGCAACAACAATTGATTTATCCATCTTGTCACTAATTACACGCCCTTGAAGTGTACGAATAGTTGCTTCGCTCATTACGCACCTGCCTTGCTATTTAACACAGTTTTTACACGTGCAATATTGCGACGAACTTGCTTCAGTAAATGAGTTTGTGAAAGTTGACCTGTTGATTTTTGCATACGTAAGTTAAATTGCTCACGTAACAATTCTAAAAGTTCAGCTTTCAATTCTTCAACTGATTTGTCTTTTAATTCGTTCGCGTTCATTACATCACCGTTCGAGTTACAAAGGTTGTTTTAAATGGTAACTTAGCAGCAGCTAAAGCAAAAGCTTCACGAGCAAGCGCTTCTGGAACACCTTCCATTTCATATAAAACGCGACCCGGTTGAATTTGGCATACCCAATATTCAACACTACCTTTACCTTTACCCATACGTACTTCAAGCGGCTTTTTAGTAATTGGCTTGTCTGGGAACACACGGATCCAGATTTTACCTTGACGCTTAACATGACGAGTCATAGCACGACGAGCTGCTTCAATTTGACGCGCAGTCATACGACCACGTTCAGTAGCTTTTAAGCCATAGGTACCGAAGCTTACTTTGTTACCAGTAGTAGCATTACCACGGTTGCGCAATTTAAACTGCTTGCGAAACTTGGTTCTTTTTGGCTGTAACATTATCGGTCTCCTTGCGGCTTACGACTTTTACCCTTAGGTTTACGGTCGTTTTTCTTTGGCTCTTCAACTTGGTTAGCTAAAGGTAAACCACCTAAAACTTCACCTTTAAAGATCCAAACTTTAATACCAATGATACCGTAAGTGGTTAAAGCTTCTGCTGTAGCGTAGTCGATGTCCGCACGTAATGTGTGTAACGGTACACGACCTTCACGATACCACTCTGAACGAGCGATCTCAGCGCCGCCTAAACGACCACTTACTTCAACTTTAATACCTTTAGCACCTAAACGCATTGCGTTTTGTACCGCACGCTTCATAGCACGACGGAACATAACACGGCGCTCTAATTGGCCAGCAATACCTTCAGCAACTAACTGAGCGTCTAGTTCAGGTTTACGAACTTCGCTAATGTTAATTTGCGCAGGTACACCCGCTAATTGAGCTACTTTTAGGCGTAATTTTTCAACGTCTTCACCTTTTTTACCGATTACGATACCAGGACGAGCTGTGTGAATCGTTACACGGATACTTTTAGCAGGACGCTCGATCACGATACGTGATACAGACGCTTTTTTAAGTTCTGCTGTTAAGTACTTACGTACTTGTAAGTCACTGCTTAAAGTAGAAGCGAATTCGTTAGAATCTGCATACCAAGTAGCGCTCCAAGGTTTAGTGATACCAAGGCGAATACCGGTAGGATGAACTTTCTGACCCATTACTTCTTCTCCTTGCTATCTGAAACAACCACACTGATGTGGCTGGTGCGCTTGATGATACGGTCTGCACGGCCTTTCGCACGAGGGCGAATGCGTTTCATAACCGGACCTTCATCAACAAAGATTTTACCAACGAATAATTCGTCGATATCAGCACCTTCGTTGTGCTCCGCATTAGCGATAGCAGACATTAATACTTTCTTGATTAAGTCAGCACCTTTTTTAGGGCTGAACGTCAAGATGTCTAAAGCCTGTGCAACTGGTAAACCACGCACTTGGTCAGCGACCAAGCGACCTTTCTGTGGAGAAAGGCGGGCAAATTTGTGTTTAGCTAAAACTTCCATCATTTACCCCTTACTTTTTCTTCGCCTTTTTATCAGCAGCATGGCCGCGATAAGTACGAGTTGGCGCAAATTCACCTAATTTGTGACCGATCATTTCATCAGTTACAAACACAGGAACGTGTTGACGGCCATTATGGACAGCGATGGTCAAACCAATCATATCAGGAATGATCATTGAGCGACGTGACCAAGTTTTAATAGGTTTCTTGGCCCCACTTTCCACCGCTGTTTCAACCTTCTTCAACAAGTGTAGGTCAATGAATGGACCTTTCTTGAGAGAACGTGGCATGGTGTTTCCTCACAAAATTATTTAGAACGACGACGTACGATATATTTATCAGTACTCTTATTTTTACGCGTTTTGTAACCTTTGGTTGGTGTACCCCAAGGTGATACTGGATGACGGCCACCAGAAGTACGACCTTCACCACCACCATGTGGGTGATCAACCGGGTTCATTGCAACACCACGAACAGTAGGTCGCACACCGCGCCAACGCGAAGCACCCGCTTTACCTAATTGACGAAGCATATGCTCAGCATTACCTACTTCACCAACAGTTGCACGGCAATCCGCTAATACTTTACGCATCTCACCAGAGCGTAAACGTAAAGTTACATAAGTGCCTTCACGAGCAACGATTTGTGCATAAGCACCAGCAGAACGTGCTAATTGAGCACCTTTACCAGGCTTTAATTCTACCGCGTGTACAGTTGAACCAACTGGAATATTACGCATTGGTAAAGCATTACCCGCTTTGATTGGTGCATCAACACCAGAAGCGATTGCGTCACCAGCACTTACACCTTTAGGCGCAAGAATGTAACGACGCTCACCATCTGCATATAATACTAATGCGATGTTTGCACTACGGTTTGGATCGTATTCTAAACGCTCAACTTTAGCCGGAATACCGTCTTTGTTACGTTTAAAGTCGATTACACGATAGTGCTGTTTGTGACCACCACCAACATGACGTACCGTGATACGACCATTGTTGTTACGACCACCTGACTTAGAGTTCTTTTCAAGCAAAGGAGCGTATGGTGCACCTTTGTGCAACTCAGGGTTAACCACTTTAACTACGTGGCGGCGACCCGGAGATGTAGGCTTACACTTAACTATAGCCATGATTCATATCCTCCTATTACTCAGCGCCGCCAATGAAATCTAATTCACTGCCTTCGGCTAACGTGACATAAGCTTTTTTCCAATCGCTACGGCGACCGAAACGAGCACCAAAACGCTTAGTTTTACCTTTCACGTTTAATGTGCGAACGCTTTTAACTTTCACGTCTTCAAAAAGTAATTCTACAGCTGCTTTGATTTCTGCTTTAGTAGCATCTTTCAATACTTTAAATACGATTGTATTTTCAGTTTCAGCAGTTACAGTTGCTTTCTCAGAGATGTGAGGACCTAAAATAACTTTTAGACAACGTTCTTGACTGATCATGCTAACGCCTCCTCAAGTTTTTTCACTGCACCAGCAGTAATTAAAACTTTTTCAAAACCAATTAAGCTAACTGGATCGATACCTTGAGTGTCACGAACGTCAACTTTAACTAAGTTACGAGCCGCTAAGAATAAATTCTCTTCAATCTCTTCAGTTACGATTAGAACATCTTTTAATTCTAATTCGTTTAACTTAGCCGCAAGTGCTTTAGTTTTTGGTGTTTCAACAGAGAACTGCTCAACAACAACTAAACGATCTTGACGGATCAATTCAGATAAAATGCTACGGATTGCACCGCGGTACATTTTACGGTTTACCTTTTGGCTGTGATCTTGTGGGCGAGCTGCGAAAGTCACACCACCTGAACGCCAAATTGGGCTTTTAACTGTACCAGCACGTGCACGACCTGTACCTTTTTGACGGAATGGTTTCTTAGTAGAACCAGTCACTTCAGCACGAGTCTTTTGCTTACGAGTACCTTGACGCGACGCTGCTGCATAAGCAACAACCACTTGGTGAACGAGTGCTTCGTTAAACTCAAGTCCAAAGGTCGCTTCAGAAACTGTAAGCGCGCCAGATGCGTCTTTTAATGCTAATTCCATCATCTGTCTCCTTTGACTTAGGCTTTAACAGCCGGTTTAACGATAACGTCACTATTAGTAGCGCCTGGGATAGCACCTTTAACTAATACTAAGTTACGCTCAGCATCAATACGAACCACTTCTAGGTTTTGAGTCGTTACACGCTCAGCACCCATGTGGCCACTCATTTTCTTACCTTTGAATACTTTACCAGGTGATTGGTTTTGACCAATTGAACCAGGAGCACGGTGAGATAATGAGTTACCGTGTGTCATATCTTGACGGTGGAAGTTCCAACGTTTGATAGCACCAGCGAAACCTTTACCTTTAGACGTACCAGTAACATCTACTTTGTTAACATCAGTTAAGATATCAACTTTGATTTCAGCACCAACTTCAATGCCCTCGCCTTCGTTATCACCTAAGCGAAATTCCCATAAACCACGACCAGCTTCTACATTTGCTTTAGCAAAGTGACCCGCTGTAGGTTTGTTTACGCGATTTGCTTTTTTAGTACCGGTGGTAACCTGAAGTGCACGGTAACCGTCAGTTTCGACAGTTTTAACCTGAGTGACACGGTTGGCTTCAACTTCGATAACCGTAACTGGTACAGAAGCGCCATCTTCAGTGAAGATACGAGTCATACCAACTTTACGTCCGACTAAACCAATAGCCATGTTAATAACCTCTTACTTTCAAATTGCTGGTTAGCCAAGGCTGATTTGAACATCAACGCCTGCAGCCAAGTCTAATCTCATCAACGCATCAACTGTTTTTTCAGTTGGCTCTACAATGTCTAACATACGCTTGTGAGTACGAATTTCGTATTGATCACGAGCATCTTTGTTAACGTGAGGTGAGATCAAAACAGTGAATTTCTCTTTGCGAGTTGGCAAAGGGATCGGACCACGCACTTGTGCGCCGGTACGTTTTGCTGTTTCAACAATTTCCATCGTTGATTGGTCAATCAGACGATGATCGAATGCTTTCAATCGAATGCGAATTCTTTGATTTGGCATTGACCAAGCTCCAGTAAATAAAGAACGAAATAAATTAAACCCGCCCAAACCTTACTTTCATTTATGTAAAGTGGGTGAGTTCGTGTCATGTTGACTCACAATTGGAGTCGTTGTATTCACATTAACTAAACGGCTAAACCGTAAATTTTAATTAATGAGCCGCTTTAAATCTAAATCAGGGCGTACCCTATAAGCGGTGGTGGCGTATTATACAAATATTTTTATTATGTGCAACTTTTGTTTGGTTAAAACAATAGATTTTCTTCGCTTTTCTGATTGAGCTTAGTTTTAAATGGTTAATTATATCTGTAGTTTGCCATTTAAGCGCTCAATGCTACAGGCATAAAACCGGCTAAAGCTTGATCAACAAGGCGATCTCAACCGCTCAGAACTTTGATAGGAACGATAGAAGTTTTAAATGATAGCTATATTAGATATATAAAGGGTACTTACGGTAGTTGTCATTAGCTAGCTGATAGAAACTTAAATGATTTAGCTGACGGGCACTACTATATACTTATTACTTTTATTAATCTAAATGAGCATTCAAATCCGCAACCGTCAATACATCTAGCGCGATTCATAATCTATCGAACAATTATCAGACATCAGAGATTCAAATATAAGAGAAACAAAAGCCATTTTCCTTCCACATTACTAATACATTCATTAATTAGCTGGCTTTCAGCTTAATAAATACCCTATTTTGTTTGGGTTTTAAGCCGTGCAATAAAAGTGGTAAAATGGCATTAAACAAACCCGCTGAAATACTGTTTGAAAAAAATCCAATCAAAATACTCAATTTTGTGGTATAAAGTGCGCCCTTTTTTCAAACACTGTCTTAATTCAAAGTAAATTGGAGAGTCAATGCCAACTTCTATGCCTGACGTAGCCAACCAATCTTCAGCTCAACACGAAGGTGTTCTGGATTGGGTTGGAATGAGTGAAATTGAAGTGCCTGTCATGGTTGAAGCAAAAGGAGAGGCTATACGCCCTGTAAGCGCAAAAGTTGAAGCTTTCGTTAACCTTATCCAAGCTAAAGCCAAAGGTATTCATATGTCTAGGCTTTATTTGTTACTTGATCAACTATCAACAGAAGGCAGTTTAACCAAAGCGTCTTTAGTTGAATTGTTAGCTAATTTTATTGCCAGCCATGAAGAATTAAGCGACAAAGCTTATATCAAATTTAGTTTTGATTACCACATGCGCCGCAAATCATTAATTAGCGGAAAACAAGGTTGGAAAGCGTATCCAATTACGATTATTGGCTGTGTGAGAAATGGCGAAACTCATGTTGAAATGAAAATTGATGTCCCTTATTCGTCAACTTGTCCATGCTCAGCAGCGCTGGCTCGCCAACTCATTCAAAAAGCTTTTGAAGAAAAGTTCAGCGGACAGAACCAGATAGACAGTGAATTAGTGCATCAATGGCTAGGAACAACGGAAGGAATAGTTGCTACACCTCATAGCCAGCGTAGCACAGCCGAAGTTAAAGTAAAACTGAGTCAGGAAGTTCAAGATTTCCCGATTACAGATATTATCAACTTAGTTGAAGGCGCTTTAAAAACCCCTGTTCAAGCAGCTGTTAAACGTGAAGATGAGCAAGAGTTTGCCCGTTTGAACGGCCAAAACCTAATGTTTTGTGAAGATGCAGGCCGTCGTTTAAAGCATGCTTTAAACAGTGTTCCGGCTTTCACTGATTTTTGGGTAAGAGTAAACCATTTTGAATCATTACATGCACACGATGCAGTTAGTGTTTCAACCAAAGGAATAGCAGACGGCTACTTGCCGTATTAAATTTTTATCTATGGATACCGAATAAATATTCACTAAGAATTTTTACTTATATATCTATAGATAAAAAATAGTTTAAAAAATGGAAAAACAAGTTAACCGCAATTTAGTTAACTTTAGCAACACAATTGCAGATTTTAACTGCAATTTAATGAGATGTAATTTAATCAACGGTGGTTACACTGCATCTTTAACGTACAAGTCTTAGATTGATCTTTTTATAATAAATAGTTATTGTATTAGGTTCTGTCGAAAAAATTACTGAATGAAAATTTACATGGTTAAACCTAAGCTCTCGGGTTCGCTAAAAAAGACCCCGATCAAGCTAGCGGAAACCGTGGGCCTCGGAGGTTTTGATGAAACTATATGACGCTAGCCAAGCAAAAGACAACTGTGGTTTTGGCCTAATTGCGCATATGGATGGCGAAGCGAGCCATAAATTGGTTCGTACCGCGATTAGCGCGTTAGATCGAATGAAACATCGCGGTGGTATTGCTGCTGATGGAAAAACAGGTGATGGTTGTGGTTTATTAATGCAAAAACCAGACACCTTCTTTAGAGCAATTGCAGAAGAAAATAACTGGAAACTTGCGTCTAATTATGGCGTGGGTACGGTATTTTTAAGTCAAGATAATGAAAAATCAGCTGCAGCCAGAGCAATTATTGAAGAGGAACTTGAAAGAGAAACTCTGACTGTTGTTGGCTGGCGAGTTATGCCTACTAACCCTGAAATTTTGGGTGAAATAGCCGCTTCTCAATTACCTCGTTTTGAACAAGTTTTTGTAAATGCGCCTACTGGTTGGAAAGATGTAGATTTAGAGCGTCGTTTATATATTGCGCGTCGTCGTATCGAAAAACGAGTGAATGACGATGATTTCTACATTGCGACCTTATCTGGTTTAGTCACTGTATTCAAAGGCTTGGTTATGCCTGCTGACTTACCTGCATTTTATCAAGATCTTGCCGATCTTCGTATGCAGTCAGCTATTTGTGTATTCCACCAAAGATTCTCGACCAATACTTTACCTCGCTGGAAACTAGCGCAACCATTCCGTTTCTTAGCGCATAATGGTGAAATCAATACGATTAAAGCTAACCGTCAATGGTCACAAGCGCGTACAAGCAAGTTTTCTTCCCCTATCCTACCGGATATGGAAACAGCTGCACCTTACGTAAATACTGATGGTTCGGATTCATCTTCACTAGATAACATGCTAGAGCTATTATTAGCTGGTGGTATGGACTTATTCCGTGCGATGCGTTTATTAGTGCCGCCTGCATGGCAAAACAACCCTGATATGTCGCCAGAGCTTAAATCTTTCTATGAATTTAACTCTATGCACATGGAACCTTGGGATGGCCCAGCCGGTATCGTATTAACCAATGGTCGTCATGTTGCCTGTAACCTTGACCGTAATGGTTTACGTCCGGCACGTTATGTTATTACTTCAAACCGTTTTATCACGCTTGCTTCAGAAGTTGGTATCTGGGAATACTCGCCTGATGAAGTAGTTGAAAAAGGCCGTGTAGGTCCGGGTGAAATGTTAGCCGTTGACACAAAAACAGGTCAGCTATGGCGCACCAATGAAATTGACCAAGATCTAAAAGATCGCCATCCGTACAGAAAATGGTTAGATGGTCACATTCAACATTTAACACCTTATGAAGCTTGTGAAACCACTAAAGCGGGTCATCGTAACTTTAATAATGAAGAGCTAGCGGTTTACCATAAATTATTTAACTACAGCTATGAAGAAATTGATCAGGTAATTAAAGTATTATCGATTAATGGTCAAGAAGCTGTGGGCTCTATGGGTGATGATACACCTATGGCGGTATTGTCTCGTAAACAACGTACGCTTTACGATTATTTCCGTCAGATGTTTGCTCAGGTAACTAACCCGCCAATTGACCCATTACGTGAAAACCATGTAATGAGTTTACAAACTTGTATTGGCCGTGAGCAAAACGTATTCAGTGAAACAACTGGACATGCTCATAGGGTATTGTTTGAATCACCTGTATTAACGAATACAGATTTAGCTCAGCTTAAAGCTTTAGAAGCAAAATATTATGCATCTGAAAGTTTCAGCTTAAATTACAATCCACAGCAAGAAAAACTAACTCAAGCAATTGATCGTGTTGTTGCTGAGGCAGTAACAGCGGTTCGTGAGCGCAAAGCAGTTATTTTAATCTTATCAGATAAAGATATTACAAAAGGCAACTTGCCAATTCCTGCGGCTATGGCGGTAGGTGCATTACAGCAAGCATTAATTGAAAATCAATTACGTTGTGACAGCAACATTGTGGTTGAAACTGCATCTGCGCGTGACCCACATCACTTCGCAGTATTAATTGGTTTAGGTGCTACAGCGATTTACCCTTATCTTGCTTATGAAACAATCGAGCAATTGGTTGAGCAAAAAGCACTTGAGATTGATCCTCAAAAAGCAATCAGTAACTATCGTAAAGGTATTGGTAAAGGCCTATTTAAGATTATGTCTAAAATGGGTATTTCGACTGTTGCCAGTTATCGTTGTTCTCAACTGTTTGAAGCAATCGGTATCAATAACGAGGTTATGGAAAAATGTTTCCGTGGTGTAACTAGCCGAATCCAAGGTTCTGATTTTTCAGATTTTGAACAAGATATTATTAATCTTGAGCGTATTGCTTGGTTACCACGTAAGAAAATGACACACGGTGGCTTATTAAAATTTGTTCACGGTGAAGAGTATCATACCTATAACCCAGATGTGGTTACTACACTGCAAACAGCCGTTAAATCAGGTAACTATGAAGATTACAAAGTATTCTCTGATTTAGTTAACAAACGTCCGGTTGCTTGTATTCGTGATTTATTAGGTGTTAAAGCCGGTAATGCAATTGATGTTAGCGAAGTAGAAGCTGCGGAAAACTTATTCCCACGTTTCGATACTGCGGCGATGTCAATTGGTGCATTAAGCCCAGAAGCTCACGAAGCACTAGCCATTGCAATGAACCGTTTAGGCGGTAATTCAAACTCTGGTGAAGGTGGTGAAGACCCTAAGCGTTACGGTACAGAGAAAAACTCAAAAATTAAACAGGTTGCTTCTGGTCGTTTTGGTGTAACTCCGCATTATTTAGTTAACGCAAGTATTATCCAAATTAAAGTCGCTCAGGGTGCAAAACCAGGTGAAGGTGGTCAGTTACCAGGTGATAAAGTTAATCCATACATTGCAACGTTACGTTACTCTGTACCGGGTGTTACTTTGATTTCACCACCACCGCATCATGATATTTATTCTATTGAAGATTTAGCTCAGTTAATTTTTGACTTAAAACAAGTTAACCCAACTGCGCTTATCTCAGTTAAATTAGTATCTGAACCAGGTGTTGGTACTATCGCAACAGGTGTTGCTAAAGCTTATGCTGATTTAATTACCGTATCGGGTTACGACGGCGGTACAGCAGCTAGCCCATTAACATCGGTAAAATACGCAGGTTCACCATGGGAATTAGGGGTTGCAGAAACTCAACAAGCACTTGTTGAAAACAACCTACGCCATAAAGTACGCCTGCAAACAGATGGTGGCTTAAAAACAGGTTTAGACGTAGTAAAAGCGGCGTTATTAGGTGCTGAAAGCTTTGGTTTTGGTACTGGTCCTATGATTGTTTTAGGTTGTAAATACTTACGTATTTGTCACTTAAATAACTGTGCAACAGGTGTTGCAACACAGGACGAAAAATTACGTGAGAATAACTTCCACGGTTTACCAGAAATGGCAGAGAACTACTTCCGCTTTATCGCGCAAGAAGTTCGCGAAATCATGGCATCGTTAGGTGTAGCTAAATTTGACGACTTAATTGGCCGTACTGATTTATTAGAAATCTTAGAAGGCGAAACAGTTAAGCAACAACGTTTAGATTTATCACCTTTATTAGTGGATAACGTACCTTCAGCAGCAACAGCCCGTCACTGTACTGAAGCAAAAAATCCACCTTACGATGAAGCATTACTAAACAAACAAATTTTAGCTGATTGTAAAGACGCAGTTGCCAGCAAATCTGGTGGTGTATTCCGCTATTCAGTTAAAAATACCGACCGTTCAGTTGGTGCATTATTAAGTGGTGAAATTGCTAAACATCACGGTAATAGTGGTATGAATCAAAACCCAATCACAATTAACTTAACCGGTGCTATCGGTCAAAGTTTTGGGGTTTGGAATGCTGGCGGTTTAAATCTTATTTTAACCGGTGATGCAAACGACTATGTTGGTAAAGGTATGGCTGGCGGTAAGCTAGTTGTGCGTCCACATAAAGGCGTTAGCTATAAATCACATGAAAGTGCAATTGTTGGTAATACCTGTTTATACGGTGCAACTGGCGGTAAATTATTTGCAGCTGGTCGTGCAGGTGAACGTTTTGGTGTTCGTAACTCTGGTGCAACAGCTATTGTTGAAGGTACTGGTGATAACTGCTGTGAATATATGACCGGCGGTATCATGGCTATCTTAGGTACAGTAGGTGTTAACTTTGGTGCGGGTATGACTGGTGGTTTTGCTTACATCTTAGATGAAAACAATGACCTAACCAGCAAACTAAACAAAGAACTGGTTGAAGCAACAGAATTTGCTGATAAAACAATTTTAGTAGAACACTTACGTGGTTTGATTAATCAACACTTTGAAGAAACAGGCAGTGAAAGAGCGCAAGATATTCTTGCAAACTTTAATGCTTATTTACCTAAGTTTAAATTGGTTAAGCCAAAAGCAAATGACGTAAATAACTTACTTGGTCACATCAGTCGTTCTTCTGATGAGCTAAGAGTTGAGATCAAGTAAGGAGAAGCAGATGAGCAAAAACGTATATCAATTTATGGATGTAGAGCGTATTGATCCGCCAAAGAAGCCGATTAACACGCGTAAAATTGAGTTCGTAGAAATTTACGAACCTATGAGCGGTGAACAAGCTGCTGGCCAGGCAGATCGCTGCCTGGACTGTGGTAACCCATACTGTGAATGGAAATGTCCAGTTCACAACTATATTCCACAATGGTTAGATTTAGCCAACCAAGGTCGTATTTGGGAAGCCGCTGAACTATCACATAAAACCAACAGTTTACCTGAGGTTTGTGGTCGTGTTTGTCCACAAGACAGATTATGTGAAGGTTCATGTACACTTAATGCTGAATTTGGCGCTGTAACCATTGGTTCAATTGAAAAATACATTACTGACACAGCCTTTAAACAGGGCTGGCGTCCGGATATGTCACAAGTTGTAAAAACGGATAAAAAAGTTGCGATTATTGGTGCAGGCCCTGCTGGCTTAGCAGCAGCGGATGTATTAGTTCGTAACGGTGTAAAACCAGTTGTTTTCGACAAATATCCTGAAATTGGTGGCTTATTAACTTTTGGTATTCCTGCATTTAAGTTAGAAAAAGATGTTATGACTTTACGTCGTGAAATCTTTGAAAACATGGGTATTGAATTTGTTTTAAATACAGAAGTAGGTAAAGACGTTCAATTCCAAGAATTAGTAGACCAATACGACGCTGTATTTTTAGGTATGGGTACATATAAATACATGAAAGGCGGATTCGAAAACGAAGACGCGCAAGGTGTATATGACGCATTACCTTTCTTAATTGCTAATACAAACCGCCAAATCGGTTTTGAAAAATCACCAGAAGAATTCATCGACATGAAAGACAAAAAAGTTATCGTGTTAGGTGGTGGTGATACAGCAATGGACTGTGTTCGTACGTCTATCCGTCAGGGTGCAACTGAAGTAACTTGTGCTTACCGTCGTGACGAAGCCAACATGCCGGGTTCACGTCGTGAAGTTCAAAATGCACGTGAAGAAGGTGTAAACTTCGTATTTAACTTACAACCAATTGGTGTGAAAGTAGATGCTAACGGCAAAGCAACTGGCATTGAGTTTGTTAAAACTCAAATGGGTGAACCAGATGCAAATGGTCGTCGCCGTGCTGAAAAAGTTGAAGGATCAGAACACGTTATCGAATGTGATGCGGTAGTAGTTGCATTTGGTTTCCAGCCAAATCCTGCACCTTGGTTAGCAGATTATGGTGTTGAGTTAGACCAGTGGGATCGTGTAAAAGCGTCTGCTGATTCAACATTCAAATATCAAACCGCTAATGAAAAAATCTTTGCTGGTGGTGATATGGTTCGTGGCGCTGACTTAGTTGTAACTGCAATTGACGAAGGCCGTAAAGCAGCCGAAGGTATTTTAGATTATTTAGAGATTTAATTCTCAATTAACCTAAACGAAAAAAAGCCGACATTTGTCGGCTTTTTTGTATCTGTCTGACCCGTCCTAAATAAGGTTTAAGCATGAGTAAAATTGAACGCCAACAAATCAGACAAACGATCAGAGCAAAACGTCAAGCCTTGAGTAAGGTGCAACAAAGCGCAGCCCAAATAGCAGTTAAGCAACAAGTTGCCCAACTTGAGTTAATAAAGCCAGACAGCAAAGTGGCCGTTTATTTAACCAACGATGGCGAACTAAACCCAGCATCTATTATTGAATTTGTCTGGCAGCAAAATGCAAAGGTTTATTTGCCAGTGCTCCACCCTTTTGCCAAAAACTATCTGGCTTTTTTTGAATATAATCAAACCACAGCGTTAACTCATAACAAGTTTGGCATAGCTGAGCCAAAATTGAACGCTCAAACCATTTGTCCGGTCAATAATTTGGATATTATATTTTTGCCTTTAGTAGCTTTTGATGCTCAGGGAAACCGAATGGGAATGGGTGGTGGATTTTATGACAGAACCTTTGCCAATGCTCATCCTCAACAAAAACGCATTGGACTAGCTCACGACTGCCAGCAGCTTGACGCTTTACCCACCGAAACTTGGGATGTGCCGCTTGATATGTTAATTACCCCAACTCAGATAATATTCCCACGTAGAGACCTAAGTTGAGGTAATGGATTTAACCTTTATTGCTCCGAATTGGTATCAGGCTCTACCACTTCTGTTTTAGTTTGAGTTGGCACTAATTCGTCACTATTGAGTATTTTTTGATTAAAGTGATTAAAACGATTCACCACATCAATCAACTCATTACCGGTTAACTTAAACTGCTGATTAAATACCTGATTAACTATAGATTCTAAATCCTGCTCTTCGGCCAAGTTTTGTTGACGTTTTTCAACCAGGTCCATTAAATCTTTCACATAATCATTAAGCGGTTGTTTAACCGTTTGTGGTAAGTCTGCTTTATTTTGCTGGTTAGATTGATAATTACTTACCGCACTATAACTTTGGCTAGCATAAGTTTTTTGCGACAAATTCATCGCAAAATGACTAATTTGCTCATCATCAAACCCTAGTTTTTGAGCTTGCTGATAAGCAGCTTGCACATCACCCTGATAAAATGAGCCTGATACTTTAGTAACCTGATTAACCAAATCGCCAATTGCTTTGAGTTCATCTTCGTTTAACTCACCTTCAACTGAGAATGCAAAACTATTAGATTGAAAATAAGCCTGATTCCACTGTGTTTGCTGGCTGCTTTGAGTCTCACCATTCTGGTTTACTTGTGTTAACGATTGTTGCTGTAATTGCTGTTGATAAGCCTGAATGCTAGCAAAGCTAATATTAACTGTATCCCCTTCTTTAGTTTGCAAAGAGATACTGCCATTATTTTCCTGTTTGTATTCACTGCTATATTCAACCGAGCTTGCTGATGTGCTTTCCTCTTCATCTGGATTAAATTTTTTATATAAATCATCCAAACGTTGATTAATTAACTCGTGCGCTTTGTTAATACCTGTTGCTAGTTCGTCTTCACTGTCTTTATCTATGCCAAGCTCTTTACGAGCCGCATTAACGCCCATCTCAACCCCTTTTCGGGCTTGCTGGAGCATTTCGTTTAACTCATCTTGCGAAGCTCCACTTTTTGCGGCACTGGTTAATGCGCCCTCAACAAAATTAAGGACATTTTTAGCAACTTCCTCAAAATCGAATAAAGATTGGTTATCGCTTTCTTTAATCGTCGGAATTTCAAATGGCTTTAATGCTTTGCTCGCATTAGCAGAAAATCCTTCCAGATTGCTGGCTAAAGAACTATGTAAAATAGTCATATTGAGCTGCTGTTTAGAAAAGCTTTGCAGGTGAATCTCAACGGCTGATTCTGCTTGTTTAGCTTGAGCAGACTGGGCTGAATTTTTAGCGTCAGCCGCTTGCTGCGGTATCGTTTTTTTAGACGATTCTGCCGAGTTGGTATTATTGGCCAGATTCGATTTTACGTTTGAAATATCCATTGCATTAACCCTTAAATCACTACCTTATTTTATATCGGCCAAAAACGAATAAAATTTAATCATTTTTTTTGAATAAGCACATTATAAACTGGCATTCACTTTTCAACTCAGTACAATACGCCTTTTTTCAGCAAGTGGTAGCAGAATGCGAGTAGATCAAATCGATATTAGTCAATATGACGCCCTTTTACAGGAAAAACAGCAAACAACTCTGAACCTGTTTAATGGTTTGAATTTACCCGCCAAAACCAATCTGGTTGCATCCCCAAATAAAAATTACCGGCTCAGAGCAGAGTTTAGAGTTTGGCATCAAGATGATGACAGCTTTTATATAATGTTTGATCCGGCCACAAAAGAAAAATTCAGAGTTGATTATTTTATTCCCGGCTCTGAGTTGCTCAACCAATTAATGCAAGCTGTTCGTAACTACTTTTTAGCAAACGAGACTTTGCGTTTTAAACTTTATCAGGTTGATTTTTTAACAACATTAAGTGGCGAAGCATTAGTCAGCCTGATTTATCATAAAAAATTAGATGATAAATGGTTAGCAGAAGCAAAAGCCCTTAAACAAACACTTAATCAAATTGCTCCGGTTAATATAATTGGCCGCGCCCGAAAACAAAAAGTGTTGGTTGAGCAAGATTATGTCACCGAAAAATTAACTGTTGCAGGTCAAACCTATAGCTATCAACAAGTTGAAAACAGCTTTACTCAGCCAAATGGCTTAATTAATCAAGCAATGCTTGAATGGGCCAGTTCGATTAGTGCGCAGCTAAATGGCGACTTGCTTGAGCTATATTGTGGTAACGGTAATTTTAGCATTGCACTTGCTAAATATTTTAATAAAGTGCTGGCAACTGAAATTGCCCGTACGTCAGTCAAATCAGCCCAGCATAATTTAACGGTTAATCAGATAAGCAATACCATTATCGGGCAGTCTTCAGCCGAAGATTTTTCGGCTGCTTATTTTGATGGAAAAGCGGTTAAATCATTAAAAGAATTAGATTTATCGGCTTATCAGTTTAATACTATTTTGGTTGATCCGCCTCGCGCAGGGTTAGATCAACAAACCGTCGAACTGGTCAAAAAATTCGATAACATTATTTATGTTTCGTGTAACCCTGAAACATTAAAAGATAACCTGCTGGACATACAGCAAACGCACCAAATTAAAGATTTAACTTTATTCGACCAGTTTCCTTATACCCACCATATCGAAACCGGTGTTTGGCTAACTCGCAGATAACTGTTTAATCGTTACCGCAGCCCCGTTTGTAATTAATCTGAGCTGAATCGCTAAGCGATCAGCCACTAAACGGCGCTGCTCTTCAGCCATATCAATCACTTCTGCCCCAGCATTAAAAACCAGCTTAACCATAGCTTCGGCCTGAATAAACGCAAAATCATGACTGCATTTTTGCGACTGGCTAATATAATCGCTTAGCTCAGCAATAAAATGCATAATTTCACGCGATACCGCAGCTCTAAAATCATCTGATGTACCGGATCTGGCTTGTAATAAAATTCTAAATTCACTTTCATGAGTGGTTAAAAAGTCCATAAAAGTTTCTATCGAAGTATTAATAACCGAACCTTCAAGCGCAATTCTTTGTCGGGCTGAGCGCATTAACTGCCTGAGCAATAATCCAGCTTCATCAACTAAAGTTAAACCTAACTCATCTAAATCTTTAAAATGTCTGTAAAAAGAGGTGGGCGCAATCCCGGCTTCACGGGCGACTTCACGCAAACTTAAATTTGAAAAATCATGATTCGCAGATAATTGCTTAAATGCAGCCTGAATTAACGCTCGTCTGGTTTTTTCTTTTTGCTGCGCTCTTACACCGGGCATAAAACTGTCTTAACAATAAATAAAGTGAATTTATATCATAAGCCAATTTAACCAATTACTTAACAGCTAGCTTAAATTTTGTCAGCTTGGGTAGGTTTTTATTTATTTTTAGCGTACACTTGTACGCCAGAAATAGTAAAATTATTTTTACCTCTTGAGGAAAGCATGAAAAAAGCTCCAATCTCATGGCTTAATTTAAGCATATTTTTAATTACAGGCCTTATCGCTTTATTGTTAGTGCCTTGGTACGCTTTCACCGTTGGGTTTACCCTAACCGAAATTGTCGCAACCATTTTATGTTTAGGTTTTTGTGGCATGTCGATCACCGCGGGTTATCATCGACTTTGGTCACACAAAACTTACGACGCTCATCCATTGGTTAAATTTGTTTTAGCAATTGGCGGCGCTTTTGCTTTGCAAAACAGCATACTGCACTGGAGTTCAGATCACCGAAATCATCATAAGCATGTTGATAATAACGATAGAGATCCCTACAGTGCCAAACGTGGTTTCTGGCATTCTCATATTGGCTGGATGCTGCGTGAATATCAGGGTGATGAATACAAAAACTATAATAATTGTAAAGATTTACAAAAAGATAAAATTGTTGTCTGGCAGCATAAATATTATGTACCACTAGCAATTATCACCAACTTTGGTATCCCGCTCGCCATTGGTTTAATCACCGACAGAGTCATCGCCTGCTTATTGAGTATTGGAGTATTACGTTTAGTATTGAGCCATCACTTTACATTTTTTATTAACTCGCTGGCACATATTTGGGGAAAACAAACTTATACTAACGCTCACACCGCCAGAGATAACGCATGGCTTGCGTTTTTAACTTATGGCGAAGGCTATCATAATTTCCATCATACGTTTGAGTACGATTACCGCAACGGTATTAAATGGTGGCATTTTGATCCAACCAAATGGTTTATAAAATCATTAAGCTGGTTAGGTTTAACCCACAAACTTAGAACCGCGAGCGAAGAAAGAATCGAGCAAGCTAAAACCAAACATAAAATGCAATTAATGCGTGAACATTTAACTCAACACCCACACCATCATGTATTGCTTGAGAAGTTGGAAGCCGAGTATGAAATATTAATCAGCCGGATGAGTGCTTTTTACACTGCCAAAAAACAGCTGATTGAATTTAAAAAACAAAAATTAGAAGCCGATTATCGAACTTCTGATATTTATCTACAGTTTTTAGAGCTTAAGCAAAAACTAAATGAACAGAAACAACTTTTTTTGAAGTTTAACCTTACACTCCAAACTGCGTAAAGATGTAGAAGTAGATATATAGATATATCTACTCACATTAGCCTATATGAATAAAGCTTAAATTTTATTGATCTTATTGATATTTTTCTCAGTAAATGTCATATCTATACGCTAGAATAGGTAGAATAATTTCAGCAATAGGATGAGACTGCTTGTGACTACTGAAAAAAAATCAAAACCTTCAACCGCTCATAATTCAGATACCAAAACTCAGTTTGATTATGATGCTATCGTAATTGGAACTGGCCCGGGTGGCGAAGGTGCAGCCATGGGGCTGGCTAAAACCGGTTTAAGAGTAGCAATAATCGAAAAACACTCATCAGTGGGTGGTGGCTGTACTCACTGGGGTACAATTCCATCTAAGGCTCTTCGCCAATCTGTATCGCAATTAATCGACTTTAACCATAACCCTTTATTTAGCGATAATACCCGTGAAAAACACCTGACTTTTCCGCAGATTTTAAGACACGCAGAAGGGGTAATCCGCCAGCAAACTCATTTAAGAGCAGGCTTTTATAAAAGAAACAGGGTCACGGTTTTAAAAGGCGAAGCCTCATTTCAAGATAAGCACACCATCTTAATTACTCATGACGATGGCTCAAGCCAGTCATTAACCACTAAAAATATCGTTATCGCAACTGGCTCTCGTCCATATCGCCCTGCCGATGTCGATTTTAATTCTGGCCGAATTTATGACAGTGATACCGTTTTATCACTTCACCACGACCCACGTACCATAATCATTTATGGTGCTGGGGTTATTGGTTCTGAATATGCCAGTATTTTCCGTGGGTTAGGAGTAAAAGTAGATTTAATTAATACCCGCGAACGCCTACTGTCGTTTTTGGATAATGAAATTTCTGACGCTATCAGTTATCACTTAGGCAATAGTGGCACTGTGATTCGCAATGGCGAAGAATATGCCAGCATTACCTGCCAAAATGACGGCGTGGTTTTAAAAACTAAATCAGGCAAACGCTTTAAAGCCGATTGTTTATTATTTGCCAATGGCCGAACCGGTAATACAGATAAACTCAATTTATCTGCTGTCGGTTTAAAAGCGGATGGCAGAGGGCAGCTTAAAGTAGATCAACATTATCAAACCGAAATTGATAACATTTTTGCCGTTGGTGATGTAATAGGTTATCCGAGCTTAGCGAGCGCAGCTTACGATCAAGGCCGCTTATGTGCCAATTTTATTACGCAGGGTGAAACACACTCACATTTAATTGAGGATATTCCAACCGGTATTTATACCATTCCAGAAATCAGTTCAGTTGGTAAAACAGAGCAAGAATTAACCGCAGCTAAAATTCCTTATGAAGTGGGCAAAGCGCAATTTAAACATCTTGCACGCGCACAAATTGCTAACTCAACAATTGGCGGTTTAAAAGTTTTATTCCATCCAGATACTAAAGAGATTTTAGGCATACATTGTTTTGGTACAGCCGCATCCGAAATCATTCATATCGGACAAGCCATAATGCAACAAAAAGGTGCAGCTAACACAGTTGAATACTTTGTGAATACCACATTTAACTACCCAACAATGGCCGAAGCCTACCGTGTAGCAGCATTAAACGGGTTAAATCGACTTTTTTAAAAAAGGAAAACAATAGCCAATATTGTTTTCCACACCCCGAAATATTTGACTGTTAATCAAAAAAGCCAATCTGTTGATTGGCTTTTTTATTACAAATCATTTTATCTTAATCTAAGCTTTGTCGACAAATTCTTGAAGCTATTCATCAACTAAATAAACTACTTTTGGTGATATTTACCGCTTAACTCAGTAACTGCCTGAATAAATGCACCTGCATTTTCCGGTGAAACATCTGGCGTAATACCATGCCCTAAATTAAATACATGACCAGTCCCGTTGCCAAAACTCGCTAAAATACGTTCAACTTCTTCTCGAATCTTTTGCGGTGTTGCATGTAAATAAGCAGGATCCATATTACCTTGCAAGGTTACTTTATCACCCACTCTACGTCTGGCGTCACCAATATCAATTGACCAGTCTAAACCAACACCATCACAACCAGTTGCAGCAATGCTTTCAAGCCATAACCCGCCACCTTTGGTAAATAATACAACAGGTACACGCTCACCATTTTTGGTTAAGTTTAAACCATCTATAATTTTCGCCATATAATCTAGCGAGAACTCAGCATAGTCTTTTTGGCTTAATACCCCACCCCAAGTATCAAAAATCTGCACAGCTTGAGCACCAGCGTCGATTTGAGCATTCAAATAATCAATCACAGATACAGCTAGTTTATCTAATAAAGCATGCAAAATTTCAGGCGACTGATAAGCCATTTTTTTGATTTTTGCAAACTGACGGGTACTGCCACCTTCAACCATATAAGTTGCCAAAGTCCAAGGGCTACCCGAAAAGCCAATTAAAGGAACATCACCATCCAAAGCTTTATGAATCGTGGTCACCGCATCCATTACGTATTTTAAATCACGATTAGAATCAAGATTTTTAAGTGACTTAACATCAGCTAAAGACTGTACGGTTTTTTCAAACTTAGGACCTTCTCCAGTTTCAAAATATAAACCAAGTCCCATTGCATCTGGAATTGTTAAAATATCTGAAAATAAAATAGCCGCGTCTAACGGGTAGCGTCTTAATGGCTGTAATGTAACTTCACATGCAAGTTCAGGGTTTTTACATAATGACATAAAGTCACCTGCCTGTGAGCGAACTTCTCTGTACTCTGGTAAATAACGGCCTGCCTGACGCATCATCCAAACTGGCGTTCGGTCAACTGGCTTTTTAAGTAATGCATCTAAATAACGTCTGTTTTTAAGTGAGCTCATATTTATTCCTATACAGAGTTTGCAAAACCACCCGCAAACCACATTAAAATTACATAAATTAAAAAAAAGTATATTTTTTGTTGCAAACGATAAATCGTTTTGATATAAATAATCCCGCGCTAGTGAAGACAAGAACAAGAAGCTCGTTTACGGGACCTCAAGCACTAATTTTAGGCCTTACTTATGTAAGGCTTTTTTGTTTCTGATGCTTAACAAATTCAATTAACTGACCTGCTATTGAATAAATACCCGGCGTTTCCGGCAAATCATTAAGATTATACCAGTCTGCGTGCAAAATTTCTTTTTCATCTACCTTTATTTCACCGCTGTGATATTCAGCAATAAACCCAACCATTAACTGATGCGGAAATGGCCATGCCTGACTTGAAAAGTATTGAATATTTTTAACTTCAATTGCGGTTTCTTCATATACTTCGCGTGCAACGGCCAGCTCTAATGTTTCCCCCGGTTCAACAAAACCAGCTAAAATGGAGCTACGCCCCGAACGGCTTTTTTTATTAACCGCTAATAACAGTGAGTCGCCTTTGACTACCGCCATAATAACGCAAGGTGAAAGTCTTGGATAACATCGATGGGCGCATTGCTTACACTGCATCGCCATCTCCCAACCCACATGCTTCATTTTCTGGCTACAGCGCCCACAAAACCTATGCGTATCCAGAAAGTGTAAAAACTGAATCGCTTTTGCCGCAAAACCAAATAACTCAAAGTCACACTCAGTAATAAAGTCTCTTAATTCAACAAATTCACCTAAAATCTCAGGCTTAATTGCAACTTGCGAAGCTTTAAGCATAAATACATTATGATTCGCATATTGCCCAAGAAAAGTAGCTTTTTTAACATTAATGGCGTTAAAGATGTCAGACGCCTGATACAACGGGATAAAAGGGGCGTCTTGGCTGACAAAAATTTCATCATTTCGAACAATAATCCAAAAAGCCGGTTGATGAAAATCAATAGTTACAAGTTGATTTATCTGCATATTACGTCAAACAGTATTAATTTTTTAAACAAAACAAGGTATATTAGCTGTATATTTTTACCATATTTTTACTTAAATTGATTTAGCTATATTGCTTTTTCTGCGTTAATCACGTTAGATATAGCTATGGCAAAACCCCAAAGAAGGTAGGATTTAATTATGTTGTCTGAATTAAAACAAGTACAACAAAAATACGGCGGCGCTAATAAAGCAATCGACAATTGGTTAGAAGAAAGACGGGAACTATTAGTTCGTTATTGTAAATTAGCAGGTATTCTACCTAATGGCGAAGCAGCCAAAAATGCAATAAACAATGCAGATATCGTAGAATTTTGTCAGGTTATGGTTGATTATTTATCTGCCGGTCATTTTGAAGTGTTTGATGACATTGCTTCTAAATGTGAGACTCATGGCGGTGAAAGCTTAGAGTTAGCCCGACGCCTTTGGCCAAAAATAAATGTAACTACAGATATTGCACTTAACTTTAATGATAAGTATGCAGAAGCCAATGATGATACAGACTGGTCAACTTTTTCAACTGATTTATCTCAGTTGGTTGAAGCGTTAGAAGACAGATTTGGTTACGAAGATCAGCTAATTCATACGCTTTATACAAAACATAGCGAAGTAGCTTAAATCAACTCAAGATTATAGCCATAAAAAAAGCCGCAAAAGCGGCTTTTTTAGTTTATACGATTAAATTAACCTTCTACTTAACCTTCGATCGAGATTAACTCTACATCAAAAATTAATGTTGAATACGGAGGAATACCACCTGTACCGTGCTCACCATAAGCTAAGTTGTAAGGAACGTAGAAACGATACTTAGAACCTACTTTCATTAATTGAACACCTTCAGTCCAACCCGGAATAACACGGTTTAATGGGAAAGTAGCTGGCTCGCCACGATCAACAGAGCTGTCAAATTTAGTACCATCAATTAAAGTACCAGTGTAATGAACTTTAACGGTATCAGTTGCTTTTGGTGATTCACCTTCACCAGCTTCAACTACTTCGTATTGAAGGCCAGACTCAGTTGTTTTTACACCTTCTTTTTTAGCATTTTCAGCTAAGAATTTTTCACCTTCTTCAAGGAATTTTTTGCCTTCTTCTTCGCGCTTAGCAGTTTCCATTTGTTGGTGCTGCTGTTGAAGCTCTTGCATTGCTGCCTGAATCTCTTGTTCAGATAAAGCTGGACTACCGGCTAAAGAGTCTTCAACCCCTTTTTTAACCATGTCCATATCTAAAGATAAACCAACAGAGTTGATTTGCTCTACGGTTGCTTTAAGTTGAGCACCAAAGTTAACACCTAAGCCATAAGCTTGCTTTTCTGTCATATTTTGCAATGTAACTGCCTCTTTTTGTTGAGTTTGCTGAGAATCTGCTTGAGCGGTTTCTGTGTTTGTTTTTTCACCGCAACCAGCCATTGCTAAAGCGGCAGCCAACACACTGACCATGCCTAATTTTTGCATCTAAAATACTCCAATTTGCTTAATTTTATACATACGGTTTACGCTATCTTGCTAAACCTGTATTAAACTTTTTATATCCCAAACACATTAACTTTCTAATTTAAATTAGAAAGTCCGTTATACTACCTGTATCTATATGATTAACAATGAAAATAAAATGATATTTCAGAAAGTTAACCTTATTTTTTTGTTCTTGCTTTCAATTTTACTCTGCGCCTGCCAACCATCTGTGTCATCAAAACCACTTAGTGCATTTCAACACGCTAAACAAGGCTCAACGGATAGTTATTTTTCTAGCGATGCTGACTGGCTTATCGTATCGCAAAATACCAAAGTTCAGCTATGGAACATGCAAGAAAAAGCTCTGACTTATATCTGGCAACAAAGTTCCAATGAAAGCAAGCCTGTTTACCTCACCCATATTAGTTCCGGTAACGGGTTTGCAGTAACCGCATCACAATCAGAATTTTCATTATGGGACATGCACAGTGGCAAAAATATTGGCTACTGGCAAGTAAAAGATTCAAATATACGAGACATAGCGGTCACCCGATCAGGCTCAAAAATCTTACTAGGTAAAAGTAATGGCGATATTTTAATATTCAACCCCAAAACTCAAGAACAACACATTTTTTTTGGTCATAGCGAAAAAATTAACCAAATCGCGCTGTCGGCAGACGATATTTGGGCGCTTTCTGCCAGTAATGATTACACTGCGCTCTTGTGGGATATTAATAGCCAGAAAATCATTCAACGATTTGTCCACCCAGAAAGAATTACTCAAATCGCAATTAGCTCCAATAAACGCTATCTATTTGTAAGTAGCAATAGGTTTGCTAGCATTTATAATAGTTTGACAGGAAAAGAGATCTGCCGATTAAATGCTGAACATCACCAAAAAAGTTATTCTGTTGCCCGTTTTTCGCCAGATAATACTAAGTTAGCAACCGGTTCACCTGACAGACAATTAATGCTTTGGGATGTACAAACTGGTAAACTGCTCAAACAATGGCAAGTTGCCGTAAAACCAGATAATCCGCTCAACGGAGCTCTGGTTTATAGTCTGGCATTTGTTGATAATACACATTTAGTGAGTGATGCTTCATCTGGCATCTCAGAATACTGGCGGTTTTAATGAGTAAAGATTTAGAGCAAAGAATTGATAATTTGGAGTCACAACTTGTTTTTCAGGAAGATACAATTAACAGTTTAAACCAAGCTTTGATAGATCAGCAGCAACAGTTAATAACCCTTCAACAACAGCTTAGTTTATTTGCTAAAAAAGTGCAGCAAATGCAGCCAGAGTCTGTTGCTCCGCTTTCTGAAGAAACGCCTCCGCCACATTATTAAAATGATTAAACCCCAACTGATAAACCAATACCCAGTTTAACCATCTCAAGGTTAAACTGGGCAAGGTTATTGAGTTTTCTCTGTGTTATGGGGCTTCTGTTGTTTCAACTTCGCTTTCAGTTTCTGTTAACTCAGTTGTATCTTGAGTTGAAATCTCAGCGTCAGCCTCGTTGTTATCCGAATCTGCGTTATCAGAATCCGTATCAGAACCAAAAGAGCGCATAAAACTTGAGTCTAGCGGTGTTAATACTGAATCATCAGCATTGTCTGTTTCATCTGCGGTTTGCTCAGCTTGATTTGCTTGCGCTGGTGTTTTTTGTAAACCGGCAGGTGTGCGGTAACCTAAGCTGGCTAAAGCGGCTAATTCGGCGGCTTGTTCCTGAATACTTAATCCTTCAATTTCATTAGCTTGCATAGCATCACGAATTACTTTAATCAAACTTTCCATTTCCAGCGCTTTTTGTTCGGCTTTTTCTTCGTTTAGTTTCACCATTGACAATGATTCTTTGCCAATATTAAATGCTCGCTGAGCAGCAATCAGGGCTTTTTTACTCACTTGTTTTACCTGTTCACGCTCTCGATAATTTTTATTAATAAAAGCTTTTGCCTGTGCAATCGCCTGCTCGGCTTGCTCAAATGTTTGCTCGGCATAATCATCCGCATCATTATCTTCGGCTTTATCTAAAACCCGCTCGGCTGGCGAAACATGGCGTTTAATCAACGTATTAATTTCTAACTCAGCCATATCTGCCAATAACTTGCTTTGCTCTTTACGCGCATCTTCTACTTTCTTCTGCTCGATTAATTTAAATAAATCAACTAAATCAGTTTGCACTTCGGTATAAGTTTTTGGGTAATCCGCTTTTACATTTAGCTCATCCAACACTGCTATATGCGCAAGAGAATCAGCCAGAGTTTGCTCAATCAGTTGTTTTGTTTTATAGGCTGAATTAATCAGCTCTTTGGTTTTAAATGCAGCGGTGATAATCGCCAATTCTTTACCTAACTCTTTAGATTTTTCTTCACCGGTTTGAAGCTTGCCAATATAAGCTAAACTTTGTTGTGCATTATTAAAGTGCAGCGGGGTATAAAAATCTAATTTGTCTTTGGCTGCTTGCTCTAAAATATCCTGAGCCTCTTCAATTGCTTGCTCTGGTGTCTGATCTGAATTTAGAGCCTGCTGTTTGGCTAAATTATCCACTCCTGAGGTAGATAATTTATTGGATGAACAAGCAGACAATAAAATTAAAGCTGACAGTATAATAGGTAAAGATTTCATCTTAATTCCTTCATTTTTCTAATTTTGATTCCGGTTTTAGTTATTTACCGAGTTAAACCTTGTTGCAAATAATCGACCAATATTTTTAGCTTGTTAGATAAGTATCTGTTATTTGGATAAACAGCCCAAACGCCATCATCTGGTTTTTGGTACTCGTTTAACAAACTTTGTAATCGACCTGATTGTATATGTTGTTTTAGATAATAGTCTGGCAATTGTACTATTCCTAAATGATTCAGCGCAGCTTCAACCAAGGCAAAACCACTATTGCAGCGCAACCGTCCTTTTACCTTTAAGTTTATACTTTTATCTGAATCCATAAAGCGCCAATGCTCTAAAGTCCCTAATAAACAATTATGTTCTGCCAATTGTGAAATTGTTTTAGGTTCACCAAACTGCTTAATGTAATGAGTAGAAGCACATAAATATAAACGCCGTTTAGTTAACCTTTTGGCCATTAAACTTGAGTTTTCAAGTGAGCCAAGCCTAATTGCTAAATCTAGCCCATGCTCAGTTAAATCCAGCCGAGTATTAGTTAACTCAAGCTCAATTTGCATATTCGGGTTTTCAACTAAAAACTGATTAACCAAAGGTACAATTTTCAGCTCACCATAGTTAACCGGCGCGGTCATTTTAATTTTCCCGGTTAGCTGATTATGCCTTTGGCTAATCGCTAATTCAGCGTTTTCTAACCCATCTAACACGTGCTTACAGTTATGGTAATAAATTTGCCCTTCGTCAGTTAACGAAACATGCCGTGTTGTCCGGTATAACAATTTAATCCCTAACCTTTTTTCCAACGCGTTAATTTGCCTGCTAACTTGTGCTGTTGATAACGCCAACTTTTTAGCCGCTAAAGTAAAGCTATTCGTTTCAGCTACTGCAACAAACTCTGAAATACCATGCCATTGCACATTATTACCTATATGTAAAAGTTATTTACCAATTCAGCATATTATCAGCTATTTAGAAACAATTATAATATTTGCAAGTTTTTTCCCAAAATGCTGAGGTATAGCTAAATATAGCTATACTAAAACCCACAAATAAATAGTTAAGGATCTAATATGTCAGAACAATTTATGAAAACCCGTGCAGCAATTGCATGGCAGGCTAACCAACCTTTATCTGTTGAAGAAGTCGATTTAATGCTGCCTAAAAAAGGTGAAGTATTAATTCGGGTTGTGGCAACTGGGGTTTGTCACACCGATGCTTACACTTTATCCGGCGCAGATCCTGAGGGGATTTTTCCTACTATTTTAGGTCACGAAGGTGGCGGCATTGTAGAACAAGTTGGTGAAGGCGTTACCAGTGTAGAAGTGGGTGATCATGTTATTCCGTTATACACTCCTGAGTGCCGCGAATGTAAATTCTGCTTATCTGGTAAAACCAATTTATGCCAAAAAATCAGAGCAACACAAGGCAAAGGTTTAATGCCAGACGGTACAACTCGTTTTTATAAAGACGGTCAGCCGATTTATCACTACATGGGTTGTTCTACTTTTGCAGAGCATACCGTATTACCTGAAATATCACTGGCTAAAGTAAACCCAAAAGCACCACTTGAAGAGGTTTGTTTGTTAGGTTGTGGCGTAACAACTGGCATGGGTGCGGTTATGAACACAGCTAAAGTAAAAGAAGGCGACACAGTTGCTATTTTTGGTTTAGGCGGCATTGGTTTATCTGCCGTTATTGGGGCGACAATGGCTAAAGCTGGCAGAATTATTGCGATTGATGTAAATGAGCGCAAATTTAAACTGGCTAAAGAATTAGGCGCAACAGACTGCATTAACCCTAAAGACTACGATAAACCAATTCAAGATGTTATTGTAGAATTAACCGATGGCGGCGTTGATTTTTCATTTGAATGTATCGGCAATGTCAACGTCATGCGTAGCGCACTTGAATGCTGTCATAAAGGTTGGGGCGAATCCGTTATTATTGGGGTTGCTGGTGCAGGTGAAGAAATTTCAACTCGCCCATTCCAATTAGTAACTGGCCGAGTATGGCGTGGTACCGCATTTGGTGGCGTAAAAGGTCGCACTGAATTACCGGATTATGTAGAGCGTTACTTAGCAGGTGAGTTTAAATTAGATGATTTTATTACTCACACTATGCCGCTTGAGCAAATTAATGAAGCATTTGAGTTAATGGAAAAAGGCGAAAGTATTCGCTCAGTTATTCACTATTAATCCATCTTTAACTCATCCTTTTGCGAATGAATAAGCAGATTAATCAGCGGCAATGAATTGTTAACTCTACATTGCCGCTGATTAATTCAAACAAGGTATTTGTATGCATCTTACACAAGTTTCTAATAATCATGTTTTTGGCGGATGGCATCAACAATTTGAACACCAATCTGCCAGTTTAAATTGCAACATGCGATTTGCTATTTTTTTACCGCCGCAGGCATTAAATGGCCAAAAAGTGCCCGTTTTATACTGGCTTTCTGGGCTAACCTGTACCGACGAAAACTTTATGCAAAAAGCCGGTGCTTTTAGAGTCGCTGCCGAGCTTGGAATAGCGATTGTAGCACCAGACACCAGCCCCAGAGGTGAAGGAGTAGCGGATGATCCTCAAGGTAAATACGATTTAGGCCTAGGCGCAGGATTTTATTTAAATGCAACTCAACCGCCTTGGAATGTGCACTATAAAATGTACGACTATATTTGCGACGAGCTGCCAAACATTATCGAAAACTCGTTTTCAGTTAATACCCAAAAAATGATCAGTGGGCATTCAATGGGTGGTCACGGCGCAATAAGTATCGCATTAAAAAATCCTGAAAAATATTTATCAGTCAGTGCGTTCAGCCCTATCTGTAACCCAATAAATTGCCCGTGGGGGCAAAAAGCGTTTTCAGCTTATTTGGGAGATAACCAGCAAGACTGGCTAGAATACGACAGCACAGAGTTATTAAAAAATACTCAGGCAAAAGTACCTATGCTGATTAGCCAAGGCGATGCCGATAATTTTTTAACCGAGCAATTAAAGCCTGATGCGTTATTAGCCGTTGCCAAACAAAAAGATTATCCGCTCACTTATCAGTTAGAAGCTGGTTACGACCACAGCTACTTTTTTATTTCCAGCTTTATTGAAGCACATTTACGTTTCCACTATAAAGCGATTGAAAACGCAAAATAACCGCTTTTTATGATGCAAAGCCAAACTTTGCATCATTGCTTTGGCGCTCATACTTACTTCAATTTTGCTTTCTCTTTTACCTTCTCATATCCGACAAAAGCCCAACCAACATAAACAAACTTGAGTTAATCACAAAATTCGCTAAGTATAACTGGCAAAAAGCAGGCAAAAACCGTTAAAATCTATCGCAATATTATTAAAGTAAAGAGCAATTTTTATGGGTAGAAGTTTTGAAAACCGAAAAGCGTCTATGGCCAAAACCCAAGGCGCTAAAACTAAATTATATTCAAAATACGGTAAAGAGATTTATGTAGTTGCTAAAAACGGTGGTGTCGATCCGGATGGTAATATAGCTCTGCGCCGCTTAATTGATAAAGCGAAAAAAGATCAAGTTCCAGCACACGTTATTGAAAAAGCAATAGATAAAGCAAAAGGCGGCGCAGGTGAAGATTATCAACCAGCTCGTTACGAAGGTTTTGGACCGGGTAACTGTCAGGTAATTGTTGACTGCTTAACCGATAACTCAAACCGTACTATTTCAGAAGTCCGTAACTGTTTTACCAAGACTAATTCTAAATTAGGTGCTCCGGGTTCTGTTGCTCACATGTTTGATCATCAGGCTGTATTTAGTTTCAAAGGGGATGAAGAAGCTGTTTTAGAAACATTAATGATGGCTGATGTTGATGTAACCGACATTGAAGATGAAGATGGCATGTTAACGGTTTTAGCGCCACATACCGAATATTACAAAGCTAAAACTGCACTAACAGAGAGCTTTCCAGACGTTGAACTTGAAATAGATGAAATCACGTTTAACCCTCAAATGGAAACGAAAGTGACAGGCGAAGATGTCGAAATGTTCGAGAAATTCATCAATATGTTAAATGATTGCGACGATGTGCAGGAAATTTACCACAACGCAGATTTAAGCGAATAAGCTAAAAACTAGGTTAGCAGAGTAAATTCTGATAATTTACTCTGCACCAAAACAAAACACACCAAAACAATGCAGAACCATATTGGTGCAACCAGCTGTTTTCCTATCCTTTATATTTTCTCAAATTTAGTCATTGTAAAAATTAACAATTCTAAAAAACTTAAATATTTTCATGCTTTACTTACTATTGCTTGGGCAAAAAATAAAAACATCAATATCCGGCATTAATATTGCTAGGAAACTTTATGTAATAAATAAAATTCCGTGCTGTTGAGGAAAGATTTGATGAGTCTGAAAAGCCAACTAATGCAATTGACAAATAAAGAAAAACACTGGCTACCCTGGTTTGGGCAAAATGGAAAAATCGCATTAGGATGGTCATGTTTTGTTAATAAAAGTACTTATTCTGCAGTAGAGCAGACTTTCGAAGGTACGGCTGCCACCCGAGTAAAATTGCTCCAAATGTGGACTCACAATCACTGGGAACACATGCAAAGTTTGGCGAACCAGATTAATACTGAGTCGCTCAATCAAAACCAACATGTTTTATTACAAAAATTACAAGCTGCGCCTGATTTTTCTGAAATTTTTATCATAACGCCAGACGAAAACGTTGTGGCTAGTACATTTAATCAAAGAGTAGGACACCGGCATAAACAGTCAAAAGCATTACAAGTTGCACACAAAGAACGGTTTCTACATGGTCCTTATATCGACCCAGATACATTAACGATTGGCCCATCCAGCTCAAAATTTCACGATGAAGTCACCTTAATGTTTTATTTCCCTGTGATTCAAAATGGACATTTAGTTTGTACTTTAGCAGGCAGAGTACCTAATGATGTTTTAGGCGATTTAATTCAGCGAGAAGCCGGCCACATTTATCCTGAGTCCGGTGACAACTATTTATTTATGGTCGATTCGCGTTTTGATCCCAGCTTAAAACAAGGCATTGCCTTATCTCGCTCTCGATTTGAAGACAGCACTTTTAGTCATGGCGAAAACCTAAAATCAGGTATTCATACTAAATTTGGCACAGTACAAATTCGTAATCACACTGAGTTTGAAATTCGTTTTACTGATCCGGCAACCGGAGAGCTTCATCCCGGCGTACGCGAAACCATTAAAAACGGCCAAAACCTATTTGTGACATACCCAGGCTATTCCGATTATCGCCATATCCCTGTTATTGGTAAAGGTGTAACATTTAAACTACCGGGTTCAAAAGATACTTGGGGTATGATGTGCGAAGGTGATTTGGAAGAAGTTTACCGCCGCCGCTCAATTAATTTGAGCTTAATGAAACTCTACCTATTTTTAGTTGCCAGTATTGTATGTATACACGGCAGCTTGGCTGAATTTACCCAACTTTCAAGTTTATGGGTTAACGGTATTACTGGTGTTTGTGCTTTATTTAGCTGTTATTTATTTTCGATGTTTGGCACAAATAAAGTATCTAACCGACTAAACGAAATGACCCAAGTTATTCGTACGATTGCAGAAGGAGAAGGCAACTTAACTCAGCGATTAGACCCAAATCAGATAAAGCATGACGAAACCGGCGATATGAGCCGCTGGATTAATAGTTTTATCGATAATTTAGATGGCATTGTTGGACAAGTTATTAACGCCTCACACAATGTAAAAGAAACCAACGAAAACATGCTAGAGCGTAACGAAGAAGCACATAACAGTTCAAATCAGGTTTATGAGTCAATGCAGCACATGCAAAGCTTAATCGAAAGCCAAAGAGAAGTTATTTTACGCGCCTCGGATACCGCTGAAAATATGAAAATGACTATGGCGGCGGTTGTTGAAAAAGCCAAACAAGATTATCAAGATGCCCGCTCTGGCACCCAAGCAATCCGCGATATTGTTGATAAAACTGCAAATTCAGTCCAGTCAATTGATGCCCGCATGGGCGATATAGGTAATATTATTAACGTGATCACCGAAATTACCAATCAAACTAACCTGCTGGCACTTAATGCTGCAATTGAAGCGGCACGAGCAGGTGAACATGGCCGCGGATTTTCGGTCGTTGCAGATGAAGTACGAGGTTTAGCGGGCAGAACCGCTGACGCCGCGCAAGATATTCAACGCATGATCCAAGGTCTACAGGAAGAAACTCAAGTCGCAGTAAACTTTATGGAAACCGGCGTAAAAGATGTAGACCAAAGCTTAAAATTAACCGAAGCAGCATCCAGTGAAAATCAGGAACTACATGCGATTGTTGAGCAAATGTTTGAAACCATTAGCGTGATCGAGCAAAACAGTGCGCGCAATGGTGAAACTGCTCGCAGTGTCACACAAGTCAGCCATAATATGGCAAAATCAATTGCCGAACTGGCAGTAAGTTCCAGCATGGTCGATTCAACTGCTAACAAACTCCAGCAATTAGTGAGTACATTTAAAGTGAGTACAGTACGATAAAATTGGCATAATTTGTAACTTTAACTGCCAGTGGATTAGCTCGATGAATTAGTCTTGACTTGAGCTGGCAGTTTTAAATAAATTGCTAAAAGTAGACAGTTACGGTTGCTCATAAATTTTAAGCCAGCTAAATGCTGATAAACAAACTTTGATACAACTAAAATTTTCCATATTTGGTAGGCTAGAATCAGCCCAAGCGAATCCCACAATTAGCACTGTTGAATTAATTTGTTGGGATTTACATCACTCGCTCCAAGCTACGCTTGTAAATAAGAGTCTAGAGATCCGCTTCACAAGTTAAGTAGAGATTAAAACTGACCTTTATTTGTTATTTCGACCTCTTTTTTCCTGCTTGAATTCAAGTAATAAGTGCAATGATTGGATAGATAACAATTAATTTAGCAAAATATAAAACATTAATTTATTCACAACCC
>NZ_JAOPFU010000025.1 GCF_025515275.1 Catenovulum sp. 2E275
TCTGGCGTACTGAAGTCTTAAATCTTCTAATAGTAAATCCGTTGTCTGTTTTTAGTCTGAGAGCCAACGTTCAATAAAAAGCGAACTAAGATCTGCTTATCGCTCATTTTGAAATTTTAGCCTACTATTTATACCTAGCAGTTTGTAATACTTTTTATCGTGGAAATTGGTACGAATGATTCTCAAATTTATGTTAATGTGTCAGTTAATAAAATTAGTTTATTAGAGGTTCAAATGAATTTATATCAATGGATTACACTTGGTTTATTAACTTCTACGGTTTTAGTGATTGCGATTGGATTATACTGGATTGCTAAGAGCGGGAAAGAGTAAGCTATTCGTAACTCAATTTTGCATGCCAAATTGAGTCATCCTACACTGTCCAAGCTAGAATTTTATCAGCCAGTTCATCTTCAATACAATAAAGAAATGCAGTTGGGACATTTAAAACAATCGACAGCGCAATTACTGTTTTAAAATCCGGTGTATGAACGCCCCGTTCGTATTGGTTCATCCGAGCAGATGCAACAAATTTATCCATCCCAGCCAATATTCCTAACTGCTTTTGAGATAGACCTTCTTTTAACCTTGCTTGTTTGAGCCGTTTAGGAAACGGTGAATTATCATTAATTTTCAATTATTTTTATTTTGTGACTTGAAAACTAAGATTTTCTTAGCTTTAATTGAATCTGGATACTAAGGAATACTTAGCAATAAAATTAGGCATGCCTAATTATTTTCGAGGAAATGACTATGTTAGAAACTTTTGTATGTGTGTCTGTAGGGATTCTCTACTTGTTGATTAGTATATTTACCGCTGATGATCAGTCATCCAAAGCAAATGAACAACTCGATAAACTTGATGATGGTATGGGAAATATTATCGCAGATGGCGAGCATATGACTCTTGAAGAAGCTGAGGATGCACAATCACGTGGTGAACTTTATGACACCTATTACTAATCATTTAAAGAATAGGCTAATGAGCAAAATTAGGCATGCCTAATTTCAAGGAGTAATGTAATGCTACTTTTAGACCTATACAAAAAAGTTGAGCTAAGGCCATTCATCCCTGTAGTAGGTGAGTTTCAAAGCCGCTTAGCTGGTATAGAGGACGAATGTGAACCATTAGGCCTGCTATTTGAGAAAGAAGTGCAATCAGAGCAAGAAATGTTTTTTGCTTTAATTTCTCAAAAAGCACTGGCTTTCGAAGTGACAAATGAAATGGGTGAGGTTTGGGATATTAGATTAGAGCCTTTCTCTCACTTCAAATCTCGAAGCAAAAAAATTACCTTCCCTTTCATAGGCTGTAATGCTCAGAAGCTACAAAATATTAGTGAGTGGATTATTACTTTGTGTAATTGGGAAGGAACTTTTTTATACTCAAGTGCAAAGCATTAACCGAGATATCAATTATGACTTTATACGAATGGTTTCAAATGTGGGTATTTATTGTGTTAGCTATCCGAGTTACCCGGCACTACTACAAATTTAAACACCAGCTTTTTCAAGCGATTAAAGAAGGTAAAATTTAATAATGGCTGCTGTCTTTGCCGGTTGCACTTTAATTTTAGGAGTAGTGATGTTCTTTGCATTGCTATTTCACTTTAAGACTAAAAAAATAAATAAAAAGCATTAAATTTTGTTTCTACACAATAAATTTGGCATACCAAATTAAAACCATATTTTCCCTCCTAATTTTGCGTAAAATCTAAACCTATAACTTCCCACTCTCCCATTTTTAAAGGGCTAAAAAACCCTTTTCATTTCATCCTAGTTTTTCGAAGATTTTTCTGTTTGTAACTAATTACAATGTTCTTTCAGTTAATAAATGCTGTGTTTAACTAATCGCTAAGCTCAGCAAAACTATAAGTTGAGGTTCATTTGTATGGAAAAAATGTTTTATCGTTCTGAAGAAGTTGCAGATTTACTTTTTATCAGCAAGCAAGCGTTGTTTAATCAAATATCTAAAAATAAACAAGGCATGGGTAATTACCAGTTGCCTCCATATATTAAAATCGGCTCTCGCTTGTTGTTTCCGGTTGATGAATTTCATGAATGGTTAGAATCACAACCACGTTTTAAGTGATTACCGATATGAAATGCTCAACGACAAAAGTGAGTTTAAAGTCAGATATGTTTTCCATGGTGTGGCCAGTTTTTGCCTTAGATGGGAAGTCTAAAGACGCTTTGGATTTTGAATATAAAGGTGTGTCAATCAAAATTGTACCGAGTGTTATGGGGCGTGCGACAGTTAAAGATAAAGAAATACTTGTTTATTGTTTAAGTCATATAATGGCAATGAAAAATGCTGGAATACCTCCCAGTAATACAGTTTATTTTACTACTTATGAGATACTCAAAGCCACAGGAAGGGGAACATCAGGTAAAGAATACAAACTAATTGAAAAGGCCTTATACCGTCTTGCGGGGACATTAATTACTACTGATTATCAATTTAATGGTCGCAAGATTCCGGAAAGCATGGGGCTTATTGAAAATTTTAAATTATTTGATAACCACGGTTTAAATGGCTGGCAGATAACATTACCAGAATGGCTAATTGAGGTAATTGATGATAATGAAGTCTTAACGTTACATCCAGACTATTTTTTACTTAAAAATCCGTTTGAGCGCAGGTTATATGAAGTATGTCGTAAACGTTGTGGTAAGCAACCTAAGCATGAAATTAAATTAGACAATTTAAAAAAGAGAATTGGCATTAGGCTCTCAATTCCAGCCCTAAAAGCTCGGCTAATAAAAACGAAGAGAATTTTAGATTATAGGCTCAGAGTTGAATCAGACAATTTGCTCATTTTTTTTGATTCAGAACACGGTCGAAAACAACTGGCTGCTTACGATATAAGGTTAATATCAAAATAGAATCTTAGGACTATCGTACTTTTAACGTTGGATAATATCGTGCTTTTGATAAAATGATATCGTACCTTTAAATTTTGATTTTCGTACCTTTAATTCGTTTTATTCTCTACGAAGCACGTTTTTATTGTTATTGAGCCGTTTGTAACGGGCTAATTTTACTAAACAATTAATTAAACAAAAATATAAACTTAGTGTGTGAAAAAATGAATATACGAAATATAAAATAGGTGTGATTAATTGCTTAAGCTACCTACATACAGCATATTAATACATTTTATTAACGCTACGAAGGGATTTGCCACTTAGTTTTTTGCAAGATATTGGGATATATTTTCCATTCAAGTATTAAGGTTAAGTTTTAATATCAGGTATTAAAACTTTTTAATTATTATAAGTAACCTTATTATTAAAGTTATGTTTTATTAGGGATTAAATATGAATTCTTTTTTATATTATGTTTCGAATGGAGTAGCGCTTTTGGTGACGCTTGCCCCACTTATTATCATTCTTATTGTTTCCACCAGAAAAATATTTCCTAGGTTCAGTCAAATTTTATTTGGCGTTGCGTTCATTGTTTGGGCTTGCATTTGTTTTGATTACTTCTCGGACTCTTACTCACAACTTACTGCTGTTACACACAAATCAGATCAGGAGTTGGAGCTTAAAACTGATCTATTAAGGGCTTTCGGTATGTGGATATATGCAGTACCAGCTATCTATTTAGGTATTGGTGTCAGCATGCTACACAATTACATTAGATTTAGAATAGAGCAAAGCAAAGATAAATAATTTTTGTGGGATAGTTGAAACCTAGTTCCGGCTGACTCTCCATTTTCTGAACCTACATCTGCATCGATATTCATATGCTGAAATTATTAGCTTTTTCATAGAAGGCAACTATCGGGTTTAATTTATACCAAAGAAAATAGGTTGCGAGACGCGTCTAAAACGGAATCTAAATTGGTTGACCGTTAAAATCAGCCTTAATTTTATGTATCATATTCAAAATTAATAAGAAGTTGTTTGTAAATGTCTGCTAAAATCGTTTCTCTCGCCGAGTATCGGGAAAGATTACAAAAAATAGAAACCCGTGTAGCTTGGAACGATTTTCCTCCTGTCTTTATTTTAAGCCCATTAGGGACCGCTAAAAATCATTCTGATTACGATGATGCTAAAAAAAATGGAGATAACTCTGCGGCTCTACGATTAGTAAAAGATATTGTTCCGAAAAATAAATTAAAGGACTTAAAAGAGAGACTAGGGAGTTCGACTGCTTTGATTCTCCCTGTACATGCTATTGAAGAATTTGGAACCAATAAAATTCCAGCGGCCTTAGCCTACTACTTGTCTGTAAAGTTAGAACTTAAATTCTGCGGTGATATAGTACAAGCAAATAAACCTCAAAGAACAGATAAAGGTGCATTCTATCGTTTATCTCAATATCCATTTTTTGATGGGGATGTACAGCCAGGAGCGGATTATGTTATATTGGATGACACATTATCGATGGGTGGGACTTTTGCTTCCTTAAGAGGCTATATTGAAAACAAAGGCGGTAATGTTATATTAGCGGTTGCCTTGACCGGACACGAAGGCGCTGCTTTACTTAATATTAAAGAAGCGATGCTTAAAAATATACGTGATAAGCATGGAGATGAACTCGATGAGTGGTGGAGAAAAGAAGTTGGCTTTGGTGTGGATAAACTCACGCAAGGTGAAGCAGGACACCTCAAGAAAGCCCCAAACGTTGAAGAGATCCGAAATAGAATCATTGAGGAACGACCTCAAGGATAGTTATGCTGCGTTTGCTAGAAGTGATTCTGAACTTATTGAAGCATAAGCTAGTGTTGAGTAGTAGCCGTGTCGATATTCGCCTTCTGAGCCTAAAATAGATAAAGCATGTATTTAGTGTACTTATCTAGGGACACAGTTTAAATTTCTGATTGATTTGATTTGTGAAACGGATGTTGCATTAAGACTCAATTATGATTCCAACTGACTATCAGGTTTGATTAAACTAAAACAATCAAACCTGGCAGACGAATTAAAAAATTATTTAACTGTATTAACTCAGCAAAGTACTCATCAACTCAACCTTTTGTTCCTTAGTGAGGCTTGCTAGCAAGCTTTTCATTTCTGTTATTTGATTTTTTGGCTCTTGCTCAATAAGGCCTGCATATTCAGATATTTTGTTCGCGACTTTTTCAGCGGGATCTCGGAGTTCCTCAGCCGTTAAAATCGTATATCCAGCAGTTACATCACTTTGATCCGTTAAATGGTTTAAAAGGCGTTTCAGGCGGTAACCGGATATGCCATTACTTTCGGCAATGGATGCAAATGTTCGGCGTAAGTCATGCAACGTTATTTGAACGTCTGCTTCTTCGCATATTTTCGCAAGTGTTTTCTTAGGCTCAGTTAACCAGCCTTTGCCGGTTTCTTTGCCAAATACAAACGGTGATACCTGATATTCTTTTCTCCGTTTAAAAATTTCCACAAGCTTTGGTGTCATCGGAAACTCAACGTCTTCACCATTTTTGGTATCTTTTAACAAGTACAGCTTATCCTCCAAAAATACCTGAGACCAAGGGAGTTGCAGCAATTCCATTTTTCTCAGGCCAGTATAGGTTACAAACTCAATGTAATCACAAAACGCGACACGCTCGTTCTGACGATATTTAATCGCGTCTTCACGCAGATTATTCAGTGCCTCAAGAAATGGTTTTAACTGCGAGCGGCGTAAACGAGTTGTTTTGCGTTTAACCTTATTCCAGGCTCGCTTTTCTGATAATACGTGTACTGGATTTTCCGGAAATAGTGAGCGACCTTCAGATGATTTGTATTCAGCTTTGGCAAAATTAAATAATGCCCGCATCATGCGCATAGTTAAATTGGCTTGGCCAAGGCTTCGTAGTGAAATATCACGGTGGCGTTTTAAGATCATCATCTGGCTGATATCGGCTAAACGCTTGGTATGCCAATCAGTTAAATAGCAATTCATGGTTTGCTCATAGCCCCTTACAGTAACGGCTTTTAGCTCTCTGGATTGGAGGTAAGAATTAAAAGCATCATTTAGAGTAACTGATGCGGCTCTGAACTGGCGTTTTGTATCATTTGGATTGATGCCTTCTGCAATGTCGGCCATTACTTTTCTAGCCAGACGCCTAGCATCATCCAGCGTAATTGACGGAAAATAGCCAAGAGTGACGTTAATTGGAGTCGTGCGCCCAGGTATTTTTTTATAAACTCTAAATGACTTTTTACCTGCTATAGTAACGTCTAAAACTAATCCTGATAGAAGGCTATCAAAATAGCGGGTTCGTTGTTTTTTAGTATCGATCTTTTCCAGTATAAGTTCAGTAAAACGGAATTTATTGTCTGACATTGGTGCTACCTCTGTGCTACTTTGAGCGCATTTTTTAACGTTCTGAAATATATGAAGATTTATGCACTAGAGGCCGAGGTTGTTCAATAACCCTATGATATAAATACTAAAATTAGTAAATAGTTATATCAGAAAGTAAGTAAAGGTAAGTGATTGATTTCATACTCATAATCGTTAGGTCCCCAGTTCAAGTCTGGGAGGGGCCACCATTTCATAGGCATTCCCAAGTAAACAACCACTAACTAAAATAACTCTGTGCTACCTCTGTGCTAATAAGTGGTTATCTGTATTAGAATGACAGCTATTTTCGGCTCATAAGGATAGATTTTTAGAAGTAAGAATCTTAATCTGTAAATAAAATTCTTTTATTAAGTCGATTTAAGTAATTTAAATTACTGATTACCTTTAATCTAAATAGATATAAAAACTATTTGGTCTTGTCTTCCACATCAGTACAACATAGTGGCTTTTAGAAGCTAGAGAAGTATTAAAAACAGCAGCGCTGCACATTAAACAGCGCAACGCCTGAATTTGTTTAAAGAGTAGAAGAATTAAATTTGTGGATCAAACGCTTCATGACGATGAGTTCTGTCTCGCGCAGCATTTTGCTCCGCTTTCACAATATCATCATCATCTATGGTTAATCCTGGAATGGCTTTATCACAAACGTCCCCACCAAGTTTTTTAACTTCGCGGCAAAGCTCTATCACTTTGTTATCCATCATGTGCATGTGATCTAAAATTTTACCGATATGATTAGCAACCGGATCTGGATTATCGTCGCTAACGGCATAGGCATCAAATCCATATTTTTTAGCAATAGCGCTACGCACGTCATCTGTTTTGCGTTGTGATTTAGGCACAACGATTCGCCCGGGTATGCCAATACAAGTTGCATCAACCGGCACATCTTTGACAACCACAGAGTTAGAACCAATTTTGGCATTCTCACCAATATAAATTGGACCTAATACTTTGGCTCCAGCGCCAACCACAACCCCGTTTGCCAGCGTTGGATGGCGTTTACCCTGATTCCAACTGGTGCCACCTAAAGTAACACCATGATATAAAGTACAATCATCTCCGATTTCAGCGGTTTCGCCAATCACGACTCCCATGCCGTGATCAATAAAAAAGCGGCGACCAATAGTCGCTCCCGGATGAATTTCAATGCCGGTTAACCATCTGGCTAAATTTGAAATAAAACGGGCTAGCCATTTCCAGTTTCTTTTATATAAAGGATGACTCAGTCTATGCCACCAAATCGCATGCATTCCCGGATAATTAGTTAATACATCAAAAAAATTACGGGCTGCCGGATCTCGATGAAAGACAGATTGAATATCTTCTTTTAGTCTCTCAAACATAGTGCAATACCTTATTTTTTAGTGAGTTTATCAACTGAAGCTAAAATACCACGTAAAATATTTAACTCCTGAGCTTCTGGTCTTGCCCGGTTAAATAAACGTTTTAACTTAGCCATCACCTGCCCTGGATGATTTTTAACAATAAAATCTGTCCCAACCAAAGTTTGTTCTAAGTGAAGATAAAAACGTTCCATGTCGTCAACCAATGGATAAGGGGTTTCCTGCTTTTCAAACTCTTGCTGCTGTAAATAAGCCATGCGAACTTCATAACACAAGGTTTGCACTGCCGCAGCTAAATTTAAAGAACTATAATCTGGATTAGCCGGAATAATGGCATGAAAATTTGCTTTTTGTAGCTCTTCATTATTAAGACCATTATTTTCACGACCAAAGATAAGTGCAACTTCGCCTTCATCGTGCTGAGCTTCTTGAATCAATTTAATTCCCGACTCTCTCGGGCTTAACTCTGGCCACGACAAAGTACGGCTACGGGCACTGGTCGCAATCACTAAACGACAACCCGCAATTGCTTCATCTAATGTTTCTACAATTTTCGCATTACCTAATACATCTGTTGCACCAGCAGCTAACGCTGATGAATGGCTATCTGGTTTAGAAACCGGGTCAACCAACCATAAATTAGATAACCCCATGGTTTTCATTGCTCGTGCAGTTGAGCCTATATTACCAGTGTGAGAAGTATTAACTAAAATAATGCGAATCTTTTCAAGCATATACAAGTGTCCTCTAAATTTGAGCCGCTATTCTATCACAGCCATGCTTATTGTTAACCGAAAGCCTAGCGAATTTAGTTAATTTACCTTATAATGCGCACCGATTTTTTTAGTTCTTTTACATGACAGGGTAAGACAAATGCATCCAATGCTAACCATTGCTGTGCGCGCTGCGCGCAAAGCGGGCCATATTATATCTCGTGGCTTTTCTGAATTAGACCGAGTAACGGTCGAAAACAAAACTGAAAATGATTTTGTAACCAATATAGATAAAGAAGCTGAACAAGCGATTATCTCAACAATTCAACAATCTTACCCTGATCATAGCTTTATCGGCGAAGAAGGTGGTCATCAAACAGGTTCAAACCAGGAATATGTTTGGGTAATTGATCCACTCGACGGCACCTCTAACTTTTCACGTGGCATCCCACATTTTTGTGTTTCGATTGCACTTAGAGTAAAAGGCAAAACTGAAGTTGCGGTCGTTTATGACCCTATCCGTGATGAATTATTCAGCGCAGTTCGTGGCCGTGGTGCACAATTAAACGAGTTTAAAATCCGTGTTGCTAAGAAAAAAGAAATGGCTGGCACTATTTTAGCGACTGGTTTTCCTTTCAAACAAAAACATCATTACGATGCTTACATTGGTACTTTTGGCGCATTATTTAAAATTGGTGGTGATATTCGCCGCGCTGGTGCTGCCGCTTTAGATTTAGCTTATGTGGCTGCTGGCCGTTACGATGTATTCTGGGAGTTCGGTTTAAAACCTTGGGATACCGCAGCAGGCGAGTTATTAGTACGTGAAGCTGGCGGCATGGTGACCGATTTAGTCGGTGGTCATAACTATTTCCAATCTGGCAATATGGTAGCTGCTAACCCAAAACTTTTAGCCATTACCCTAAAAGAAATTCAGCCGTTTTTAACGCCTGAACTAAAAAAATAAGCACCATAAGGCTCAGTTAACTTAACTGAGCCTGCTTTAATTTCAAATCACCGTTTGGTTTGGGTTTAATATTTTTACACCTTTCTTTTTATCCTTTACTTTTTTCCTCTATATTTATTCTGTTCGATTTGTTATCTTCAAGCTTGAACTTATTTGGCAGTTTACAATCTCAAGTTTGACATAAGCTATTGTTTTAACAAACGATACACTGTTAACCAGCCCTACGGTTAATTTATAACAACAAGAAGTTATCATTTTATGAAATTTAAACACTTATCCTTTTTTTATGGGTTATGTTTCGTTTTATTAAGCAAATACAGTTTTGCTCAGAACAATGCCGACACCCTGTTTCAGGAATACGAAAAAGCAGTATTTCAAGTTCAACTCATAGAAAAAAACAGTAATAAAAAATCAGCTATTGGCTCAGGTTTTGTCATTCAACAAGGCCAGATCATCACAAATTATCATGTTGTTTCTGCTTTTATTCATAGCCCTGATCAATACCGGATTGAGTTATTAACTCAGGACAGCCAAAACATTCCTGCTCAGTTAATTAATTTTGATGTTATTAACGATCTGGCTATTTTAAAAGCTGAGTTACATTCCCCGATCAAATTAAGCCTTGCCAATAGTCATCCAAATCAAGGGGAAGATATCTTCTCGATTGGTAACCCTCATGATTTTGGCATGATAGTCTCACCCGGCACATACAATGGAATTACAGCCCATAGTTTTTATCAGCGTATCAATTTCACCGGTTCAATTAATCCGGGGATGAGTGGCGGCCCTGTGTTGAATCGCCAAGGCGAAATTATAGGGGTAAATGTCGCAACCGCCGGTAATCAATTAGGATTTTTAGTGCCTTTAGTTAAGCTAACGGATTTACTGGACAAAACATCTACAGCAATTCAGCCTGAGTTATATAATCAGCAAATTTATACCAGCCAGCAAAATTTATACGAGACTTTGCTCAATAAAGACTGGCCGGCTGCTAAACTCGGCCAAGCCGTTGTTTTAAACGAAATTGCGCCATTTATTCCTTGCTGGGGACAATCCAATGCAGAAAACGAAAAAGCTCAGTTTAGTGTGAGTGAAATTAATTGTGCCAGTAAAGAAAAGCTTTATTTAAGTCATAATTTTCAAAGTGGTAATATTGAAATTCAATTTAGCTGGTTGGATAAAGAAAAACTCAATGCAATTCAGTTTAGCCAGTTATTAGAAGCCTCATTTTCACATGCAGGTCCGGGTAATGCGGCAACTAAAAAACATGTCACCAATTACCATTGTAATCAATCTTTTACTCAACCAAATAACCCTAATGCCAGCTTTAAAACAACTTACTGTGTCCGTAATTATAAAAAATATCCGAGCTTGTACGATGTTTTATTAATGGCTGTTTCTGTGCATGATAATCAAAAAGCATTAATGAGCCATTTTACTTTATCTGGTGTCAGTCAGGAAAACGCACAAGCATTTAGTGAGAAGTTTTTAGGAGCGGTTCAATGGAATTAATTATTCAGGTGTTATCCCGCTCAGGTAAAGTAGATGCTCAGCATAAAATCAATGCAAATCAAATCAATATCGGCCGAGCTTATGATAATCAGGTCATTTTAGAAGATATTCATGTCAGTGAGCATCATGCCAGATTAAGCTTCAATGAAGCAGGCGAAATTCAAATTGAAGATTTAAACTCGCTTAACCATTTATATGATCACAATAAAAATCAGCTTGAAGGCAAAACCCTGATTAACAGCGGAGATGAATTTTATTTAGGAAAACTTAGATTAAAAATACTCACGCCAGATCACCCTGTGGCCTCAACGATTGCGCTAACAAAAAGTGAAGCAACTGCCGAGCTATTTTCCAGCAAACGTTTAAACATCTTGCTTGTTGCCGCTTTATTAGGGTTATTTGGCTTACAACAATATCTAACCTTTTTTGGTGAATTCCAGCTAAAACAATTATTTACTCCATTAATCGGTCTAGTTGTGGCTTTATCTATCTGGCCTATTTTCTGGAGTTTATTGTCCCGATTTTTTAAGCACGAAGCCAGGTTTTGGGCACATTGCGCAACCTTAATTCTCACCTTGCTATGCAGTGAGCTGATCACAGGTTTAAGCACTTTTATTGGGTATAATACCAGTGCAGATTTAGGCTTAGGTATTCAACTAGCAGCCGAATTTATTATTGTATTTGCCTGTTTTCGTTTTAGCTTATATCTGTTTAACCAAAAAATGGATAGTCGCCAGTTATGGCTGAGTTTTTCACTCACCTGCTTTTTATTCTCTTTAGTTGGTTTAAGCTATTACGCTAAAAACCGGGATTTTAGCGCTGTACCAGCCTATTCCGGCACTATCTTGCCTAATCAATTTTTATTTAAACAAAGTGAATCGATTGATACTTTTGTCCAAAATAACCAAAGTTTATATGCCAAAGCGCAGTTAGAAGCCGTTAAAGACCAAACAGACTCAGATAGTGATGATGAAACCACCAGCGACTTAACAGAATAAGCGTTAACCCAGTAGCAGGTTTAATTATGGATAATAAATACAAAACAGCGTTAAACATTAAACCACCCAGCGAGTTTAATTTTCAAACCATCACGCTGGCTATTATTTTAGCCATAATATTAACCGCCGCTAACGCTTATATTGGGTTATTAGTTGGTATGACAGTGTCAGCCTCTATTCCGGCTGCTGCGCTGAGCATGGCAATAATGAGCTGGCTTAAAAACAGCAGTATTTTACAAAATAATATGGTGCAAACATCGGCTTCAGCCGGTGAAGCGCTGGCTGCAGGGGTTATCTTTACGGTTCCGGCACTGGTATTAATGCAGGCATGGCAAAACTATGCTTTTTTCCCTATTTTAATTCTGGCTTTGAGTGGAGGTTTATTAGGGGTTATTTTTACTATTCCGCTACGACGCGCACTTATTATTGACCAGCCTCTGGCATTTCCTGAAGGGGTTGCAACCTCTGAGGTGTTAAAAGCCGGTTTTGAATTATCACAGCAAGACAATAATCCCAAAAGTTTATTAGGGGTTCGCCACTTATTACAAGCAACCGGAGTTAGTGCGTTATTTAAATTAATAGGCACTGGGTTCGGTATTTTTGCATCTGGTAGCAGTTGGGTTGTTCCTGCTTTATCCGGCAAACTATTAACCAATTTTAGTATTCAATTTAGCCCAGCCATTTTAGGTGTTGGCTATATTGTTGGTTTTAATATTGCAGCTTTGGTATTTATTGGCGGTTTAATTGGCAGCTTGATTGGCATTCCATTAAGTTGGCATTTGCAAACTGATTTTTGGCTAAATCAAATTGCGCCCTCCCAGCCACAGTTGACTCAGTTGCAACCGCAAGACTGGCAGCAACTCAGCCAATTAATCTGGCAAGACAACCGAAAATTAGGGGTTGGCGCTATGCTAGTGGGTGGAATTTGGTCTTTAGTACAAATTATCAAACCCGTTTTTTATAGCCTTAAAATGAACCTGGTTTCATTTAAACAATTTAATGCGCAAAACAGTCCTCAAAATGATAAAGATCTGCCTTTACCCATTTTATTATGTGCAATTCCACTGCTAGTTTTGCCGCTCATTTATTTAATTTATCCGTTGTTAAATCAAACCGAACACGCCCTTTTGTATAGTGTGATTTGGGTTGGGTTGTTATTAATTTTTGCATTTGTTTTTTCCTCTGTTGCAGCTTATATGGCTGGTGTGGTCGGCAGTTCAAATAATCCTATTTCAGGGGTAACTATTGCAACAGTATTAATTAGTGCGCTTATCTGGTTTTATTTATTAGCAGACAGCCCGCTCAGCCAGCAATTAGGTGGTTTAATTGTGATGTTTCTGGCCTCGGTTATTTGCTCTGCTGCGGCCATTTCCGGCGATAATTTACAAGATTTAAAATGTGGTCATATTCTTGGTGCGAGCCCGTGGAAACAGCAAGTTTTTCAAATGCTCGGAGTATTGGTAGCGGCAATTGTTTTGCCATTTATTTTAATTTTACTCGACAATAGTTACGGCATTGGCCGTCCGAGCTTAGCTAACCCACACGGGGATTTTTTAGCTGCGCCGCAAGCAGCTTTAATGCAAGCACTCACCACAGGTATTTTTGAGCAAAGCATTGACTGGTTGCTCATTAAATTAGGCGCTTTAATTGCCATTGTGATTATTGTTTTAGATTTAATTTTGAAAAAAATAAACTCAAACTTTAGGTTGCATGTGTTGGCAGTTGCGATTGGCATTTACTTACCTTTGGCACTCGCGGTCAGTTTATTTATTGGCGGCTTATTAAAGTTATGGATAGACAGAAAAGTTAGATTTAAATCGGATCAGGAGCAAGCTCAACAAAATCAAAATGCATTATTATTAGCATCTGGTTTAATTACCGGTGAGGCTTTAATGGGCGTTGGGCTAGCTGTTTTTGCCGGCTTTATCATGCCTCTGCCCAAAACCATTGAATTTGCAGAATGGACAGGGCTTATCGCATTCTTTTTGGTTTGTTTATATCTTTATAAACGTAGCCGCGATGTTTAATTTGCCGGTTAAGCTGAGCTTTAAGATGCAACTCAGCTTAACTTTTTATGCGTTGTTTAACCTCAACTCTAGCCTCAACTCTGGATAAGCAGTTAGCTAAAGCATTACCATGCGTAATTTATGCCTAAACTAAATACTAATGCTTTAGCCTGCTCAAAATTGGTTGTTTCAGATGCTAACGCAAAATTAATATAATCATGTTTAGCTCTAAACATAAACGCCTCAGTTTTAGCCTGATAGCCCAACTCAAAACGGGTATTAAACCAAGTTTGACCAATCCCTATTGACGGGTAATTCGTATCATTTGCAGCATACACTTCAGCCCAAACTGGCACTAACAGCTCCGCAGATAAACGCAATTGAGCCTGTGTAGAAACACTTTGGCTAAATTTACCATCGGCATATTCACCACTAAAACTAGGGTTAATGGTAAAAGAGCCATCTGGATTAAATTGCTCGTTTTGAGTATTCAAGCGGCCAATCGTTTTGCCCACTTTTTGGTAATTAAACCGGCTGTACACATCATAAATATTCGCGTCAAACCGCCAGCTATCTGAAATTTGATAGCTAAACTGCATATCCAAATTAAAACCATGACCATCGGTTTGCCAACGGCCATAACATCCGGCAACTGGCGGATCGCTCACTTCACAATTGGCGCGATCAAGCAAAGCATCTTTAAAATAGTTGTAATCAATATCGCCAGTTACTTCAAAACTGTCATCTTGCTGATTTGCATGAAAAACCCCATTAATATTTCCATTTTCCATGTGCTCAACATCCCAATAATTAGCCGAAACAGTGAGCGTTAAATCCTGATATTGCCAGCGATACCCTAACCCTATCCCGTTAGCTCTCACATGATTGGCAGAAAATTTAAGTTGATAATCATTTTTATCGACTGGTCTTTCGTTTCTATCCAAAAAGAATAACTGCGCTGCATCTGGGGTAAATTCGATATTGTAATCATATCTGGCTGATAGCTGGAAAAACCAATTTTGCCAGCCGGCTCTTAAATGCGCTCGGTTATGGGTTAATGCCTGCCGCCCTGCTTCTGGTTCGTCAGAATAGCTCGATTCCCGCCCTATTCTGGCAACCGGAATCACCCCACCAAATGTTTCGATTACCGGCATGACTTCACTGTAACTAAATGAATCTAATATAAATTCAAGTTGATATGTTTTTTTATGCTGTGGCTGAGTATGTTGTTCTGTTTGGGCCAATAAATTTGGCGCGATAAAAGCCAAACTCAGTGCGGTTAACGGATTTATTATTGTTGTTTTCATTAAAATAAAACTCTAGCGAAAAGGTTATGCCTGAATTCAAGGTACATGCTTAAAACAAACGGAGAATAAATAACAGGAAAAAGAGGGCTTAAATGCCCTCTTTTATTCCTGTTTAATGACTTTTGATTGCGCTCAAACGGATAGCTCAATATAAATTTAAAACTTAATAAAAAGTTTCAAATCTATTTGTACCTGTGTAGTGCACTTCAACCAAACCGTCTTCGGTTTGCTCAAAAGTTGCTAGCAAGGTATTAGCCTCATCATCTGTGCGGATCTCAGCAATAATGGTTTTGTCATTTGCTTCACTCAGGCCCTGCTCATTATAATGAACCACCAAACTATCATTATTTTTAATCGTCACTTGATCCTGATTTTCAGTATCATGAGTCACCACTAAAGCACTGTTTGCATCTTCTAATTCAATTTTGACTTGTGCTTGCTCATAACCGGTTCGCATCAATGTCAGCGTAATTTTGCCTTGCGACTCAACTTTAGGATTTGCATAAAAAGCCAAACTCGCAGCTGCATTTAACCAGTTATCTTGATCTTCAATATCAAAATCCGCATAAAAACCACTATCCGAATATTCAATATCAACGCCATTTGGTAACGTATGCAGTTTTGCATTACTAATACTTAAACCAAAAATAGCTTCAAATGTATTGGTTTCATTAGTGGTAAATTTACCTTTAGCAGTCACATCGGTTGGTAAATATAAATTCATCTCACTGACTTGCTCAGAGTTATCGTCTGCGTCTGTCATTCTCACTTCGACCATTTCGCCTTTGGTTAGGGAGAAAGTTAATCCGCCGTCAAACTCAACCATTTGAGCTAATTCGTCTTGAGCTTGTTGTTTTAAATTAACCGTTAAATCAAACAGAATTTCTAACACTGTGTCTTGTGCTTCGTCTGTATTTGCTCGACCTGCAATCACAACATCAATTAACGAATTTTCTGCAAATGATACACTTAACCCACCGGCTTCAAGCATGCCTTGATTAATCACAGCTTTAACTTGTTTTTCAATAACTTCACTGGTTTCATCTTCTGGAGCAGGTACAGTAAATTCAGCATTTAAATTTAGTTTATCTTCACCTTGCATAACATCGGCAATAATCATAGCTTTATGATTAACCACCTGCTGAACCGTAATCATCCCACTTAAACTGGCATCATAATCTGCACTGTTAAACTCAGTTGCATCAGTCTCGCCGTTATTTATATCCGCCATAATCTGCTCAACCACAACAGCGACATCCGCGACAATAGTTGCGCTAGTTAGGTTTTGCTCAAAAATAGGTGCTGCGGTTTCAACCACTTTCAGCATGGCTTGGGTATCTTCGACTAAAGTGCCCGCGCCTTCAAAATCATCTGGGAATAAATAAGCACCCCAGTTGCGTAAATCCTGCACCATTAACATGGCTTTGCCGGTTGGTTCATTGGTGCCAACCTCAACATTCACCATCGCATTTTCAATAATGCCGGAATCAGTGGTTACCTGATAACTAAAGCTATCAGAGCCAACTGCATCACCAATTGGCTGATAAGTTAAAACACCATCTGCGGTAATGCTAATTTCGCCTTTTTCAGTGGTTAAAGTATCTGCTTCAACCGACTCATTTAATAACTTAACGCTTTGAATAGTTCCAGAAAACTTATCGTTATCCAACACGTTAACGCTGCCGGTTTGATATTGCGCAATATTAAGTTCATCATTAATCGCATCAGTCACTGGGGTGATGGTGTAATTAAAGCTGCTTTGCTCTGTATTACCGTCTGTCAGGTTAACTTGATAAGCCAGAGTATCGGTTCCGTTAAAATCAGCATTAGGCGTATATTTAATATTAGTGCCTTCAATTTCAGCAGTACCATTTTGAGGGGCAGTTATAATTTCGATACTTGCAACATTGCCTGCATCTAATGGACCGATAGCCGATTCAGTACGGCTTTCATCTTCAAATAATTCAAAGTCACCGCCAAGTACATCATCCTGTGCGGTTACCATCACTCTAACTTTAGCGGTAAAAGTTAACTCTAAAGCGGTAACGGTATAAGTAAACTCATCTTCACCGTTGTAGTCAGGATCTGGAATATAATTAATTTTACCATCAACAATACTAGCGCTACCGTGCATCGGCTCAGACACTGAGGTTAAGCTAATTTGAGCACTTGAATCGTTAATAATCGCCAGCGTGTCATTTGCCAGCACATCAATTACAATTTCACCGTTTTCAGAGACTTCGCGCTCATCGGCAACTAATTTGCCCGTCACGCTAGCGCCAGTTGGAATATCTGTAATATCATTTTGATCAAACTCATCACCAGCTCTGTCGCTATCACCAGCGTCATCAATATCCTGCTGAGTTTCTAAAATCATATCGGTAATGGCTGAGCTAATCCCTGTATTACCTTGAAAGGTGTCATTAGCAGCCGTAATGGCTGCGGCTTTATCCGTTTCAGATAAATCTGAATTTTGAATAGATTCAATAATTTTACTTTGCAGTTTGGCATTCAAATTTTTAATTTCGGCTAATGTATCCGCAAGTGAAAGAACCGCTTCGCCTGAGCCAGCTTCTGCAACTTTAATCGTCCCTTGATTGCTTGCAATATCTTGCGCTGACAACATTAAAAAATTAACAAAATCGTTAGACTGAGTCGCTTTAGCTGCTATCGCAGAGGCAATCGCGGCGGCCTGAAAAGCTTGAGCTGAAACATTTTGCAATGCACTATGGCTGGTGATATCAACCACTTCAATTTTAGAGACATCGACACCAGCGCCAAAATTAAATAACTCTGCTATTTGGGTATTTACCGCAAAAATTGCATTTTCTAAGTTGATATTGTTTGAACCAGCTAATGTTTGGCTCAATAGCATGGCTGCAACGTTAGTTAACGGTGTAACATTGGTGGTCAGTTGGGTGGTTTCTTCATCGCCTTTGGTTGCGTTAGCAACTGCCGACAATTCAAAATTTGAGTTTAAAACAAAATCTGAGCCAAACGCTGTTTCGCCACAATCATCCACAACATCACACAACATTGTGGTATTGCTACCCGCGCTAATCACAATTTTAATTGCGCCTTCGTAATCGTCTGCCAGTTCAGCAGCATAACTACCATCATCTTGAGTAAATACATCTGCCGGTGTTGTTGCAAGTTGCTCACCGGTAGAACCGTCACTATTGAGTTTATAAACTGATACAATCCCTTGTTTTATAATCCCTTTTGATGCTTTCCCTGATACCGCAATAACACTATTATCGTCAGGTGTTTTTTTATCATCATCGTCATCATCAAAACAGCCGAAAAGTGCTGTACTGGCAATCCCGATTAATATCGCTTTTTGAACCTTGTTAGATATTTGCATGAGGCTGATTCCACTTATTATTAATTTTGGGGATCAACCATAGCTGCAAAAAATGACACCAAGATGAACAAATTAAGTCTAATTAATAAACAATTTCATCTTTAAAAAAACGGAAAAAATAACGTTAAAATGGCTGCACTTTTACGGAATCGCCCTCTTTAAAATCACAACTTTCAGCTTCTAAAATAATATAACAATCCGCTTTAGAGACAGATGAAAGCACACCCGAACTTTGTTTTGGAGTAGGCTCTACACCGATAATTTTGCCGTTTTGACACACTAATTTACCACGTTGAAAATCTTTACGGCCGGCACGTTTTTTTATTTGACCAATTAAAGGCAAGTCTAATATTAAGTTAGGTGAAACATTATCTGCACCAGCTAAATAGGCCAGATTCGGTTTAACTAATTGCTCAAAAGTCACATAACTGGAAACCGGATTGCCCGGTAAACCAAAAAATATAGCTTCACCTAAAGTGCCAAAGGCAAAAGGCTTACCCGGCTTAATCGCTAATTTCCAAAAGTTAATTTTACCGATTTGATCTATCACCTGTTTGGTATAATCCGCTTCGCCCACCGATACACCACCGGATGAAATAATAGCATCACAGCTTGTTGATAAACGGATAAAAGCCTGTTTAATATCTGCAAACGTATCGGCGATTACCCCTAAATCAATAATGTCTATGTACGCATTATCCAGCATTGCTTTTAACATCGGCCGGTTACTGTCATAAATTTGCCCCGGCATTAATGCTTCGCCAGCTTGTTTTAATTCATCACCTGTGGTGAATAAGCCCACTTTTATTTTTTGATAAACCTTAACTTGCTCTAACCCTAACGAAGCTAACAAACCAATTTCTGCGGGCTTTAAAACCTGCCCCCGATTTAAAATAACTTGGCCTTGATAAATATCATCCCCTTTAAGGCGAATATTTTGAGCCAGTTGTGCAGGCTCTGTTAATTCAATAAAGTCGCCATTTATTTGGGTATTTTCCTGCATCACAACTGAATTCGCACCATTAGGCACTACTGCGCCTGTCATAATACGGACACACTCACCTGCTTTAATAGCCCCTTGGAAAGGTTGACCTGCAAATGCTTTACCTACTACTTTATATTGTGTGCAATTTGCCAAAACAGAGAGCGCATAGCCATCCATAGCTGAATTGTCATAAGGCGGAACATCTAGTGGTGAAACAATGTCTTGTGCTAAAATTCGGTTATGTGCCTGAGAAACAGATAAAAGTTCAAACCTTAAACTGGGTTGAATTTGCTCGCGCATATAACTAAGCGCAGTTTCAACGGGAAGTAACCCTTGAGTGTCACAGCAGTGCATATTTTTCCTCTGTAAAGCGATTAAGTGGCATTTATAAATTGCCAGACTAATTTATACATTTAACGCCTATTAATCTAGGATGGTACCTTAGATGAATTTATTTACTAAATTTACAATTAAACAGCGTAGTTACCTAAACATCGCTATCTCGTGCTTGGGTATGTTAACCGTTACAGGGTTAATCATTATTGAATTTGATCAATTAAATGCACTTAATCAGGATAAACTTAAAATCAGTGAGTTAGAGTCCAGCGTATTACAACTGAGACGCGCAGAAAAGGATTTTTTTGCAAGAAAAGATTTAGCTTATGTGGAACAATTTGAAATAAAGTCGGATGACATTATTGAGCAGGTTAGTCAGTTGAAAGTCAGTTTTGCCAATAAAAATATCCAATCTACATCTCTGCAAAATTTTGAAGACAAAGTCATAAAATATCAGAAAATTTTCCATCAAATAGTGCAAACCCAACAAATAATAGGCTTAGACCATATATCTGGTTATTACGGCAGTTTACGAGATGCTGTCCACCATATTGAGTCGTTAATTAACGAACAAAATAATGACGCATTATTAGTAGAAATGCTTCAGCTACGCCGGGCTGAAAAAGATTTTATGCTCAGGTTAGATCAAAAATATTTAGATAAGTTTGATGCTTTAGTACAACAGTTTAAATTAGATCTCGCAGATGCAGATATTAATCCAACTTCGATTGAACAAATCCAAGCAGCATTAAAACAATATCAGCATGATTTTAATGCCTTTGCTAATGCTTACAAACAACAGGGCTTAACAGCTTCAACCGGCCTAAATGGACAAATGCGCGAAACAGTATACCAAACAGAAGAAAGTTTGGCTGAACTATTGGCTCACACAAATGCAGCAATTGATAGCGAGTATAAAAGTATCATCTTAAACGGCTTAATCTCTTTGACTATTGTGATTATTATTTTAGTCATAGCTGCATATTATTTAGCACGTAGCTTAACTAAACCTCTTGATGAATTATGTAAAACTATCAATCAAATTCGAGCGTCAAATGACTTAACTATACGTTTGGATGAATCCGGTAATAATGAAATCAGCTTTTTAAGTAAAACTTTCAACCAACTACAAGCTGATTTTGCCGCCGCTATTGGTTATATCAATGCAACGACCGCTGAATTAGATAAAACCATGGCACAACTGGCCAAAATGACCGCAGATACCCGTAATTATATGCAGGAGCAGCATACTCAGGCCGATATGGCTGCAACCGCAGCAACCGAAATGCAAACTACGGTAGCAGACATTGCTAAAAATACTGAGGCGGCGGCCAGTAATGCGGCTAATACAGCCCAGTTAACCTTACAGGGTAAACAACAAGTTGATAAAACAGTTGATGTGATTAGCTCGTTAGCGGATCATTTAAATAACGCCAGTGCCGAAATTAACCGGCTTGAAGATGACAGCCGAACCATTGGCAGCATTATTGGTGTAATTCAATCGATTGCAGAACAAACCAATTTGTTAGCTTTAAATGCGGCAATTGAATCTGCCAGAGCTGGTGAACAAGGCCGTGGCTTTGCGGTTGTTGCCGACGAGGTACGCAATTTAGCAATGCGCACGCAAGAATCTACCAAACAAATAGAATCAACAATTACTCAGCTACAAAATCGTTCGACCGCTATTGTTAATTTAATTCAGACTTGTCTGGCAAATGGTGAAACTTCTGTAGAACAAGCGATGCAAGCTAACCAGATGCTTAATCAAATTCAAAACGAGATAAACTCGATCTCAGATATGAGCACTATGATTGCGACCGCTGTAGAAGAACAAAATGTTGTAACTGAAGAAGTAAACCAAAATGTAGTCAGAATCCGAGATATATCGGACGAAATATATAAAATGTCAGAAACCAATACTCGAATTAGCCAATCGATTAATATGAGTTTAACTGAGCTTCATCAGTCGGTTGATAAGTTTAAAGTATAACAACCCAATAAAAAACGGTGGTTAATAATAACCACCGTTTTCTGCTCTAGTTATTTATTTCCGCGCTACTTCAAAATTGAATCAAAGATTATTCCGCAGCGACTTCAGCAATTAATCGTCTTAACCAGATATGGCTCGCATCATGATGCAATAACGGGCTCCAGATCATATCCAGTTTAATTTGCGGTAAATCAAATGGCGGCTCCAGCATCACAATATTTGGATCATGCAAATAATTAGCGGTTGAACGTTTAGGTACAGTCACCATCAACTTTTTCGCCATCGCTAATTGAATCGCAACATGATAATTACGGGTAAATACTCTGATTTCACGGCTGCGGCCAAGTGATTCTAATTTTTCGTCAACCCAACCTAATTTAGAAATATCCGTAGGATCCATCCCTAAACCGACCCCAAAACCTGTTTTACTCACCCAAACGTGCTGAGTTTGACAATAAGCATCTAACCCCCAGTTTTCAATTACTGGGTTTTCTTTATGGGTTAAACACACAAATTTATCAGTCCAAATCACTTTTTGGTGGAATGATAGCGGCAAATCATCAAACCGGTTGATTGCCATATCAATTTTACCCTCTTCCACATCGTGGAAAGTAACATCACTTGGTGTCATCACATCCAAAGTAACATTTGGGGCAAGTTCCTGTAAGCGGGAAAGTAAAGCCGGTAATAAAGTAGAAGCCGCATAATCGCTGGCCATAATGCGAAATACCCGTTTACTGGTTTCCGCCTGAAACGGATCGGTTGGTTGCAGTGCTTCTTCTAAATCTAATAAGATACGACGCACTGTCGGCTGTAATTTACGAGCTTTTTCAGTGGGAGACATACCGTCGGAAGTACGAACCAAAACCGGATCGTTTAATAACTCTCTGAGGCGTTTTAAGCCATTACTCATTGCTGGTTGAGTGATACCTAACTGCTGTGCAGCGCGGGTTACATTTTGTTCCCTGAGCAAAACATCAAGGTATATAAGCAGGTTTAAATCAATTTTTGATATATTCATTTGTATTATCAACCGTGGCAAGTTAATTCACAAAATGAATATTAATATTTTTTATACTCGGCAACAAGGTCAGAGCATAAAAAAAGCCAGTTTAATGAATAAACCGGCTTATATTTCTATCTTAAATTAAAAGATAATTATTCACTGTCTGCATCAGCAGGTTTGTGCTTAGCGGCAGTTTCTTTAACTAAAGTTTGTAATTCACCTTTTTGGAACATTTCCAAAATGATGTCACAACCACCAACGAGTTCGCCTTCAACCCATAATTGAGGAAAAGTTGGCCAGTTGGCAAATTTAGGTAACTCAGCACGAATATCTGGGTTTTGCAAAATATCAACATACGCAAATGGTTCGCCACAGCTCATTAACGCCTGACCTGCCTGTGCAGAAAAACCACAACTAGGTAATTTAGGACTACCTTTCATATAAATTAAAATTGGGTTTTCAGTTATCTGTTGTTTGATTTTGTCTAACGTTTCCATAAAGTACACCTTAAAACATAATATTTAGTGCTATTGTAAATTATTATCTAAACTCACCCAAGCCCCTGTTTCAGAAAAACCTCCAACAAAGGATTAACTTTGTAAAAAATCTTGCTGCATCAACTGAGTTAGCGCTAAATGAATATAAATAATATCGAAAATAACCAATCTGTTTAAGGTTAGGGGTTGAGAATTATCTGTCCCGGCACTATTGTATGGTTGAGCAATCAATTTTAATGCGAAATCCCTCGATTTATCAGGTTTTTTATTTACGATTTCCGTATTAAGATAGAAGTGATTAATACAACTAGCCAACGGAGACAAAAACATGGCATTCGAATTACCAGCATTACCTTATGAAAAAAATGCTTTAGAACCTCATATTTCAGCAGAAACGCTTGAATATCACTATGGCAAACATCATCAAACTTACGTAACTAAATTAAACGGTTTAGTTGAAGGTACTGATTTAGCAAACAAATCTTTAGAAGAGATCGTTAAAACTTCTACTGGTGGTATTTTCAACAATGCAGCTCAAGTTTGGAACCACACTTTTTACTGGAACTGTTTAAGCCCAAATGGCGGTGGTGAACCAACTGGTGCAGTTGCTGATGCAATCAATGCAGCATTTGGCTCATTTGCTGAGTTTAAAGCTCAATTTAATGACAAAGCTGTAAACAACTTTGGCTCTAGCTGGACTTGGTTAGTGAAAAAAGCTGACGGTTCTTTAGATATTGTTAATACATCTAACGCAGCAACGCCATTAACAGATGAAGGTGTTACACCTTTATTAACTGTTGATTTATGGGAACACGCTTATTACATCGATTACCGTAACGTTCGTCCTAACTATTTAGAAGGTTTCTGGGCGTTAGTTAACTGGGAATTTGTTGCTGCTAACTTAGCTAAATAATCTAAGTTTAAAAACAACTTTTCAAAAGCCAGCATAGTTTGTATGCTGGCTTTTTTATACTAAAAAATTGGCTTGTAATTTTTAAAATTTCTAAAAAAATCATTTTATTTCCTTGTAGTTAACTCCTTCCTAGGTCTAAGATTAAAGTAAGCAAAAATTCTCTTTGAGCATGCTGTAACTCGCTTAAAGTTATTCTCTGCTACATTGTTTTCGAATCTGAGCTAGCGCCGCTAGGAGGCCTGTATGGGTATATTTGAGCATTATCAACAAAGATACGAATCTAAACAGGAAGAAGAGTATACAATTCAAGAATTTTTAGAGCTGTGTAAAACAGATAAATCTGTTTTTGCTAACGCAGCAGAGCGTTTACTGATGGCCATTGGTGAACCTCAAATGATAGATACAGCTCAGGAACCAAGGTTAAGTCGCCTGTTTTCAAATCGGGTTATCGCCCGCTACCCTGCTTTTTCAGAATTTTATGGCATGGAAGATGCCATCGAACAAATAGTTTCTTACTTAAAACATGCAGCGCAAGGCTTAGAAGAGAAAAAACAAATTCTTTATTTATTAGGTCCGGTTGGCGGCGGTAAAAGCTCACTGGCTGAAAAAATAAAAAGTTTAGTTGAAGCCTGCCCTATCTATGTTCTAAAAGGTTCACCGGTAAATGATCATCCATTGTGTTTATTTGATATTAATCAGGACGGAAAAATTTTAGAGTCTGAATACAAGATCCCCGGCAGATATTTAAAAACCATTATGTCGCCTTGGGCTCGTAAACGTCTGCATGAATTTAATGGGGATATAACACAATTTAAAGTAGTTAAAGTGTATCCTTCGGTGTTGGATCAGGTGGCTATTGCCAAAACTGAACCCGGTGATGATAACAATCAGGACATTTCTGCGTTGGTTGGTAAAGTAGATATTCGACGGCTTGATGAATATGCTCAGCACGACCCGGATGCTTATAGTTACTCAGGTGCATTATGCCGTGCTAATCAAGGGGTGATGGAATTTGTTGAAATGTTTAAAGCCCCAATTAAAGTATTGCATCCACTATTAACCGCAACTCAAGAGGGCAATTACAACCCAACAGAAGGCATGTCGGCTTTACCTTTTGACGGGATGATTTTAGCCCATTCAAACGAATCGGAATGGCAGGCGTTTAAAAATAATAAAAATAATGAAGCATTTTTAGACCGGGTTTATATTGTTAAAGTGCCTTATTGTTTACGCACCTCAGAAGAAATAAAAATATACAAGAAATTAATTGAAAACAGTGAATTAAATAAAGCTCAGTGCGCCCCGGGCACACTAGAAACTTTGGCTCAGTTTTCAGTTTTATCCCGTTTAAAAACACCTGAAAATTCCAGCATTTATTCAAAAATGCGGGTTTATAACGGCGAAAGTTTAAAAGATACCGATCCAAAAGCAAAATCGTATCAGGAGTATCGTGATTTTGCTGGGGTTGATGAAGGTATGACAGGGCTTTCCACCCGCTTTGCATTTAAAATTTTATCCCGAGTATTTAATTTTGATCATGCAGAAGTTGCAGCTAATCCGGTTCATTTATTTTATGTGCTTGAGCAGCAAATTGAACGTGAACAGTTTTCGTCTGACGTATCAGAGCAGTATTTAGAACATTTAAAAGGATATTTAATTCCTAAATATGTTGAGTTTATTGGTAAAGAAATTCAAACCTCATATTTAGAGTCTTATTCTGAATATGGTCAGAATATTTTTGACCGGTATGTAAGTTATGCTGATTTTTGGATTCAAGATCAGGAATATCGAGATCCCGAAACTGGTCAACTATTTGACCGCGCGGCATTAAATAATGAGCTTGAGAAAATAGAAAAACCTGCTGGTATCAGTAATCCCAAAGATTTCCGCAACGAGATTGTCAATTTTGTATTGCGCGCACGCGCCAATAATGGCGGTAAAAATCCAAGTTGGACAGGTTATGAAAAACTCAAAACAGTCATTGAGAAAAAAATGTTCTCAAATACTGAAGAGCTATTACCTGTGATTTCGTTTAATGCCAAAACCTCGAACGAAGATCAGAAAAAACATGATGATTTTGTCGCCCGAATGATGGAAAAAGGCTATACCAAAAAACAAGTTCGACTGTTGTGTGAATGGTATTTGAGAGTTAGAAAATCGTCTTAAATTGCACCCGCAATCTACAAACCTTGCAAAGGCGCACCATTTTGTGCGCTGGCAAGTTCAGGAGTTGAGATGACGAATTTTATTGATAGACGCTTAAATGCCAAAAATAAAAGTGCGGTTAACCGCCGCCGCTTTTTGCGCCGCTATAACCAACAAATTAAAAAAGCGGTATCGGATGCAATTAATAACCGTAGTGTCACAGATTTAGATTCTGGCGAAAGCATTAGCATTCCAAAACGCGATGTATCCGAACCCACTTTTCATCAAGGCCAAGGAGGTTATCGTGACAGAGTTCATCCGGGTAATGACCAGTTTGCACAAGGTGATAAAATAAAACGTCCCTCGTCTGAGCAAGGTGGCGGCAGTGGTGAAGGTGAAGCCAGCCCTGATGGCGAAGGCGAAGATAATTTTGTATTTCAAATATCTAAAGAAGAATATTTAGATATTTTATTTGAAGATTTAGAGCTACCAAACCTTAAAAAAAATCAAATTGCGCAGGTTACTCAATTTAAAACCGTTAGAGCCGGTTTTAAATCTAATGGTAACCCAAGTAGTATAGATATTGTACGCTCGTTAAAAAACTCATTATCCCGCCGCACTGCACTGGCTGGCAAATATAAAAAACAGCTTAAACAGGCTGAGTCTCAATTAACTGAACAACAAAAAGATCCCATTTTAAATAAAGCTGATATTCAAATTTTAGAAGCAGAAATTGAGGCGCTAAAAAAGCAAATCAGCAAAGTGCCTTTTATCGATGAGTTTGATCTTAGATATAAAAATTACGACAAGCTGCCTTTACCAACAAGCAAAGCCGTTATGTTTTGTTTAATGGATGTTTCCGGTTCAATGGATCAGGCGACTAAAGATATGGCAAAACGTTTTTATATTTTGTTGTATTTATTTTTGACCCGAACTTATAAAAACGTTGAGGTAGTTTATATCCGCCACCATACTCAAGCAAAAGAAGTCGACGAACAAGAATTTTTTTATTCTCAGGAAACTGGCGGGACAATTGTGTCGAGCGCGCTCAAATTAATGGCTGATATAGTTAAAGACCGCTACCCAGAAAGTGAATGGAATATTTATGCTGCACAAGCATCAGACGGTGATAACTGGGCCGATGACTCACCTTTATGTGTAGATATTTTAAATAAACACATTTTACCTCTGATTCGTTATTATGCTTATATCGAAATCACGACCCGAAATCATCAGTCGCTTTGGCATGAATATGAAAAACTGAGCACTGTTCATTCACACTTTGCATTACAACATATCACCCAAGTCTCAGATATTTATCCAGTATTTCGTGAGCTATTTAAAAAGCAGATCAAGTGAGGCTGAGCTTATGACAAGACCAGAAAAACCATTAAGTGACGGGCCAGATTGGAGTTTTGAGTTACTTGAGCAATATCACAGCGAAATTAAACGTGTTGCCGAGTTTTACCGGTTAGATACCTACCCTAATCAAATTGAAATTATTACAGCCGAACAAATGATGGATGCCTATTCTAGTATTGGCATGCCAATTGGTTACTCGCATTGGTCTTATGGTAAAAAGTTTATCCAAACAGAACAAAATTACAAACGAGGCCACATGGGGCTAGCGTATGAAATTGTGATTAATTCCAGCCCGTGTATTTCCTATTTAATGGAAGAAAACACCATAACTATGCAAGCTTTGGTGATGGCTCATGCCTGTTATGGACATAACTCTTTTTTTAAAAATAATTATTTATTCACCACTTGGACGGATGCTGGATCTATTATTGATTATCTGCTATTTGCCAAAAATTATATTGCTCATTGTGAGGAAAAATACGGTATTGAAGAAGTAGAAGCAACTTTAGATTCTTGCCATGCGTTAATGAACTATGGTGTTGATAGATATAAACGTCCGCAAAAAATATCGATTCATGAAGAGCAAAGACGCCAGCAAGAAAGAGCCAAATACCTGCAAACTCAGGTAAATGATTTGTGGCGCACTGTGCCCAAAAAATCTAAGCCAGATGAACAGCAAAAACAGCATTTTCCGAAAGATCCACAAGAGAATATTTTATATTTTATTGAGAAAAACGCGCCCATGCTTGAACCATGGCAACGCGAGTTAGTACGTATTGTGCGTAAAATTTCGCAATATTTTTATCCTCAAAAACAAACGCAAGTGATGAACGAAGGCTGGGCAACTTTTTGGCACTATACGATCTTAAATCATTTATATGATGAGGGCTGGCTAACCGATGCTTTTATGCTTGAGTTTTTAAATAGCCATACAAATGTCATTTATCAACCGCCATACAATAGCCAGTATTATTCAGGTATTAACCCGTATGCGCTTGGTTTTAATATGTTTGTTGATTTAAGACGTATTTGTGAGCATCCAACCGAAGAAGATAAATATTGGTTTCCTGATATTGCTGGTTCAAACTGGCTAGATACTTTACATTTTGCAATGCAAAATTTTAAAGATGAAAGTTTTATCAGCCAGTTTTTATCGCCTAAATTAATACGTGATCTTAAATTATTTGAAATCACAGACGATGATAAAAAAGATTATATTGAAATTAGTGCCATTCATAACGAACAAGGTTATCGAAACATTCGAGAAGCATTATCTCAGCAATATAATTTGAGTAATTTAGAGCCAAATATACAAGTGCAAAATGTGGATATAAATGGCGATCGCTCATTAACGTTACGCTATATTCCACATAACAGAATTCCGCTATCGGCCAATTATGAAGAAGTATTAAAACATCTCTACCGGTTATGGCAGTTTGATGTAAAACTGGAAACAGAAAATGAAGACGGTAGTATCAGCTTAATTGACACTTGCCCCAGCACCCAAAAAACAGTAGCACTGGATTAGTTTAAATTTAGCTAAGCCCTAGTATTCGGTTTGCTAATACAATTAATCCAGTTCTGGTAAATTGTCACTGTATTTATGAAAAATTTCACCTGAGCGAATACCATAGTCTCTTAATAATTCAGGTACTTGCTCAAAGTCTGATTTTGCTGCACAGGCTAAAAACGCCTGATAATGCGCTTTTGCTAAAGTTCTGGCTTCTTGATGAGAAAAGTAATAGCTGCCAAGCTGATCATATAAAGCTTTAAAACCATTTAAAATAAGAGCGTAGATAGAATTATTAGACGCCATAGCTAAAGCGTGATGGAGTTGATAATCAAACTCGCTGTAAGCTTCTCCGGTTTCAGCAAGTTCAGTGTAACCAGCAAGCGCCGCAGCAACTGCCTGCGGGTTATTTTTAACCGCAGCTCTTGCATAAATAATGGCAACATTTGTTCTGGCAGATAATAGATTATCGATAATTTGCTCTGAGTTGTGCTGATCGAGCTTCACCAGTGTAGATAAAATATTTAATCCACACGAGTGCCAAATATCATTCACTTTAGTTGGTTTGCCATGTTGAATTGTTAGCCAACCATCTCTGGCTAATCTTTGCAATACTTCCCTGAGGGTGGTTCTGGTTACCCCAATTACATCGGCCAGCTCCCGCTCTGCCGGTAAAATTGAACCCGCCGGATATTTACCATTCCAAATAGATTCAATTAAATAATTTTCTGCAACCCCTGCTGGACCTTGCGCTTTGGCAAACATATCAACACCTTAAATTAATTATTTTGTTAGTGTAACTTGATAGTAAACTAAAGATTCATTTTTTTGATAAAAAATCACAAATAAATCACACTAATTTTATAGTCAGATAGCCTAACTGGCTAGAATTATCTTTTTCATCTCTCAAATCATGCCAATTAAAATGGTACAATAGACCCACTTAAATTTTTAAATGCTTTGATAATTAATGATTTTAAATTATAGCTTATCCGGTCAGGGGTCTACGGTTGTTTTATTGCATGGTTTACTGGGTAGCCACCAAAACTTAGCTACTGTCGCTAAATGTTTGGCCGAGCATTACACTGTGATTAATTTAGATTTACGAAATCATGGCGCTTCTGGACATGATTCAGAACATAATTATCAATTGATGGCTGAAGATGTTATTGCAACACTGGATGAATTAAAGATAAACCAGTTTGTTTTATTTGGTCACTCTATGGGCGGTAAAACCGCTATGCAAATTGCACTAAGCTATCCAGACAGAGTGCAAAAGCTAATCGTTGAAGATATTGCACCGGTCACTTATCCTGAGCGTCACAAAGCCATTTTTGATGGTTTGCAAGCAATAGATTTAACCAAGCTAAATAATCGCCAACAAGCCGATGCAAGCTTACAACAATATGTAGCAGATATTGGCATAAGACGCTTTTTATTAACCAATTTAAGCCGTTCAGAACAAGGCTGGCAATGGAAAATGAACTTACCGGCCATTGTTGAACAATATTCAAATATTTGTGATTTTACGCCCCCAGAAAACAGCACTTTTTCTAATCCAGTGTTGTTTGTTAAAGGGGGTGACTCTGATTATATTCAAGCTCAACACCAGAGCATAATCAAAGCTTTATTTCCAAATGTGACCGCCAAGATTATTCAAGGGGCGGGCCATTGGATACATGCAGAAAAATCTAAAATATTCAATAAAGTTATCTTAGATTTTATACAAAAATGATTCTCATTCGTGAATTTATGATATAGTTTGCGACCTGAATTTGAGTTTGACGTGAAATATAGGCTTCAAACATGACCTTTGAACAATTTGAAACCCTTAGTTTTTATTTAGGTATCAGTGGCTTATTCCTATTAATTGCATTAGCGATTAAAGATATTTTAAGCCAAGGTGACATTCCTAAATATGGAAAAGTGATGGTATGGCTGGTGCTTTTTTTAGGCTGCGCTGGCTTTTTAGCAAAAGGTCTTATCCAAGTATTTTTTTAAAACATTTTATAGCGAGTTATTATTATGGCAGTAGTGGGCTTATTTTTCGGAAGCGACACAGGTAATACTGAGGCTGTCGCCAAAATGATCCAGAAAGAGCTGGGTAAAGATCTGGTTGACGTTTACGATATAGCAAAATCAAGTAAAGATGATATTGCAAAATACGACTTTTTATTATTCGGCATTCCGACTTGGTATTATGGCGAAGCTCAATGTGATTGGGATGACTTTTTCCCAGATTTAGAAGAGTTAGATTTTACCGACAAAGTAGCAGCCATTTTTGGTTGTGGTGACCAAGAAGATTACGCTGAGTATTTTCTGGATGCTATGGGCATGGTTCGCGATATTATTGAGCGTAAAGGTGCAACTATTGTTGGTCACTGGTCAACTGATGGTTATGAATTTGAAGCCTCTAAAGGTTTAGTTGATGATAATCATTTTGTGGGTTTAGGGATTGATGAAGACAGACAGCCTGAATTAACAGATGATCGTGTAAAAGCTTGGTGTAAGCAGTTAACTGAAGAAATGTATTTATCAGAATTTCAGTAACAGGTAACCGAACAAATAAATAATTAACGGGAACTTAGGTTCCCGTTTTTGTTTTTCTTGTGTGCTACTTGTATGTTTAACTTTATGATTTTTTATTCCGCTTTGTTGCGTTGGAGCGTTTTTATATAAATTTCTAATCTATACTCCCGCCGAATCATTCTAAAAACTTTAATATTTAGACTGGCATAGTTAATCAATTACAACTAAATTGAATTTAGAGGCAAAGTTAAGTCTCATCAAATATCTTTAGGTCATTAACTAAAGTTTCTTATCCAGCGCCGTATTTTAATTTTCGCTGAATCAATGTGAGCAAGTGCTCATTTTTTATACTCTAAAATCTAAACTCAAAACATTAAGCTCAAATTGTTGTCTATAAAATTTAAAGCCAGAGCGAAATGGGAGGGTCATGTCTACCAATTGGCAAGCAATAATAGATTCGGCAATTCAAACACGCCGCTTTTTACATCAGAATCCGGAACTTAGCTGGCAAGAAGTTAATACAGCTCAGTTTATCCGCCAACAATTAGATAAATTAAATATTCGCTGGCGCGAATGTGCTAAAACCGGCACATTGGCTTTTATCAATTTTGATAATTCAGTTCCCGATTCAAAAACGATTGCACTCAGAGGCGATATCGACGCGTTGCCAATTAACGAAAACACCAATACTGAATGGCAGTCAAATAACCAAGGCTGTATGCATGCTTGTGGTCATGATGGCCATTGCGCCACTTTATTAGCCAGTGCACAGTGGCTCAAACAAAATGAAGCAAAACTCTCCAACAGAATTGTTTTGATATTCCAACCCGCTGAAGAAGGCGGCCACGGTGCCCGCGAAATGATTGCTGATGGAGCGCTAGACGGTGTGGATGAAATATATGGCTGGCACAATTGGCCAGCAATCTCATTCGGACAAATGCTCTGCCCTGATAATATCGTGATGTGTGGTAACGGCACGTTCGAAATATTAGTAGAAGGTAAAGGCGGCCATGCTAGCCAACCAGAATTATGTGCTGATCCGGTTTTAGCGGCCAGCGCTATTCATTTAGCTTTACAACAAATTATTAGCCGTAAAATTGCGCCACAGCAAAGTGCTGTAGTTAGTGTGACTTCAATTACTGCTGACAGCAGTGCAACCGTAATTCCGCAAACCGCTCAATTAAGCGGTAGCATCCGTGTCCCAAATGATTCAATAAAAAACCAGATAAATCAGTTGATCGATGAAATTAGTCAACATACTGCAAAGGCTTATGCTTGTCGGGCAAATATTACACATTTTCCCCGCTACAGTGCGACGATAAATCATACTCAGCAAGCACAGAATATGCGTTTTCAATGGCGGCAATTATTTGGCGACAGCAGTTTGGCAAATGTTTCAGCGCCAATAATGGCATCTGAAGATTTTAGCTATTATTTACGTGAAATTCCGGGCGCTTTTGCTTTAATCGGCTCTGATGATGGCAACGGGCATCATATTCCCTGCCACAGCCCAGAATACGATTTTAATGACAAACTCATTGCTAAAGTATGCCAACTCTATGCTAGCTTAGCGGGTTTAACTCAATAAAATTTTTAACCGGTAAATCAAAGATGTAAAACAAACTTTTAATCCAAATGGAGGCTGAAATGAGCATATTTGAACAAAGAGAATCAGATATCAGAGCATATTGTCGGGTTTATCCTGTAGTTTTTAAAACAGCCGATAACGCAAGGCAAACAGATGAAGATGGTAAAGAATATATCGACTTTTTTGCCGGTGCTGGCGTATTAAATTTTGGCCATAACAATCCATACATGAAAAAAGCTGTGATTAATTACATTGAGCAAAATGGTGTCACTCATAGCTTAGATATGCACACCACAGCCAAAAGAGACTTTATTAATAAGTTTGTCAAAACCATTTTAGAACCCAGAAACATGCCCCATAAGTTACAGTTTATGGGGCCTACCGGCACAAATGCCGTTGAAGCAGCCTTAAAAATTGCCCGCAGGGCAACTGGCCGTCAAGAAATTGTAGCTTTTTCGCACGGTTTTCATGGTATGACACTAGGAGCCCTCGCCTGTACGGCAAATCAGTATTTCAGAGGCGCAGCCGGTGTACCACTTAATCATGTGAGCCATCATGTTTTTGATACAAATGATCAAACCAGTTTAGCGCATTTAGAGGAATTAGAAGCGCTTTATGCCGATAGCTCAAGCGGTATCAGCCCACCAGCGGCATTTATGGTTGAAGCAATCCAAGCCGAAGGCGGTGTGAATGTAGCCAGTAAAAACTGGTTACAAGCTTTAGCTAAGCTGGCTAAAAAAACCGGCGCTTTACTCATTATTGATGATATTCAAGTTGGCTGTGGACGCACAGGTTCATTCTTTAGTTTTGATGAAATGGAATTAGATCCCGACATTATTTGTTTGGCTAAAGGCATTGGCGGCATGGGCACCCCAATGGCACTTAATTTAGTTAAACCCGAAGTGGATCAACATTGGTCTCCGGGTGAGCACACAGGTACATTCAGAGGACAAAACCTATCTTTTGTCGCAGGAACAGAAGCACTCAAATACTTTGATAATGATAATTTAATGCAGGCTGTAAAAGCCAAAGCAGAGTTGATTCAGCAAAAAATGCAACAGCTTGCGCAAACTTATCAGCAAGTTGATGTACGTGGCAAAGGCATGATAGTGGGTTTAGATGTGGGTGATGGAACAACCGCCAGAGCTATTGTCGATCATTGTTTTGAGCAAGGATTATTAATCGCATCTTGTGGTACTGGCGGACGAGTGGTTAAATTAATCCCGCCACTCACTATTCCTGAAAAAGATTTATTAGCCGGTTTGGATATTTTAACTCAAGCAACTAAAGCAGCATTGGAGGCAGCATGAGACAAAGAGATGATATGACTTTTGCGTTTGAAGAGTATGAAAAACGGATTAGTGATTTAAGAACCCGCATTGCGCAGCGCAACCTTGATGCGGTTGTGATTAGCGATCCTGAAAATATTATGTATTTAACCGATTATCAGACTACAGGTTATTCATTTTTTCAGGCTTTGGTTGTCCCGCTTGAGGATGAACCTTTTATGATCACCCGAGCAATGGAAGAATCAAATGTAATTGCCCGAACTTGGGTTGAAAAAACAAGACCTTACCCAGACACTGGCGATGCGATTCAAATGCTAGTAGATGCCTTACGTGAATTTGGCTTAGCCAATAAACGCATTGGTTATGAACGCAATAGTTATTTTTTTCCGGCTTATCATCAGGATTGCATTCATACCACCTTAAACGATGGCAAGTTATTAGATTGTTTTGGCATTGTAGAACAAGGCAGAATTAAAAAATCGCCGGCAGAAATTGAATTAATGCGCAAAGCAGCACTGGCTACAGAAGCCGGAATGAAAGCCGGTATTGAAACCGCTCAAGTTGGAGTGACTGAAAATGAAATTGGGGCCGCGATTAGTGCGGCTATGTTTAGTGCAGGCGGAGAACCACCTGCAGTCATGCCTTATGTCACATCAGGCCCACGCAGTATGATAGGTCACGCCACATGGGAAGGCAGAGTTGTTGGCGAAAATGAACATGTATTTTTAGAAGTGGGCGGCTGCTATCGCCGCTACCATACCGCAATGATGCGCACCGTTATTCTGGGCAAATTAACCGATTCAATGTACAAAGCGCAGGAACGAATGAAGCAGGCACTGACCTCCTTACATGCGTATGTTCAGCCCGGCATGACAGTATCTGACGTGGATAATTTAATTCGCAATATTATTACTGAAAATGACGTTGGTGCGCGTTTAATTACCCGCTCCGGTTATTCTATTGGTATCGCTTTTCCACCCAGTTGGGATGAAGGCTATATTATTAGTTTAAAACAAGGCGAATCTGCCATTTTAGAAGAAGGCATGACTTTTCATATTATCCCTTGGATGTGGGGGGTCGATGGTAATAAAACCTGTGGTATTTCAGACACTATTTATATCACAGATAAAGGTTGCGAATCTTTTTTCACTCTGCCGCAAGACTTTACGGTTAAAAATAATGCAAAAAAACCAAAAGCCACTCAAACTGAAAATGAGAAAACGCTAAACAAAAAGCCGACTAAATTAGCTGAAGTTAAATAACCCTAAGGAGATTATAATGTTAATTGCTACAAATCCTTACACAGGGAAAAAAATAGCTGAATATCCAAGCTTGAATGTAAGACAAATCGCAGACTGCATTGGTGATGCCGCTGAAGCATTTGGCGACTGGAAAAATACCAGTATTGCTGAACGGGCAATTGTATTAAATAAAGTCGCCGCAGAGCTAAAAGCACACCGAAATGAGCTGGCCGTCTTAATGGCGGAAGAAATGGGTAAACCGGTAAAAGAAGGTTTAGCCGAGGTAGATAAATCCGCTTGGTGCGCTGAGCATTATGCAACCTATGCTAACGATTATTTAGCTAATGAAGTGCTAGAGTCGGATGCTGGAAAAAGCTATGTTTGTTATCAGCCGCTTGGTACTTTATTAGGCATTTTGCCCTGGAATGCCCCACTCTGGATCGCATTTAGATATTTAGCGCCAGCGCTAATGGCGGGTAATACCTGTGTGATGAAACACGACCCAAATGTGCCCGGCTGTGCCCAAGCATTAGCTGATATTTTTAATAAAGCAGGTGTTCCACAAGGCGTAATGGTTAACTTACCTGTTCAAACCGCTGATGTGGAAATGGCAATTAGAGATCCTAGAATTGCGGCAATTTCGTTTACTGGCTCAAGTGCCGCTGGTAAAAAAGTAGCAGCTATTGCTGCTTCAGAACTTAAACCAGCAGTGCTCGAACTGGGTGGCTCAGATCCATGTATAGTATTGGCAGATGCCGATTTAGAACAAGCCGCCAGCATTGCCGTTTTGTCTCGTATTATAAATGCAGGTCAGTCTTGTATTGCAGCTAAACGAATCATTGTTGAAGATGCGGTTTATGATGATTTTATTGCATTAGTGAAAAATAAATTAAGTCACCTAACCTTAGGTAACCCGCTTGAAGAATCCACCCAAATAGGCCCGTTGGCTCGCAAAGACTTACAAAAAAACTTACATCGCCAAGTCTGTGAAACAATTAGCAGTGGCGCTAAATGTCTGCTCGGTGGCGAACTGCCAAATAGTGACGGCTTCTTTTATCCTGCCACTTTACTAGTAGATGCATCACCAGAAATGACCGCATTTAAAGAAGAAACATTTGGCCCAGTTATGCTAGTCATAAAAGCCACAGATCAACATCACGCGTTAGAGCTGGCCAATCAAACCGATTATGGCTTAGGTGCAGCAGTATGGAGTAAAAATACAGCTTTGGCTGAACAACTAGCGCTGCAAATTAACTCTGGCCAAGTAGCTATCAATGGCATTGTAAAAACGGATCCAAGATTACCCAGCGGTGGAATCAAACAATCAGGCTACGGCCGCGAACTTGGGCCACATGGGATAAAAGAATTTGTTAACGCAAAACAGGTTTGGATTAAATAACCCTGAGGTAGTATAGAGGTAATGTGAACTGAAGTTATTTAAGTTGTGGAATTTAACAATTAGCGTTTAAATATCAAAAAAGATGATTTATTTGGCAGAAAATCATAGCCCATAAATCATCTTTTCAAGCATATTGAACTTTAACGCCTATAGCCAAAAATAGTCTGTTAATTATAAGAAATTAAACAAACTCAAACCGGATAGTTTAGTAAATGTTTGACTAGATACTTGATAAGCGACTTCCTGTTTTTGAAGTTCAGTAATTGCCTCAGCTAAATCGGCTTCAGATACATTAGCTTTTGCTTCTTTGATATTAATTTCCTGATCAGTATTAGACAATTTAACACTATCTAATACATTAACTCGGCCACCAATTTCTGAACGAGCTTCCCCTAAATTACCTTGAGCCTGCTCCAAAGAATATAAAGTCTGCTGAATTTTATCAGAATATGCATCACCTACTGTCTCAGAGTTTTGAATCATATTGACCATCTCTGTCAGAGCATTCAATATATTCTTTTTGTTTGGTGAATCTAAAGTAAAATCAATACTTTGACCCGCAGTACCAGATATATCAAACTCAAGCCCTTTAAAATTAATTTTATCGCCGTCAGCATAATCACCAGACTGTAAAACTGTGCCTGAGCTATCCTCAACCTGATAAGTTCCCGCGCCTAAAATCACTCGATAGTCGTTAGAACCGGCTGGATGCGGCGGAATTTGCACATAGTTTTGTTTATGGAATTTATCAAAACTATCACCATCAGCTAATCGGTAATCGCCAGAGGCTGTTGATGATGCGTTCAAACTAACACTGCTGCGGGCAGAAGTATCTTCAAAAATAGCTAATCCAGAACCAGGTACACCCACATCTAATTTTAATGTTTCTGATACCTGTACTTTTTTAACGTTTTCATCACCCTGATAAACAAATTCTCCGGCAGAGTTTAAAACAAACGGAGGCTGATCAGATTTAGCTCCAGCAAAAATATACTCACCTTGCGCATTTTTGCTATTCATTAAATCTAGCACTTCGTCTTTAATTAAACTAATTTCTGTCGCGATCGCTTTTCTATCAGCATACCCCAATGCCCCATTCCCAGCTTGAATTACTAAACTATTTGCTTTAGTTAGTGATTCATTAATATTGGTCATAATCGTTTCTTGCTGAGACAAGCTGTTTTTAACACTAATATTATTTTTTGAAAACTGCTCTAAGCGAGCTAAATCTTCATCAAAACGAACCACTTTAGTTGCGCCAGTTGGGTCATCCGATGGTTTTAAAATATTGGTTTGCTGATTCAATACATCGTTTGCTCTAACCAAACGTTTTTGCGATTCTAAAATACCGTCTAAATTACGGCTATAAATCATATTGGTTGTTAAGCGCATAATTATGCCCTCACCGCAGATAATAAGGAGTCAAAAATCGTTTGCGCAACGGTAATAATTCGGGCTGATGCATTGTAAGCCTGCTCAAATTTAATTAAATCGGCAGCTTCTTCATCTAAGTTAACACCAGCCATATTTTGCACTCTGGTTTCAGATTGCAATAGTAAACTTTCACTCGCGGCTAAATCTATATTCGCCCGATTAGCTGTATCGCCTACAAATCCAATTAAATTAGAATAGGCTTGATTAAACGTTAAGGTATTTTCTTCTGAACCTGTAACATTACGTCGCATGGTATCGTTTGATTGTAAATCAGTTAATTTTTGAGCATTAAAGTTATCATCTAAGCTATCAGAATTATAAGCGATATTAAACTCATCACCGGCTTCTGCTTTACCTGATACACTAATTTCATACCCAGGATAATCTGCACCGTGCGAACTGGCTGGCCATGTTCCGGCATCTCTTAACTGCTGCATAATATTATCACCACTGCTCACAGTACCAATAACATTGCCAGAACTATCCTGAACTTCGTATTCGCCAGTTAAGGTATAAATTACCTTTGCTGGCGCATCTGCATCTAAGTTTCCAGCACCGTCAAAAGCTGACATATTAACTGGAGAATTACTGGTATCTGTTGAGGTTATATCAGTTAATTTCGCCGTTGCTGACCCTAAATTATCAATTGGGTTCTCAACAGTAACGGGGGCAGCAAGTGCAAGTTGCTCTGGTCGATTAATATTTAATTCAATTTGAACACCAGCTAAGCGTGTTGGTCTGGCTAAAAATTTATCACCTTCAACAAAAGCACCATCCGCTTCTAAATTAAGCGTTAAACCGTCAGGTAATTCTGGTGATGTACTTTGGCTACCATCTGGTAATGTTGTATTAGTATATGGGCCTGTCACATTGCCTACAGCTTCGCCGCCTTGAAACGCTTGGATTGTATATTCAGTTGCACTGGTAAAAGTGATTTGATAATCAAAATTAGTTACACTGCCACCTTTTCCAGCCTCAATACCTACTTCAATATTATGATTTGCACTGCTGTTATCGCGATAACCTAAGGCTGTGGTAGTTGGAATGTTAAAAACATTTTCACCCAATTCACCATCTAAGGTAACCCCTTTTTTATTTTGCTCGTTCATTGCGTCAGCATAAGCAATTGCAAGCTGCCCTAAAGAGTTAGCCGTTTCGTCTAATACGTTTTCTCGGTACTCAATTAAGCCACCTAACTCGCCACCCAAACCATCGGTATTAAAACTGCGTTTTGATGTACCATTACTGGCTTGAATTTCAATTTCTGTGCGGGTTGGATCCGGATCACCGTTGACAGCTTTAAACTGAAAATAATGGCCGTTAGTGACTAAAGGCTGACCATTTTGAGTATTTAATAAAATAGCGCCGCTTTTATCTTCAAGTGGCTGAACATTGAGTTTTTCAGATAACTGACGAACAATTTCATCACGCTCATCTAATAACTCAGGTGAAGCTTGACCTGTAACTTCCACTTTTTTTGAAGTAACAACCGCTTTATTTATATCATACAAGGACTTAATTAAAGAATTTGTCTCATTTAATTGTAGTTTAATCTCCTCGTTTACAACTTTTTCCTGTTCCAGTACACGGTCAGATAAACTTTGCATACGATCAACGAGAGCTTGAGAATCAGAAATAACTAACTGTCTTGGCGTTAAAGAAGTAGGATCATCTGCGGCTTCATGTAAACGAGCAAAAACACTATCAATGCCTTTGGCAACACTTGTTGAGTCATTAGAAAATAAAGTGTCTAAAATGGATGTATTATCAGATAATGCTTTTAGTTTAGCATGCTCTGAAGTGTCTCTGCGGTATTGATCAATTGCAAATTGATCAAACAAACGAGTTACTTGAGAGCGACCCACCCCCCACTCAACATAACTAGCAAATTCAGTACGTTGGCGTGAATAACCAGGCGTATTGAGATTAGCAATATTATTACTAGTGGTTGCTAATTGGCTTTGGTTACCTAATAAAGATGAACTACCAATTTGTAATAGTGAACTCATTGAGATTACCTGATTATGAAAAATACAAACACAATTAATTTAATTTTAGACCAAACTTTAACCTAAAATGACATTGAGTTAATTAAATATCGGCTTACTTGCCTAAAACTTTAGCATATTTATATAAGGTTCAAATACCGAATCTTTTAAGATTGTCTGTATTTTTTGAGCATAATTAGGATCTGTCGCATAACCTGCATTTTGTAGTTCAGTAACATAAGCATTTGGATCATGCGCGACAGAAAGTGCCTGATTATATCTGGGATTATCATTAATAAACTGAGTATAGTCTTGGAGCGCCTGTTCTATATCCTGATATGATCTAAAGTTAGATTTTTCTCTAACCGCCACTCCATTTCGGTATTCTAACGAGGTCACATTGGTTTTATCACCTGCCCAGCGGCTGTCAGCTTTAATCCCAAAAAAATTCAGCGCGTTTGAGCCATCTGCATTTTGGATCATCTTTTGTCCCCAGCCAGTTTCAAGCGCAGCCTGAGCTATCATAGCGACGGGCGATAAACCTAATTTATCAGCTACTTTTTGTGCAACTGGCATTAGAGTATCCACAAAATCTTGTTTTGAATTAAATGAAATGTCTGTTTGTGGTTGATTAATAGCAGCTAAAGCATCTAACTCGTAATTTGCCTGATATTTAGCGTTTGCAGCACGAAAACGATTTGCCTGCTCAACATTCATTAAGTCAGCTAAATCGGTTATTTCATCTCGCTCCGGCTTTTGATTTAAATTAAAGCTTTGCATTGGGTTATTTAATGCTTGCTGCAAGCTGGCGTTATTGCGTAATACATCTGCATTTTTATAGGTTTGTGAGTTTGGGTCTAACTGCTCAACAATTAAATCGGCCAAACCTAAAGCGCCGGTTTGAGATAAATTAACGGCTAGTTGGTCATCATGCATATCACGATAAAATTTAGCGGTTTGGCTATTAAAAGGGCTGTCTTGATCAGCCAATACTTCCTCTGCCTGCCGCATACTTTTGAGCATCATTTTCATAAAAATAGATTCAAAATGCTGCGCGGCTTTTTTTAATGCGGCTTTATCGTTATTAAGGCCACCTTTTCGCAGCTCGTCTAAGCCTGCAAAATCGGTATAAAGCTGAGTTTGTTCTATTTTATCCATCTCGCTTTGCCTGAAATGTGTTGGCTAGATAACAACCAACTCACCCTGTAATGCACCAGCTTCTTTTAAAGCTTCTAAAATTGCCATTAAATCACCCGGTGCTGCGCCAATTTCATTCATTGCTCTAACTAATTCATCTAATGATGCGCCAGTGTCTAATACAAACATTCTGGTATCATCTTGCGCCACATCAATAATCGACTGTTTGGTAACAACGGTTTCGCCTTCGGCAAATGCATTAGGCTGGCTTACCTGTTGGTTTTGCGCAATAGTCACGGTTAACCCACCATGGGTAACTGCGGCTGGTCTTAATCTTACTTCTTTACCGATCACAATAGTGCCTGTACGCGAATTAACTATAACTTTGGCAGGGGCATCTGCTGGGGTAAATTCTAAATTTTCAATCGTAGAAATATACGAAACTCGCTGACCAATATCTCTTGGTGCCATTACTTGAATAGAAGTCGCGTCAACCGCGGTCGCCGTTTTTGGGCCCACTAACTGATTAATTACATCAGCCAAACGTTTCGCCGTTGTAAAATCCGGTTGATGCAAGTTATAGATTAAATGGTCGCCATTTCCTAAAGAGGTAATAACTTCACGTTCAACCAAAGCACCGTTAGCAATTCGACCTACAGTTGGTGTATTGGCAATAATTCTGGAACCATCATCCCCTTGCACACCAAAACCGCCCACTACTAAACTGCCTTGAGCAACTGCATAAACTTTACCATCAACCCCTTTTAAAAAAGTTTGTAATAAAGTACCACCATTCAAACTGCCCGCACTACCAATAGAAGAAACCGTTACGTCAATAGTTTGACCCGGTTTAGCAAATGCAGGTAAGGTTGCACTCACCGCCACCGCTGCTACGTTTTTAATTTTGGGTTTAACGCTTGACGGCATTGAGATTCCAAAATTATTCAACATGGTACGAAAACTTTGCTCAGTAAATGGACTTTGCTCACCCGTTCCAGGTAAACCAACCACCAAACCATAACCAACTAATTGGTTATTTCGGATGCCTTGAATACTGGCTAAATCTTTAATCCGCTGAGCGCTGGCATAAGAGCTGAATAATAGCCCAGTACACACGAGCAGGCTGAACACCCATTGATTAACTGATTTCATCATACAACCCTCTTAAAAAGGCCACCAAGTCGAATAGAAAAATTGAGATAGCCAGCCTTGTTTATTGGCATCAGCAAACGAGCCTGTGCCGCTGTATTCAATTCTTGCATTCGCAATCCGGTTACTGGCAACCGTGTTTGCACTGCTAACATCTTCTGGTCTGAGTGTACCGGTCAAACGAATATACTCTTTGCCTGTATTTAACGTGAGCCATTTTTCACCGCGTACCACTAAATTACCGTTCGGCAAAATGCGGGTGACATGCACCGAAATTTGTCCACTTAAACTATTACTTTGGTCGGCTTTTGAATCACCTTTAAATTCGGTTTCACTACTTAATCCCAAATCTATCGGGTTGCCTTTAAAAGTGACGTTACGACCAAAAGCGGTAAAAGGCTGCATGCTAATATCGTTTTCTTTGCCATATTCAGCTTTGGCTTTTTTAGATGCCGATGTACTTTCTTCCAGCATAACTGTAATAATGTCGCCAATTCGGCGTGCTTTACTGTCAGAATAAATATTGTTATTAGCAATTTCGCTGAATAATGAACCATCCGGCACAATCTGCGCCATAGGCGGAGCGGCTTCAATCGGTGCATACATAGGGTCATCCGGTTCAGGATCGTTTAACGGGGTTGACGAACAACCGGACAACAGCGCCGAACCAAGCAATACACTGCTTAACATATAATTGAATGGTTTCATTATTCTGCTCCAAATCATATTAATTAAAGCTGCTGAACAGCCTGACCCAACATTTGGTCAACTGCTGAGATAACTTTTGAGTTCATCTCAAATGCGCGCTGACTTTCAATTAAGTTAACCAGCTCTTCTGTTACATTTACGTTTGAGGTTTCAAGTGCACCCTGTACCGTTGTACCTAAACCATCAACCCCCGGAACGCCTTGCACCGGCGCGCCACTGACTGCAGTTTCACGATATAAATTTTGACCTATTGGCTGTAAACCAGCCGGATTAATAAAGTTAGAAATGGTTAACTGCCCAATTACCGCGTTATCCGCTTCGCCGGGTAAAGTGACGGATACTTCGCCATCTTGCGAAATGGTAATTGACTGAGCATTTTCTGGTACTGTGATATTAGGTTGTAATAAAAAACCAGCCCCCGAGGTAACCATTTGACCTTCTTCATCTAAAGTAAATTGTCCGTTGCGGGTATAAGCAATGGTGCCATCAGGCTGTAATATCTCAAAAAACCCATGCCCTTGAATCATTACATCCAATGAGTTTTCTGTCGTTTGCATATTGCCTTGAGTAAAACTTTTTTGTGTAGCTGATACTTTAGCACCCGCCCCCAACATTAAACCGTTTGGTAATTCAGTATCTTGAGACGAACGCCCACCCGGCTGGTTAATGTTTTGATATAACAAGTCTTCAAAAATAGCTCGGCTTTTTTTAAAGCCAATTGTGCTGGCATTCGCTAAATTATTTGAAATAACCGAAATATCGGTTTGAGTTGCATCTAAGCCAGTTTTACTTATCCAGAGTGCTGAGTGCATATAAACCTCCTGAGCCTTAGCTCAATTAAAATACTCGTAATAATGCGTCAGATTGCTGATCTATTGTTTCAGCCTGTTTCATCATTTTGGTTTGCATTTCAAACTGTCGTTGTAGTGAAACCATTTCAACCATAGCGCCAACAGCATTGACATTACTGGACTCAAGCGCGCCTTTCAGAATTCGAACATCTGGTGAGGCTTCACAAAATCCACATTGAGCAAATTCTTGCTGATCTTTTGGTCTGAACAAACCATCATTCTTTTTATCAAGCGCAAATTTATCATCCGGCTTAATTAATTTAATTCGGTCAACTTCTTCTAAAAAATTGGCTGGTGCGCCTTGCGGTCTAACCACAATTGACCCATCGTCACCAATCTCAACTTTATCAACCGGCACTGGCAAAATAATGACGCCACCTTCACCCAAAACGGGGTTTCCTCTGGCGGTGGTTAACATCCCTTCAGGGGTAATCTGTAAATTACCTTCTCGGGTATATGCCTCATTGCCTTGAGCGTCCTGCACTGCCATCCAACCATCACCTTGAATCGCTATATCTAAATCCCGACCTGTGGTAATAATGCCGCCGCCTTCCATGTTAGAAGCCGGTCTTTCTGTCATTGAAAATACCCTAGTTGGCAAGCCTTCACCAAAAGCTTGCATGCTTCTGGCCTGTGCTAAATCGGCTTTAAACCCTATGGTTTTTACATTGGCTAAATTGTTGGCTTGCATTGAAACATTAAGCAAATTTTGCTTAGCACCGCTCATTGCAACATATAACATTTTATCCATAATCTTGACCGTTGATAATTTGACATACTTTAAATAAAGCAATCCTTATACCAATAAATGAAAACTAAAAAAATATTTTTTAAGACAATGAATTTAAATAAATTATTTTAGTATCTTGGGTGAGGTTAAGTTTTGACACAGGTAAAATAAAAGGTGTTTAAAATAACAAAGCCGCAATAATTTTGCGGCTTTGACTGATAAAAAATGAGCGACTAGTTTATCGAATTTGCAGAATATTTTGCTGTAGCTGCGAGTTAACATCTAAGGCTCTTGAGTTAGCCTGAAATGACTTCTGTGAAGTAATCAAGTCTACTAACTCTTGGGTAATATCTACATTAGATTGCTCAAGTGCAGATGAAACAATTGTTCCAAAAGTACCCGTATTAGCTTCACCGGCAAGCGCCTGACCTGAGTTAATGGTTTCTTTCCAACTGGTATTCCCAATTTGTTGTAAACCTTGCTCATTTGCAAACCGAACTAATGCAACTCGACCTAAATAATCAACCGTACCGTTTGAATAATTTGCAGAAACCAAACCATCATCGCCAATGCTTACGCCAGTTAAACGACCAACCGTAGCACCGTCTTGCTCAAGCGAAGTCACTTCAAATGCTGAAGCAAATTGAGTTGGATTTTCAAAATCAAGAATAATTTGTTGAGCTGGATTTGCACCATTGGTCAAAACCCCTGCTTGACCTGACGCTACATCTGGCCCCAATACTTGTGTTTGAATAAAAGGTTGAGCATCAACACCTGGAACATAGCCATTGATAGATTCAACCTCACCTTGGTTATTAAAAACAATTGGCACACCAACGAAATTACCATCACCTTTACCACCACCGCCATTAATAGGATATCCAGTCGGAGCTGCAGTAACTTGTCCACCTGCATTTGCAGCGCCACCAGTCGCAACACCATTCAAATCAACAGGTGTAGGATTTCCAGCATCATCCGCATCAAGAGACATGAAAACATACCATCGGTTAACTGGTGGTGAAGCGGTTGCACCAGCTTCATCTTTAACATAATAAGTTGTTTGGATATGACTTTCACCCAAAGAATCATACACAGTAACAGATGATGAAGCATGATAAGTAGAATTATCATTTGGATTAAATAAGGTAGGATCTAATGGAGTTGAAGTTGAGTCAACATTAAAAGTCATTTCTACTTCACTAGATTCAACCGGTACACCGGCTGAATCAGGAATACGTAGCGCCTCTGTTGTACTTAACGAAACCCCTTGTGATGTGCCATCTTCATTTACTGGGTAAACCTGTAAATAGTCGCCTTGGTTAGTGACCACAAAATTATCATCATTCAGTTTAAAATTACCAGCACGGGTAAAAGTTGTCTCACGTGATGTTAACTCAGGCGTTGTCGCAAAAAAGCCATTACCTGTAATCGCTAAATCTAATGAGTTAGTTGTAAACTTTAAACTACCTTGACTAAATTGTTGGGCAACAACCGCAGTTAAACCACCGTCACCCACTTTAGTTTTACCACCACCAAATACACTACTAGCAAAAACATCAGCAAATTCTGCGCGCGAGCCTTTAAAACCGGTTGTATTGGAGTTTGCAATGTTATTTGCGGTTGTATTTAAATCTTTTTGCGAAACCGAAATACCACTAAGCGCAATGTTAAAAGACATAATTATTCACCTCTTTAAGTTACTGCCGCTTAAGATGCGACTTCAAGAATATCATCCATCGTTACACTGCCGAGTCCGGCTAAATTTAACGACAAGCTATTTCCACTACCAAAACTAACACTATTAACACTGGTATATGCACCGACAGATATATCAGCTCTTTTACCTGTTGTTGCATCTATACCCGTTGCATTTAAAGTGTAAACACCAGCCGACATTTGGTTACCGTCTTTATCCATCCCATCCCAATAAAAACCGGCCGGCCCTTCACTAACTGCGCCAACTTCAATGGTATTAACTACTTTACCTGAGCTGTCTTTGACTTCGATACGAATATCATTCATACCATTTTCCATCATTAACTGTCCTGACATTCCGTATGATTCTTCATCAAATTGAAATAGAGGCACTTCATTACTTTCAACTAAAACAGTTTGCCCCACCATAGAGGAAGCCTGTAAAGCTTTATTAGAGGTTTGACTGGCTTGGGTATTTTCTAAAAACTCAGCAAATTGACTGGTAAAACTGTCAAATTTTGTTCCCAACTCAGTAATCCCTTCGGCCATGGTGAAGTTCGTCATTTGCGAAATCATTTCGTCATTACTGGTTGGATTAGTTGGATCTTGAGCTGCTAACTGTGTTGTTAACAATGCAAAAAAATCTTCCTGTCCCAATGCTTTATCTGACGAGGTTTCGGTGGTCGATGTTGTCGTAGTTTTGTTATTCCACTTTAACGAATCAACATAAGAAGTATCTACTGTACTCATCTCAAGCTACCTTATTGACCCTGACCAATTTGCAAAGTGCGGGATAACATTTTTTTGGCTGCATCGGCAATTTGAATATTGGTTTGATAAGCTCGTGATGCCGAAATCATATTGGCCATTTCTTCCATCACGTTTACATTTGGTTTATAGATATAACCATTTTTATCTGCCATAGGGTGATTTGGGTTATATTCCACCTGTAGAGGTTTGTCGCTTTCAACAATGCCTAATACTTTTACGCCAACCTTTTCAGAACTTTCCATATTGCTTTGCGCGCGAGACATTTCAGCAGCAAAAACCGGCTGGCGGGAGCGGTAGGTTTGATCAACTGAAGAACTGACACTATTCGCATTAGATAAATTACTCGCGGTTGTGTTTAACCGCACCGACTGCGCACTCATCGCAGAGCCTGAAATATCAAATACATTAAATAAGCTGCTCATTATGCTTGCCCACCTTTAATTGCTTTTTGAAGACCTTTAATTTTGTCTGACATAAATTGAACACTTGCATTAAATCTCAGTTGATTTTGCAAAAATTCATTTCGCTCAGCTTGTAAGTCAACCGTATTGCCATCGCCAGTATCCGGTTGATCGGGTGTTCTGTACTGCAAGCCGTCATTCATCTGGCTACTCACAGCAATATGTTTATCATTGGTTCGTTCAAGCGACGTGGTGTATTGCCGATTAGCACCAGACAAAGCTTGTTTAAAATCAAAATCCCTTGCCTTGTAGCCGGGCGTATCTGCATTTGCAATATTGCTTGCTAATACTTCTGAACGCTCGGTTCTTAACTTGAGTGCCTGTGGATGTACACCAAAGGCTTTTTCAAATGAAATCGCCATTATTTTGTCTCCTAAACTAACTTAGTTAGGATAAAGCAAATAGAATGCCACAATAAAAACCACCACAAACAAATTTAAAATAGGCTTTAATTTCAGAAAGTTAAAAACAGAAAGAAAGGGTAAAAATGAGAGGAAAAATAGCGAAAGGACAAGCATTGCCGCTTTAATTTAAAAAGCGGCAAACAAATTATTTGTTTTTTAAGCGGTAAACAATGCCAGGATTACATCTTTGCATAACAAAATCTTCGCTTAAACCTGAAATAGATTCTGATGCGCCTAAAAACAGATAACCATCTGGATTAAGTGCCTGTGCAAACTGCTTTAAAATTTTAGCTTTATTTTGTGCTGAAAAATAAATCAGTACATTACGACAAAATATAATATCAAATTTACCTAATAAGCTATAACTATCAAGTAAATTCATTTGACGAAAACTAACCATTTGAGTCACATTAGGTTTGAGCTTCATATAGCCAGCTTGTTCTGCAGGTTCAAAAAATTGTTGTTTACGCTGGGGCGATAAGCCTCTGGCAAGCGCTAATGAATCGTAGGTTGCGCTTTTACATAGGTCCAACATGCTTGGAGAAATATCGGTACCCAGCACTTGAACTTTACAAGCATTCATTTTTCGTTGTTGATGTTCAGCCGAACACATCGCAATAGAATATGGTTCTTGCCCAGAAGAAGCGGCAGCAGACCAGATTTTTACAGTTTTAAATTTATTATCATATTGAGGAAAAATATCTTTAATTAATACTTCAAACGGATAAGAATCTCTAAACCAAAGAGTTTCGTTGGTCGTCATTGCATCTACCACAGCGGCACGAAGTTGCCGTTCAGTAATGCTCATAGACCGGTTTACCACTTCAGATAAACTGGCTGCCTCAAACTTATTCATTAACGGCGTTAAACGACTTTTAACTAAATACTGTTTATTATCGCCTAAAACAATACCGCACTGATGTTCTAAAAAAATACAAAACTTTTTGTAATCTTCAGAGCTTATATCTTTATCAAGCACAAATGTTCCCTAGATTAAACATTCAACCATTTCTGTACAGCACCGGCTAATTCATCTGGATTGAATTTAGCGATAAAGTCGTCTGCTCCAACTTTCTCAACCATTGCATGGTTAAAAACACCACTCAAAGAGGTATGTAATATTACCTTTAAATTTTTTAGTTTAGGATTATTTTTAATTTCAGCTGTCAAGGTGTAGCCATCCATCTCTGGCATTTCTATATCTGAAATAAGCAATGCGACTCTATCTGTTACTTCTCCAGTTTCTTTAGATGCTTCAATTAATTTATTCAAAGCATCTTTACCATTAACAGCAAGCTGAAGATCAATACCAAAGCCTTCCAAAGCTCGTTTAACTTGGTTCCGAGCAACTGATGAATCATCCGCAATCAGGATCATTTTATTAGAGAAGTCTTTTTCAAACACGGCTGATTGCATAACTTCTTCACTCACCGTGGCATCAATTGGCGTGATTTCGTGAAGAATTTTTTCTACATCTAATATCTCAACCAACTCTTTATCCACCTCGGTCACCGCAGTTAAATAACTATAACGCCCTGCCCCTTTTGGTGGTGGTAAAATAGACTCCCAATTGATATTAATAATACGTTCAACCGACGATACTAAAAAGCCCTGCACCGAACGGTTATATTCGGTAATCACAATAAAGCAGTTTTTGATATCCGCAATGGCAGGGCCGCCAGTTGCTAAACTAAGATCAATAATAGAAATGGTTTGTCCACGCACATGCGCAACCCCTCTAATAAAAGGGTTTCGTTTAGGTAAAGAAGTTAATTTGGGGCACTGTAAAACTTCTCTTACTTTAAATACATTAATTCCGAATCTTTGTCGTCCCTGTAATTTAAACAAAAGAAGTTCTAATCGGTTTTGACCAACCAACTGAGTTCGTTGATTAACAGAATCTAATACGCCAGCCATAGTTTTTTCTCCACCTGTCACTTCGGCAAAATATTGGTGTAATTATTGCTTTAATATTTATCAATAGCATGATTTATGGCGCAATAACACGGATATTCGTCAGAAAACATTTGTTTTTATTTCATTTATAACGTTTTTTTTAGAGTAAGCATAGTCGATTATATAAAAAGTCGCATATATTTATTAAGGTTAAAACATGAAAACAACAATTGCTTGGTTATTCACCAGTTTAACCCTATTTTCAGGCCATAGTTTGGCAACTCAGTATACTAAAAAGCAAATTGAACAGCTTGCCGCAGAGCATGTAGAATCGATTTATCCGGCACAAGCAGATGAAACACTCAAAGCTTATGCATCGGAAATTGATTCGCGTCTAAATATAAACCCCTGCAACGGCGAATTAGTTGCAGAAGTGCCTAATTTTAACGCCTATTCACGTCACATGACAGTAAAAGTAAAATGTAATGCGGATAGTGAGTGGATTTTATATGTGCCGGTACAAGTCAAAATAATGACACCCGTTATAGTTGCTAGCCAGTATATAGAGTCAGGCCAAACCATTAGTGAATCCGATGTGCAAGTTCAACTGTTAGAAAAAAATCGTTCCCGCAGCGGGTTTATCGCAGATAAAAAAACGATTATTGGCAGCAAAGCTAAGCGTCAGATAAAATCTGGTCAGGCGATTATCAGCCGGAATATTTGCTTTGTATGTCGCGGCGAAATGGTTACAATAGAGGCAGTTACTTCCGGTTTATCGGTAAAAGCATCCGGTGTTGCTATGGCTGATGCTACTTATGGCGAAACCGTGAGTGTTAGAAACACCAGCTCAAACCGTATAATACAAGGCAGAGTTAGCTCGGTAGGCGAAGTTCAGATTTTTTTATGATGCTTCTTTGTTTTATGGCTAAAGTTTTAGACCGACTAGCCGATACATTAAACAAGGTAATCATTTAATAGGTATAGATATGGCAATTAATCTAAATAACCTAAACAACAATCAGCTTGGGAAAACAGCTGTTGATGCGCAAAAAACGCAGCAAAACCAACAAGCTAATAATCAGCAAGCGAATCAGGTTGCACAACAGGCAGCAAGCACAAGTGCTCCTAGACAAGACTCAGTGTCGTTAACTCAAACAGCACAGAACTTAAATAACTTAACTAAAAAAGCTGCAAACTCTACTGGTTTTGATCAAGAAAAAGTCGATAGATTGAAAAAAGCAGTGGCTTCTGGTGAGTATAAAGTGAACGCTGAAAAGTTAGCGAATAATATTATTGCAAGCGAAGGTAAGTTATTCGGCCTTTAATTGTTTATTTAAGGTTTGTTGAACATGAATCAAGGTAATCAGCTATTAGCAACTCAAGAATCTCAACTTAATACGTTTTTACAATTATTAGCCGATGAATTAGAGGCTTTTAAACAACGTAAATCGGATCTTGTGTATCAAATAGCGGTTCAAAAAGATGAGCTGTTAAACAAAATTAAACAAACAGACGAGCAAATTGCTCAACTGGATAATTTATCTGAGCTTAAACAAACACCAGAGTTTGTTGAGCAGGTTGCTAAACTAGAGCAAGATCTTGAGCAAGTAAAAGCCCAAAGCTTAATCAATGAGCGGGTTATTCGCACAAGTTTAAATAATGTTTTACGCTTAAAACAATCAATTTTATCCCTCAAAAATGCAGATGCTATGACTTATGACAAGCAAGGTCAGGCTAAAACGCAAACATTAGGTAAAGGTATTAAAGCCTAATTTTATTCGCTTTATTCCACTTAAGCTTTCCCGCATAAATATATGGTTTGGTGTTTTAACCCTGTAAAATAGCGGTATAAATACTTGTCTTGTCTAAACGACACAATTTATAGATGAAAAAAGTGGGTATTTGCTTTCTCGATTTTAAATGCTTTCACTACTCAAAATGAGCAACAATCTAATTTAAAACTGAAAACCGGCAGTTATGCTTGGGTTTGTTGTGTTGGAAATTGATGAGCTGCCGCCATAAAAATACCGACAGCGCATCAATTTTAAAGAGGAAAACGAATAACTTATTGGCTGGCTAAATTTATCCCAGCTCTTTGTTTAGCAGGAATTAATTGCTCGGCGACCGCACTTGGAATAAAACCTTGCGCAGATGCAACAACCGCACGGCTTTCTACACCAATCACTCGGGCATAAATATCAACCCCATTATCTTTATAAGTAAAAGTGCCGGTTAACACATATTCTATAGGATGGTTATGTCGTAACTCATCAATATCTCGGCTCAACGCAAAGTCACCGCTTTCGGTTACCCGAATAGTGCCAGTTGCTTTATAATCAATAACCGACAAACCTAAGTTTTGCATGTTATGCTGAAAGCTTTCTGCTAAGTGCTTACCTAATAAATTAGTCTCTTCTAAGTTAGAATCAACCGCAACAAAGCTGGTCACCGCTACCGGCGTTTTATCTGTCACATAACGCATATTTTTAACCAGTTTAAGCGACATTGATTCAACATAATCACTAATACTTAAACTGCTGTCTGAACGGGTATGAGCAGTCACCTGATTAATATAACTATGAGGGTTTCTCGCCCATTGGTTAAGATGCGCAGCATCCTGATGGCCATTAAATAATTCATTTTGCAAACTGAGTTGTTGATCAGTTTGTTGCTCTGTTTCATTTGCTTGCCAATCAGTAATTGACTGACATGCAGTCAAGGCTAAGACACCCGCGGCAATCGTTAGCTGTTTCATTGTGTTTTCCTCTGCTTATTGGTACTAAAAATATTTAGAGTTAATAATTCGGGTCTGACCATTTGTAAATGCACTCACCCGATATAAATCTCTTAAATTAAGTTCTAGCTCGGTAATATAAACGCCGTCTAACGGATAAGCTTTTACCAGACGAGCTCCTTTAATTACACCCTGAACTGAAGCTCTTAACTTTTCATCGCCCATTATTAAATCGTTCACTGTTACATCGGCATTTAAACGATAACCATGAACTTTTTCTGACAGATCGCGATACGCATCCAGCTTAGATACTTTAATCGCTTTGAGCATTTTTATAGTCTTATCGTCGCCTAACTGGCTATCAATAGGGGCATAACCGGTTGCGGTTACTATGTAATCTTCTTCCGGTAACTGGTATTCCCACTCATTATATTTATTGAGCTGTACTAAGTTAGCTGAGTTTTGGCATGCTGTGAGCAATACACTTAAACACAATATTTTAAAAATAAGTTTCATTGTTTCCACCTACCACTCTATTTGATTCGCCTCTGTGCATTAACATGCCGTCACGGGTCGTCACTTTTTCACTGCTCCAAAATAAATTGTCGGGTAAAAAGCCCTGAGCCGTTGCTAATACAGAGCCGTTCGCCATTTCCATCATCCGAACATTTACTACAGCGCCATTTTCATGTGGGGTTAATGTGCCTGACACAACATACTTTGCATCCACCTGCTGTTTAAGCTCTGCTAATTGATGGCTCCATACAGATTCACCCTGCTGGTTTAATTGAATAGACGATCGCAATTTAAAATCAGTCACTTTATAACCACGTTTATTCAGCTCATAAATAAAACTTTCGGCTAATTGCCCACCGACTCCTGCTAAAGATTGAGATGAATCCTGAGTTGTTAGACGGGAAGCTTGCTCAACAAACTGGGCAACTACAATTTTTCCATTTAAAGTTTTTCCGGCAAGAGGTGCCAACAATTCATCGGCCAACATATAGCTATAAGCTTTAATAGATAATTGACTGACCTGAGCTGGCTGGCTTGTATTTTGATTAAGCCCTGCTGGTGTTTGAGGCACCATATAACTGTTAACAGAATGAGTTGTGCAACCCATTACAGCGAGCATTAAAGTGATCAAACCACCAAATTTAGCCGTATTTTTCATTTAACCGACCTCTGTATATACTGAATATAAGTCTATTAGTAAGCTGTTTAGACTAATTTTGGTTATCAATGATGCAAAATCAATTCCAACTATTTTTTGACACTTTACTTTTTAGTTTAGTGATTGATTATTATCTAAAAATTTCCTTAGATTAAAGATAAAAAAGATTGGCATAAATTTCGCTTTATCCTGTAATCAGCATTTATAAATCAGGCTTTAGCCAAAAATATACCTCAACAGTTATATTTTTGACGCTAGCTAAAATAGAGATAAGACACCAGCAATGAATATATTAAATATTAAAAAATCCATATTAGTCAATTCGATAATAAGCAGCTTAATATTATTTAGTATGCCAGGTGTTTGTTTAGCAGCTTGGTATCAAACAACAGGGGTCGCTAAGATTCACCAAGGAGATAAAACCTCCGCCCGAAAAAAAGCAGTGGATGAAGCCATTAAAGAAGCTCTTTTGTTTTCCGGTGCGTCTATCTCCAGTATTCAGCAAGTTAGAAACGGCTTATTAACTCAGGATTTATTTATGGTTCGCAGCAGCGGGGTTGTAAATGATATTGAAATTTTATCTGAAGACTGGAGCAATAGCAGCGTAAATGTGACTATCCGTGCTGATATTTTTGCCGATGAGAGGCAATGTATGACCGCTGCTTACCGTAAATCGTTAGCTGTGATCCCTTTTGTGATTAGCCATCAAGCGCAAGCTCAAATTGGTGGAATCTACCAACTTGGCAATAAAGTCAGTGAAACTCTGTATCAGGCATTAACTAATCAATCCAGCAGTTTAGATGTCAGGGATTATTATCAATCGCCGATGAAATTTGCCAATGTACAGCAAAATATAACAGGTCAGCTAAATCGGGCTATGCTGGATAACTTAGCTCAGCATAGTGATGTTCAATATATACTCACCGGCAGGTTAACCGATTTATCAATAGAATATAATGATAATAAAATGACCAACTGGCTAACCGGTGAGCAGGCACATAGATATTTTGATATGCAAATTGAACTGTATGATGCTTACCGCGGTGAAAAAGTAAATACGTTTACTTATCAAACAGATGCAAGCTGGAGTTTTGACACCAAACAAACTGTTGATATTAACAGCCGCCGCTTTTGGCAAAGCGAATACGGCGCAGCAATTAACAGCCAGTTAGATAAATCACTCAACGAAATAGAAGCCTCTATGCGATGTAAATCGGCTAATGCCAAAGTAATTGATGTAGCAGACAATCAATTACGGTTTAACTTAGGCAGCCAAAACGGGGTTAAAGCCGGTGATAAATTTAAAGTTCTGCATCAAGCGAGTTTTACCGACAGACAAGGTAAAGTACGCCCTAATTTTATCGTCAGTCATTACGAAGTGGAAGTTACTCAGGTGTATGCCCATTCAGCTCTTGCCCAAACCAAAAATAATCAGCGGCTCGAGAACATTCAGGTAGGTGATTTAATCAGTTCGAATTTATTTTAATTTCAGCTTAAACCGAGCTGAAATTAAATACTAGAATGAAAACAAAACCTGCCTCATTCTAATATTATGGAGCTATTGCAACTAAGTAGTTGCATCATAAAATGATAGTTTGATACTGCCTATTCATCTAAACCGTATGCTTGCTGCAATGCCAGAGCAAAGTAATTAAAAGCATCCTGTGCTGCCAACGCCATTTTTTGCTCTTCTGTATCACTCATAGGTAATTGATTTAACACATCAGTAAAGCGTTTCCAGCTTTTAGCTCGACCGTCTGGTGACGCTGCTAAATGCCGTGCACCAAATTTATCTGATAATGCTAATAAATCCGCTGCCTTTTTCTTTAATTTTGCCGCGCCTAAAGTCGAACCTTCGGAAACATATAACCAGCCTAAAGCTTCTGAAGTTGAAAAGTCATCCACATGTACCAAACTCACGTCAGGTATTGGGTGAGCCAAATCTTTTAAATCCGCTTCGGCAGCAGTTAACCGGCTTCGATCTTCTAAATCCGGTAATAAAGATTTAAGTGTCGGATTTGAATATAAGTTGGATATCATTTTTTGAAATTGATATTGCACACTGACCCAAATCGCAAAATTTTCACGGCTGGCAAACGGGTTTGCTCTAGCCACAATTACATGCAAAGCTCGATGTTGGGCATCGGTTAATGTATCCAACTTTTTTGTCCGTAGCAGCGCTGTTTGCTCAGAGTTGATAGTATCGTTTGAATAAGTCGATGTCATGGATAATTCCTTTGGTGATTTAATAACGCCTTTAACTTAAATAACGATTAGCTGGCTTATTTTTTTCAGTTAAATTAAAAAAATCTTAACTTTGGGCACGAGTAGACAGCCAATAAAAAAGCCTTCAACACTCTATTTAAATAAAGTATTGAAGGCTAATAGTTTTAGTTGCTTACTCAAAAAGTTATATGAACTCAGTTAAAAAAAACACCACACCCTTGGCAATCAGCCAGAAAAATATAAGGCTCATATGTAAATGTCCAACCAGTTTTTTCAGCTATTTCAAAACTAAAGCTGATGCCTTGAGCCTGATTATCTCTAGTGACTAAGGTAAAAGCGCCCATATCCGTACTCATTACAAGTTCATCCGGCTTTTCATCTGGTGAGGTAATGATTAACTCAAAGAAAATAGATTCACCCTGTTTAATAACTTGGCCATCTGTTAAACCACTAAAAGATACTTGATAACCGCCTTCTGCCTGAGAAACCGCCTGTAAATTAGTAATCGTATAATCCTGATCAAAAGCCGATAACTGATAACGTTTAATCATTTGACTTGTACCAAACACAAGTTGATTATCAAAGACTGGAAAGCTTGATAGCTGGATAAAATGATATGGAAATATGAGTTGGCGATCTAAATAATCAGATTGAGATAAAGTTGTATCTGCAGAGTTTATTTCACTACTATAATCATCCTCTAGTAATAGCGTTGGATAATTCGCTCGGTAAACCGCAGGAAAACTGATATTAACCGGTGAAGTTTCACTCATACCATCAGTCGTGATGAGTTGTAACTCATAATTACCCTCTGTTGCAGGTGAAATAGCAACATTGGCACAACTCCATTCCTTCAAGTTAATGACATACTCATAAAGCTCTTGTGGGGTTTTATATTCGCCTTGAGCATTTACTAGATAACCATTTAGACACATATTTTTTGTTCGAGCATAGGCCACACTCTGCGGTTCATTTACTAAACTCCATAAATACACCACACTATCGCCATCTGGGTCATAGGCATCACCGGAAAAGGTCACACCAGTATTAAATAAATACTGATATTCCCATGGTTGTAGCGCTGCGTCACTCGAATCCCAATCCTCGACTTGAGGATCGACTGTTGGATAAATCACAAATGGTTGTTCTTCATCATACTCAAAGTTAATGATTGGACGTGATATTGGCGCATTATTTTCAGATTTAGCTTTTACGGTAAGGCGATCTGTATAACCACTCCAAGCCCCTAACGCATCCTGAACTCTTAATTTAACTGAATAAGGACCCGCTTTGTCTAAAGTTAAAGTTGGGGTTTCAGTATCTGCATTCACTAATTCAGCTTCACTGCCATCTGGTTTATCAACCAATACCCAATCAAATGCTGACATTTGATGATCTCTGTCATCAGTGCTGCCACTCGCATCAAAGGTAATTGTATCCTCAACCATAAAATTAAGCGCTTTAGTTGAAGTTGAAGCAACTGCATCTGGTGCGTTATTCGCCCCATATAAAACTTCAAAGTCTTGTTCAATTTCACTATAAAATTCACCATCAGATAGCTTATGTTTTAAGGTATAAGTACCAGGAATATCAAACCTTAAAGAAAAGACAGCCACACCTGTCAACTCAACATTAGCAGCGTCAATATCGTAACCATCCGGTGCGCTAGTAATAGACCACTCTCTAACTAAAGAATAGGCAGAACTAGTTTCTTTATCATAGCCATCTGTATTGATTGAAACACCGGAGCTTGGTTCAATTTCATAAGTACCGGTGTACCAGTTTTTTCCAATTATAGCGGCAGGTGCTGTATTAACATGACCTTCAGGCAATGTATTCACATTAATAACATTAGTACTACTTCGAACAACTTCTGTACCATCATAAACAGTCAATTCAACATAATAAGTCGCTATCTTATCTGGAGTAAAAGAGGCAATAGCCTGATTTGGATTTTCAATAACAGCATTACTACCTATAGTTTCAACATCTTTACCACTTCGTGAAAATGTCCAGCGGTATTGCAAATCATCGTCATCAGCATCGGTAGAACCACTGCCATCAAAAGTAGCCGTTTCGCCTAATACCCAAGCGTTAATATCTCCACCTTG
>NZ_JAOPFU010000026.1 GCF_025515275.1 Catenovulum sp. 2E275
TGTCCGCACAAAAAAATTCTCGTTAGAAACCATGTGGAATTATAAGGTTAAATAATTCAATTAGTTAGAATACACCTTAACCCGAGTTGAGGTTATTTAGATTGAACAAAGCCGTTTTTGTATAATTGGTTTATTATCCATAAACGGCTTTGTTAGTTTTAGATTAAAGCTTAATCACAAAACCATCGTTAGCCAGTAACGGGATTTTGGTTTCTGAACTTAACTCAATGGGATATTGAACTAAATTGGCTTGGCCTTTCCCTGTTGCAATAATTGATGCTTTTTTGCCAGCAAATTGAGATAAATCTAAGTTCAGCTCTTTTGATTTATTTTCACCATTTAACGCTGCAATATACCAATTATCGCCAGAGCGGCGAGCAAAAACAGCTAACTTGCCCGGATAACCATCAATAAATACCGATTCATCCCAACTTGCCGGAATTTCCTGTAAAAGCTGTTTGGCGTAGTAGGGTGCGTTTTTCATACCATCTGGCGTTTCAACTATATGCTGAATGCCGGATACAAATAATATGCTTTGCGCCAGTTGCAAACCGTTAGTGGTTTTTCGTTGAATATTATTCGCCAGAGGATTAAATGTGGTTGGGGTGTAATCCATAGGGTCAAATAAGTTACGGGTAAATGGTAAAACAGCGCTATGGCTAGCTGCTAAGTCGGCTGTTTTTTGAAAGAAGGTGACCATTTCAAAACCGTGCACTGCTTCTGCTGTCATCAAATTAGGGTAGGTTCTGTGTAAACCTCGTGGCAAAGTTGCACCATGAAAATTAACCAGTAGTTCGGCTTTAGCGGCATCCTGTAAAATATCGTGGTAATACTCAATCATAGATTGTCCGTCACCAGCAAAAAAGTCTATTTTGACGCCTTTAATCCCCATTGCTTTTAATTTTGCAAATTCAGCTTGGCGATCTTGCTGGGTGAGCAGAGTATGTTTTGGGGTGTAAGGTGTTTTATTCCAATCGCCAGATGAGTTATACCAAACTAATAAACCAACCCCTTTTGAGTTGGCATATTGTGCAAGCTCAGCTAGTTTTTCTTCGCCAATTTTTTGATCCCAGTCTGCATCCACTAAGGTGTATTGCCATTTCATATCGGCGGCGTGATCAATAAAAGTTTTTTGAACCGGAAATACCGTAAAATCGTCTTTTAATAATCCCCAGCTCCAAGACGATATGCCGGGCTTAATAAAATCCGTATTAGTCAATTTATTTGGCTCAGCTAAATCTGTTCCTATGGTTGATTCTGAAACCGTTTTTAAATCACCAATAGCCAGCACTCGCCAAGGCGTCGAAAAAGGCAAATTACTATGACCCATTAAGGCGCCATTGGTAAATACTTCTGCAGCCATAGGCTTATCTATTTCGTAAGCACCATCTGGTGAAGTTGGTGCTAAACGAGAAGCATGATTATGAGCGGTTATTCCAGCTTCGGTAATTGCAACCCAAGTATTTTCGTTTTTAACATTAAATAGAGCAGGGAAAACCCAACCGGCTTTAGTGGGTGATGGCGTATCAACTGCTGCTTCCATCAAATAATGTTCTTCATAACTTGGGTTGGTATTAGACCAGCCAGTTTGGGCTTCGGCAACAGGCTGAATCCAGGCTTTGCTGTCCATGCTAAAATCAAATTCAGTTATTTCATCTAGCAAAGTGACTTGTTCAGATGCATTCCCTTTCACTATATATTTAAAAGCCACACCATCGTTAGATACTCTGAATTTTATATCTAATTGTTGTTTGTCTGAGTTTTCTAGTGTGATTGTTTGCTCGTTAGCATCGTACTGAATGTGGCTGACTTTAGCTGAATATAAATGATATTCGTCATGGATAGGTTGAACGGGTGACTGTGCAATAATTTTCAGGTTTTTATCAAAGCTTCTGTCTTCAAAAATTAGACCTAAATCTGAATTTTCAATAATCAGCTGATTATTTCGATACACGCTATAAACTAATTGGTTATCTTCAAAATTAAGTTTTACTTGTAGTTGATTATCTGGGCTTGAGATTGCACCTGTCTGGTTTTGACTGCATCCTGATATAATTGCAGTTGCAGCTATGGTAAGCACTAACTTTTTCATCATTATTTTATCTTTTTAGTGGTTGAGGACATTTAAATAAAAAAGGCAGCTAGAGCTGCCTTAATGGATAACATATCTGTAAAAATTACTCTGCGCTGAATTTATAGCTCATACGAGTATGATAAACTTCGCCCGGACGTAATAATGTGCTTTGGAAGTTTTCCTGATTTGGTGAATCAGGGAAATGTTGAGGCTCTAAACAAAGTGCGCTGCGGTAATCAAATGTACGGCCTTTACCTTGTTTGGTACCATCTAAGAAGTTACCACCATAAAATTGCACACCTGGCTCTTCAGAAAATACTTCTAATACACGGCCTGATTTAGGATCTTTTAATTTAGCTGCCAGTTTAAACTCTTGCTTATCATCTTGAGTTAATACCCAGTTATGATCATAACCAAAGCCATATTTTAACTGTTGATTATCTTGATTGACTCGCTCACCAATTACCGTCGGTTGAGTGAAATCAAAAGGTGTACCCTCAACCGGCATAAACTCACCAGTTGGAATTAACGTTTCATTTACTGGTGTAATATGCTGAGCTGGAATCGTTAACTCGTGGTCTAAAATATCGCCTTCGCCCGCTAGATTAAAATAGCTGTGCTGAGTTAAATTAACATGTGTGGCTTTATCAGTTGTTGCTTTGTAATCAATTAATAATTCATTGCCACTTAATCTGTAATCAACTCTTACCGTTAAATTACCCGGATAACCCGCTTCGCCATCTGGACTAAAATATTGTAATTTTAAGCCAACATCTTCACCGTCAACATACGGGATAACCGACCAGTTTTTATTATCATAGCCTTGATTACCACCATGCAGGTGGTTTTGGCCATCGTTAGTATCTAATTGATATTCAGTTCCATCAATTGTGATTAAGCCTTTATCGATACGGTTACCGTAGCGGCCAATTAAAGCACCAAAGAAATAAGTATCGTTAATGTAACCTTCTAAATTATCATAACCAAATACGATATCGGCTTGTTTACCGTTTTTATCAGGTGCTTTAAGTGAAGTGATAATGCCACCAAAGCTAATCACTGAAACTTCAATGCCATCATCGTTGCGTAAAGTATATTCAGTGACTTCTTCACCATTTGGCAAAGTGCCGTAATAACTGGTTTGAATAGGTGATACTTTTTTCTCAAATGGTAACGAGTTTTGCTGTTCACTAACCGCATTACAACCGCTTAATAACAAACCGAACAGGGCGGCAGAGGTAAACGGAATGGCTTTTAAATTCATTTTATTCTCCAAATTTCCACTTTGTGCTTTATAAAACTTATTTTAACTGGCTAATATCCAGCCATAGGCTTTTATCATCAAACGGGGTTGTATCTGGAACAAACGGATTATTTATTTCAAATACGACTCGCTCAGTTAGATGCGCTTTTTCAATAACATCTTTAATCATTGGGTTACCAAAAAAATATGCGTCAAAGCTGCCATCTTCAATTGCTTGGCGTAAGCCGCTTTCTATTTTTTGTGCCAGTTCATAGTTACCTTTTTGAACCCACAAATATGCAGGCATTGGGTATTTAACTAAAATTCTTTTTTCAACAGTTAAAGGTAACTCTGGTCGGGCTGCAATTTCTGACCAAGGCTCATGTACACCACGTGGAAAATAATCATAGCGGCCTCCCTCTAACATATAAAATAGGTTTTCGTAGCGTCGAGTGCCAATGACCGGAATACCTGCGCTGCGTAAAATTTTAGTGTCAGCCCATGTGCGCTCCTGCGCTGCGGTTAATTGTTTTAACTCGGCAAAGGTATTTACATTATCAAATTTATATTGGTTACCTTCACGGATAATAAAAATTCGATGGCCTAATAAACCTTTGTATAAAGGGATGCGAATTGGCTGTATTTGGGCTTCTAATTCTTTAGAGGTACCCGTCCAAACAACATCTAATCTATCTGACTTTAGTTGTTCAACCATAGTTGACTGAGGTAAAAACTGGCTGGCAGGTTTGTATGTGTAGGTATTTTCTTTATCGTAAGACAATGCCAGTTTTAGCAGACCAAATTGATATTCTTCTTTAGCTCCAACGCCTTCTACTTTGTTGTGGCGTATCTCTATATTTTTGGCATTCACTAAAAGCGGAGATAAAACCGTTAAAATACTACATACAACTAACGTATGTTTTATCAATTTAAGCATGTCAAAACCTCTGGAAAATCATTTATGGTATATTAAATATAATATTACTTAATTACAACGCTTTAATGAATGTTTTAATTAATGTGAGGGAATTGTTGTTTTAGGTTACTGTAAATTTTGAATGGGTTAAATATAGTCTAGAGAGTCAGGTTTATAAAATATAAAACTTAATCTATAAAAAACCCCGCAGAGCGGGGTTTTAATTTTAAATATCGGTTAAGTTAAACAGATTTTTAGAACTGATAGCGAGCACCTACAGCAAATGTACGTGAGTAAATACCTGTCCCAAAGTTAAAGGTATCTACGTTACCTTCGCCATAATGGTTTTGGTATTTGTCATCTAAAATGTTAGTTGCATCAACCGTGATCCTTAAATCTTCTGTGACATCAAAGCTAAATTGGAAATCTAAACTTTGCTCTGGTTTGCTCCAGAATTGTAATGGGTTAGCAAAGAATAAAGCTTCGTTATGGCTGTAGAAAGCTTCACGCCATACATAAGATAAACGCATATCAAAGTTTTCTTTTTCATAGAAGGTAACAACACTGTATGAAGAATCAGAAACACCTGACATTTTAGATTCTACAACTGCACCTACTGTTCCATCTGCATTGAAATCCGTGGTTGTTTGAGATGAATCTAACTGAGTATAACTTGCTTGAAAACCAATACCGTCAATCATTTCAGGTAAATCTTCAGGCACATAGACTAAACCAACTTCCACACCTGATAACTCACCGTCCGATGCGTTTACTGGGGCATTTAAGATATAGTCTCGTTCTACATCATCTTCACCCACACGACGAACAATTTTAGAGCCGTTAATTACTAAACCTTCAATTTCCCGTTTAAACAAAGAACCGTATAATGAGCTACCTGGTGAAAAATACCATTCAAGTGTAACATCATAGTTAGTTGAAGTAGTTGGTTGTAACTGTGGGTTACCGCCATTACCTGTACCGTAAGATACACCTTCAGTTAATGGGTCATACCAGAATTGAAGCGCACTTAGTGCACTAAATTCAGGCATACGTAAAGTTTTAGTATAAGCCACACGGCCTACTAAATCTTCTGTAATATCCCAGGTTAAAGTAAAGCTAGGTAAAATCTCACGTTGACTACTATTTTCGGTTTCATAATTACCAGCAAAATCCCAGAACTCCATATCCTGTTTATAATCAACATAACGGATACCAAATTCACCACTAATATCTTCATAGCGATAATCAGCTGTTGCATAAACTGCAAATGAATCTTCTGAAATATCATAGGTTTTTGTTAGTGAAGCTTTTTCATACTGGTAAACAGAACGAACAGCATCAGCATTATCAATCATATATAAGCCATTAGCTGTAATATAGCTATCAAATACATCTGCACGGCCAAACATATAATCATCTACTTGTTTGATAAAGTCAGATCCATCACCAGAACCACCAGCGTCAACAATTGCTTGTGCCATATCTGCAACTGGCATGACAGAGGTTGCGCTTTGTTCACGAGCATAGTTTTTTGCACCGCGTTGCTCAATTTTTGCGCCAAAACGCACTTTTTCAACGAGTGAATCAACAAAATATTCACCGTCTACTTTAAACGTTAATGCGTCACCATCTTGTTTGCCGCTATTATCGTATAAAGTGCCTGAATTCCAGTTAGCTGGAGCTGCCATATCTGATTCATCAAGGTCAGCCGTTGCTGGATTATCCCAAAAATGTAAGCCTGGAACACCTTCACTATTGTTAAAATCGACATCTAAGCCATAAGCTTTACGATCGAATCGCATTGCAAAAAAGTCAGTTTCAAAGGTACTTTTTTGTGCAATAACCTCTGAGTTGATTGTTAAGTTTAAAGATGGCATCCATTTAGCACCAACTGCAAATAAATAGCTGTCAGTTTTACCTGTAGTTGCATCACCACTTTGGAAACCATTTGGTGCGTATACTTGGCGTTCTTTAATTATGTTAGTACCATCAATTAAGATTGGTTCATCAATATTTAAGTTACCGTTGTTTCCATCTTCTTCAAAGGTATTAGTGAACCACATAGAGTTTTGCAACTCTTGACGGTAGCCGGTATAAAAACCTTCGGCTAATAATTCAAGTTCCTCGTTCACAGCCCATTGTAATGAGACACTAGCGGCTGGGCGTTCACGTTTAGCTTCACCTACTGCACCAAATACCGCATCACGTGCTAAATAGTATGGAATTTGCTGATCGCCGACAGTTAAAGTTGAACCAGCTTCGCTTGGTAAACCATTAGTCAAACCTGGAGACCAGTAGCTACTGGCTGTACCAAAGTTCATAATTTTATATGGTTGGAAATCTGCTGGTGCATTAGCTGTAAAAAATGGAAAGGCCGCACCTGCCGTAATTGAGTCATCACGGAAATGGGTTTCAAGGTAAGATACGTTAACTAAAGCGCCAATTTCACCTAAATCAGTTTCCCAGCGGTTACTGACTAAAGCACTAACATTTGGATCAAGCTTTTTAGGTTGGTCTGAATAAATGCCACGTGCTGCTAAAACTACTTTTGAACCTTCAAAATCAAACGGGCGGTTAGTTTCAATATTAATTGAACCGGCAATACCACGCTCTGTTTGGCTTGCTGAACGAGTTTTATATACGGTTACATTTGATAATAAACTTGCAGGTATATCTTGTAAGGCTACTGCACGGCCAACCCCTGTAAATACATCACGGCCATTTACTGAAGTATGAACATCGTTTAAACCACGAATTGACACTGAACTAATTTCACCGCCACCACGGCCAGTTACCTGGATACCGGTAACACGTTGTAGCGCTTCTACTACGTTATTGTCTGGGAATTTACCAATATCTTCTGCAACAATTGAGTCAACAATTTGAGTATTAAAACGTTTGTTATTTAACGCTTTATTTAAACTGCCCTTAATGCCTTTTACTTGGATAACTTCTACATCTTCGCTAGTTTCTTCTTCAGCCGCGAATACTGGTTGTGCTAACAATGCGGTTAATACGGCGCTTGCTATAGCTGATTTTGAGTACATAGTTGTAACTCCATAATTATCTTGTTTTTAATTAAGCACATAGTGCTCAAATTTATTTAATTATTGATTGCAGAGGGATAAAACCCTCTGCGGATGAGTTTAATTACTCTGCAGTTTCTTCTGCTGGGATTTCGCCATCAGCATATAATTCACTGACTTTATTCGCTGAAATTGAGTTACCAAAAACTTTTAGTTCATCAATTGCACCGTTAAATGGAACATCCCAATGGTTAACGCCTAAACCGAAGTAGGTTGTACCGCCCGTACCAAATATATTCGGGAAGTTAATACCTTCAAATTTAAGCTCACCATTTACGTAAACTTGAACAGCGCCATTTGCTACAGAGAAGGCTATATGTGTCCACTCATTTACTGGGATAGTTTTATCTAAGTTAGCGTCGTACCATGCAGTACCAGACCATAAACGGCTCGCACCACCAGGAGATGGTACAAAACTTACCCAGCTAGAGGTGTTTGCAGCACCAAAGAAGGTGGTTGTATAGTCGGTAATAACACTTGGTTTTAACCACATAGAAACAGCATAGTCATAAGTGGTAATCAGGTTATTTGGTAAACGAACACCTGACGCACCGTCTAGCACTAATGCTGTGCCTTTAACACCTTCGACGTAAGATACTGCACCGCCAGTATTATCGATGCGATCACCTGTTACTGTGCCTGCTTCGGCGGCATCATTTAATGCGGTTAAGTCTCCCTCAAAGCTATATTCAGCTGGGGCTAATGACTTAATGGTGACATCAAATACTTTCGTATCGGTAAAGAAACTACCATCCGCTTTTTTGAATTGAATCGTTGCAGTTAAGGTAGCTTCTTGGTCACCAACTTCACCACTTGGTTGAGTCACAACTGCTTTGCCATTTTCAACTTTTAAGTATTGGTCGTTGTCAGATGTCCAGCTAATACCTGATACAAATGGACCAACACGTAATAAGTCAAAGCTTTCACGTACCGCACTGGTATCACCTAAATCAAGTGCTGCTTTAATTACATCAGCAAAATCTTCAGGATCAGTTAAGTTGTTTTTCGCAGCACCATTAATATCCAGAGGATGAAGTGCATAATCGTAAACAATTAACTCATCTAACTGGGCATCAAGTGGGGTGTCCCAATAGTTGACACCTAAAGCAAAGACACCGCCAGCATTACTAAACAAGTCAAACATACTAGTAGCAGTGGCTTTTAACTCACCATCAATGTAAAGTTTTTGCTCACCGTTATTAACAGTAACAGTAATATGAGACCAGCTATTTGTTGGTATACCCACCCAAGAGTCAGCAAACACCGCGCTCTCACCGTAAGCTGACCAAATCATAAAGTTATCTGCAACCCAGCCCATCGGCATAACGTTCATTCGCTGTCCGCCTGGATCGGCAATTGAGCCACCATAAAATGCACTGGTAAAGTTGGTAAAAGCTCTTGGTTTAAGCCAGAAAGCGACTGTGTATGTGTTTGTTTGAATTAAATCTTCTGGTAAGAGCACACCATAGGTAGCATCAAAATCAATAGCTTGACCAAAATCACCAGCTGAAAATGCTAAAGTTCCACCTGTGTTGTTAATCAAGTTACCTGTCACGCTGCCTGCTGCTTTAAGTCCTCTTGAATCAGTCAAATCGTCCTCAAACTTGTAATGGGCTACTGCATTAACAAATGCAGGACGGGCTTTTAACTCAACAGTGAATGATTTAGTAACACTTTGACCATTCAAGCTAATCGTGGCTTCTAAATCAACTACTTGGTCTCCACGATCTGGTGTTGGAATAAAGATAGAACCATCATTACCAATGTAGTATTCATCGCTGCTAACCCAGCTAATTTGCGCACCACTACGACCTTGCATTGGAATAATATAGTCTTCATCATCAATGGTTAGTACGGTTGGTAAATCTAGCGTTTGTTGAACATCTGCTAAAATTTCCGCTGTTGCTCCGATCTCATCAACTTTGCTACCCAATATGGTTGCATTTGTAGTTGAAACACCAGACAGAATAGGAACTAATTCCTGACGGCTATCGTCCCATTGCCATCTGGCTACAGTATTAAACTTGCCAAGTTCGCCCAAATTAATGACAACTTGACCAGCACCCAACATATGCCATGAACCAGATACCGAAGTTATCTCTTCATCTATTTTAATATGGCCTGTAATCGAGTGATCAGTATTTAACGAAATATGTCCAGACTCAGTGGACATATAATTCACTTTGCTGCCTTGGTTTATTAATTTGTAATAACCCGTAATATCAGCTTCATTTACAATATTTTCGCCATCTACAGGCACATAACGTTGTGGTGAGGCAACTAACCAACCAGACTCGTTAATAAACATTTCATGAACACGAACCTGGTGTGCTTCTCTGTTATTCGGGAATTCGGTTGCACTTTGAGGGAAGCGAGTATGGGTAACTAATAAATGACGACCCGTTGTTTCATCATAAATAGCTGAATTATGCCCCGGCGCATTATAACCCCAAGCTTGAGCTTCTTCGGCGACTTCTTGAGTAAATACAAAACCGCCCATTAATTTAACACCCATATCTAAACCACCAGCTGCAGCAATATCGTTCCCTGCAGCATCTAAATATGGACCATCCGGTGTTTTTGAACGAGCAATACGAATATTATAGCCACCGTTATAAACAAAACCAGCAGTTGATACCATTAGGTAATAATAATCACTTTCTGGGCTATAAAATACAAAAGGGCCTTCGATCGCTCGGAAGTCACCACCAGTTAAGTGTTTACCATAACCTTGGCCAGCAACAGGTTTGCCTGTTTCTTCATCCATCTCTAGTACAAAAATACCACCAGAGTACGATCCATAGACCATCCATAAACCACCTTCTTTATCATAAAAAGCGGTTGGATCAATTACGTTAGGATCAACGGCACCATTCCAAGTTGTTTGTCCATTATCTAATGGATAAGCTTCAAATTCTTCTGCATTACGGTAACCACTACGTAAGAAAACTCCTTTATCAACATAAGGGCCTTCAATATTATCTGCCTCAGCTAAACCTAAATATGAACGGTTATGGCAAACCTCATCTCTTGCTTCTGTAGCTGGGTCGTCTTGGGCGCAGTGGTTGTAGTAGAACCAAAATTTACCATTTGGCGCTTTGATTACATTGGCGGCCCAGTTACCGGTAAAGCCATCTGTCCATTCAATACCTTCAGAAATTTCAGAGGTGTAAGTATTAAATAGTGGGCTTTCATCAACACTGTCACCATAGCTTGAGAAAAGTTCCCAGTTCATTAAATCGGTGGATTTAGCCGCAGCTAAATGCGAACCAAAGATATAATAAGTATTGCCATCTTTAACCACAGATGGATCATGTACACCAACATTGGTAAATTCAGCCTGACCCGTGGTTGGATCTAAAATTTCAGAATCAGGTGCACTTGGCTCTACACTTGGATTAGTTTTACCTGGATTGCTTGGTGCTTCTGTGGTTGATAATGTTTTACCATCATCTGTGCCACAAGCTGTGATGGCTAAAACACTGCTAAGAAGCAATGTTATTTTGTTTAATTTCATTTAAAAAGCCCTCTTAAATTGAGATGTTTTTATTCATTTGTCATCGGAATGATAAATGTCGTGTGTACTTGTATCTAAATTAGTTAATAACAGAATATCATAATTTAATAATACTATTTAAATTGTGTCAATATGTTTGCTTTAGTAAATTTTTTGTTAATTGCTATTGGTTTGTTTGAGGGGGAGTGTTAAATTTGTCTATATACTTGAAAATACAGGGCTTTAAATGTGGCATATACTTAATCCTCTTTATCCTATTTATATTAAAAATATTTTGAAAAGGGTGTATAAACTTTTCATTACAATTTAAGTCTATTAAAATCCTGATTAATACAACTACTATCAAATATAGTAACAATAATGGTATTTTGCATGTCGATTGAAAATTGGAATCTAGCTACAGAGCAAGTTAAGTTTGATGTTCATTCAGTTATTGGTGGTCACCAATATATGGTTGAAAGTGAAAGGCTTTTCCAGAAGGTAAGCCCAGTCAACGGCAAAGTATTACCTGAGTTGTTTTGTTGTGATCAGAATGATGTAAACATTGCTGTACAATCGGCGAGGCAAGCTTTCGATAAAGGTGACTGGGTTAATATGCCGCTTGAGCAAAGAAAACACGTGTTATATAAGTTTGCCGATTTAATTGACCAGCATACAACTGAGCTTGCTTTATTAGATTGCCTTGAAATGGGTAAATCTATGTTCAATTTAATTAACGATGATGTGCCAACCTGTGCACGTAGTATTCGCTGGTTTGCTGAGGCGCTGGATAAAAACTATGGTTTTACCGCACCAGCTAGAGCCGGTGCACTGGGTACAGTCACTTATGAAGCCTTAGGTGTGGTTGGGTGTATTGTGCCGTGGAATTATCCGCTTATTTCTACGGCTTGGAAAATAGCTCCGGCGCTGGCAATGGGTAACTCCGTTATTTTAAAGCCAGCAGAACAATCCAGTTTTTCAGCCATTAAGTTAGCCTATTTGGCTTTGGAAGCAGGCATGCCTGCTGGCGTACTTAATGTGATTACCGGTGATGGCGAAACCGGCAAACAGCTAGCCATGCATAATGATGTCAATATGATCTCTTTTACCGGCTCAACTGAAGTTGGTAAATTAATTATGCAATATTCTGGCATGTCAAACCTTAAAAAAGTGGCACTGGAATGCGGCGGGAAATCACCATTTATTGTATTAAATTCATCAAAACAACTTGCCTATGCTGCCAAAAGTTTAGCGCGCCATTTATTTTTTAATCAAGGTCAAATTTGTTCATCGGCATCACGTTTAATTGTTGAATCAGGGGTAAAAGCTGAGCTACTTGAGTTAATTAAACAACAAGCTTTGAACTATCAGCCAGCCGATCCACTTAATATGAACAATAAAGTGGGCGCTATGGTTAGTCTTGACGCTTTACAAAAAGTGAAATCCAGTATTACACAGGCTGTAGAGCAGGGGGCTGAGATATATTGTGGTGGACAACAAGTTAACCCAGTTGCTGGTGGTGCTTATTTTGAGCCAACGATAGTCACTAATGTAACTAATAATATGCCAATTGCTCAGCAAGAGGTTTTTGGTCCAGTTTTATCGGTTATCACAGCAGACTCAGCAGAGCATGCGTTAGCACTTGCTAATGATACAAGATACGGATTAGCTGGTTCTGTTTGGTCCGATGATTTAACAACAGCACATAAAATCGCACAAGGGATTAAAGCGGGCGCTGTGCATGTTAACTGTTATGGAGAAGATGATTTATCAGCTCCGTTTGGTGGATTTAAACAATCCGGTATGGGCAAAGATAAATCTATTTGGTCGCTACAACAATATGCTGATTTAAAATCGACTTGGTTTAGATTAGCGGATTAGCTCTATAATAATCATCACTAAATTAACTAACCCACTAAAATTAAAAACCCGATTGAGCTAAAGCTGAATCGGGTTTTTTATTAATTTAGCACGCTACATTAGAATGAGTAACGAGCACCTAAAGCAAAGGTTCTGCTGTAAATTGCATTACCTAAGTTATACAAGTCTTCATCACCATAGTAGCTTTGGTAAATCTCGTTAGTTAAGTTAGTCGCATCAAAAGTAACAACTAAGTCTTCTGTTACATCTACACTTAACTGGAAATCTACGCTGGTTTCTGGTCTGCGGTAAATACCAAGCGGGTTAGCAAACGCACGAGCTTCATTAGCTGCTAAGAAATCTTCACGCCATACATAAGATAAACGCATATCGTAGTTTTCTTTCTCGTAAGCAAATACCACACTGTAAGATGAGTCAGATACACCAAACATTTTAGTGGTATCTGTACCAACAACTTCACCATTTTCTACGCGAGGAATATCCTGTGTTGAATCTAACCAAGTATAGCTTGCCTGAACACCAAAACCGTCTAGTGTAGTCGGTAGGTTATCCGGGAAATAAACTAAGCCAATTTCAGCACCTTTTAATTCACCATTCGAGGCGTTATCTGGTTGAGATAACATATATTCATCTTCAGCAGCAGAAGGACCATCGTAATAAACAAGGTTAGCAAAATCTGTAATAAAGCCTTCGATTTCACGCTTAAATAAAGTTGCATGAACTGAGCTGGTATCAGCAAAATACCATTCTAATGATAAATCGTAGTTTTTAGATTCAGTAGGCTTTAAGTTTGGATTACCGCCAGATGCAGTGCCGTATCCTTTATTTGTCGTATCTTCTATATAGTTTATGTTTGAATTTAACTGAGCAAAGTCTGGACGGCGCAAAGTTTCACCATAAGCAAAACGAACCATTACGTCATCAGTGATTTCATAACGAACCATTAAACTTGGTAATAACTTAGTGGTAGACGCATCATCACTAGAACGGACAAAAGTGTCTTTTTCGATGAATAACATATCTGTTTGTACATCAGTATAACGTACACCAAACTGACCATCTAAAATATGACCGTTTAAGTCAGTTTCAAAATCAGTCTGTAGATATAATTCTACTGTATCTTCTTCAACTTCAAATAGTTTTTGTAAAGCTAATTGTTCTGCTGGGAATGCATACATTTCACGGAATTCATCGCGGTGTGCCTGAATATAAGCACCATCTGCTGAAATCCATGATGTAGGAATATCCGCTTCACCATCAAAGAAGCCTGTAGTGGTATTAATTAAACCAGCGTCATAGCTTGATACTAAACCGCTACCAATACCTGTTATATCACGGGCACTTTCTTCTGCTTTACGCGCATCATAACGAGCACCAAACATTAATTTAGTGAAAATACCTGCATCTAAATAATATTCACCATCTACTTTTAGGGTAGTGGCTTCGCCTTTGCGTTTTGCACCATTATCGTATAAATCAGCTACTGTCCAAGCATCGGCGCGGGTTAAATCTGATTCATCAATATCGGCTGTTTCAGGGTTATCTAAATATTGATAAGCCGGTAAACCATCGTCGGCATTAAAGTCCATTTCTAAACCGTAATAACCGCCGTTAAATCGCATGGCGAAGAAAGACTCATTGTATTCAGATTGCTGATAAATTAACTCTGATTTAACCATTAAATCTTCTGTTAAATACCATTTACCGCCTAATGCATAAACATAACTATCTGTTTTAGCATCAACAAAATCACCACTGGTAAAGCCAGAAGTGCTATATACGGTTCTTTCTTTAATAATATTTGTGCCGTCAAAGGTAACAGGCGCGTCTGCTCCGTCTAATGCCCACCATGCATCAGCATAGGCGAATAATAAAGCATTGTTCGATTGATTACGGTAACCGTTATAAAACGCTTCAAATAAGTATTCTGAATCTGCGTTTGGTGCCCATTGTAATGAAATGTTAGCGGCCGGACGCTCACGCTTACCCGTGTAATCACTTTGGAAAATTGCGTCACGCGATAATAAATATTCAGTTGGCTGACCATTAATATCAATGGTTGAGCCTGGTTGGTTAGATAAACCTTGATCTAAGCCCGCTTCCCAAATTGGATTTTCAGCTACATCTGGGTGATCTAAAAAAATACGCTCATACGCGCCATAAGGAGCAGTAGGATTATCTGTCGCAAAAGGTACAAATGCACCCGGAGTTACACTTTGGTCACGATAGTTAGTTTCAGCATAAGAAATATTAACTAAAGCACCAAATTCACCTAAGTTGCTTTCCCAGCGCGTACTGGCTAATAAACTGACATTTGGATCAATTTCTTCAGCTTGTTCTTGATAAATACCACGTGCTGCTAAAACTACTTTATCACCTTGGAAATTAAATGGGCGCTGAGTTTTAATATCGATTTGGCCAGCAATACCTGAGCCTAATAAATTAGCTGAACGAGTTTTGTATACATTAACCTGACCTAATAAACTGGCAGGGATGTCAGCTAATGCAACAGAGCGGCCTGAGGCGGTAAAAATGTTGCGACCATTTACTGTTGTGGTTACGTCATTTAAACCACGGATAGATACAGTACTAACTTCACCTGCACCACGGTCAGTTACCTGAACACCGGTTAAACGTTGTAGAGCTTCAACAACGTTATTGTCAGGAAATTTACCGATATCCTCTGCAACAATTGCATCAACAATCTGAACTTCATCTCGTTTAATGCTAAGTGCTTTGTTTAAACTACCACGAATTCCTTTTACCTGGATTACTTCTGTATTTTCTTCTGGGGTTGATTCTGCTGCTACCGCTACTGCTGTTTGAGCAGACAGAGCTACAATAATTGCGCTAGTTAAATATGTTTTTGAAAACATGTTTAATCTCCGTGACTACGTTCACCTCAAGCATGATGAACAGGGATTAGAAGACATTGTGAATTTTTGTATAATAAGTAATACAATATAATTATATTATTTTAAAGCTGTGATTTTCAAGTCATTAAAAGGTTAACAAGGTGAAATCAAGGTATGAAATTAACGATAATTTGAATAATGTGAAAGCGGTCGGCTAATAAAAGATATTATATTGAATAGCTTAGCTAAAACTGTAATTAAATGTGATGCTGATAAAAAGAGGAAAATAAATTAAAGAAAAAGTGGATTTGACTAAGAGAGAATAAATGTTAGGTTTAATTTGTTAAACAAAGCGTTTTGCAAAAGTACAAAACGCTTTAACTTATAATTCACTTAAATTCAAAATGATTATTTAACAGGCTGAGTAATGCCTTCGGTAGTCATTTGAATACGTTTAATTGTACCATCTTCATTATAATATAATGGATCAACTGATACTGAACGACGGAAACGGCCACCACTTTCTTGACCATCTTTTGGTGGTAATGCACCAGTGTGATAAATAAAGTAACTTTTGCCTTTAAATTCAATAATTGATTGGTGATTGGTTTCACTGTTACCAGCTAATTCATTTAAAACACCTTTAAATTCCCACGGGCCATGAATGCTTTTACTCATTGCATAACAGATTTTTTCAGGGAATTCACAAGCATAAGATACATAATAGTTATCATCTTTTTTATGTACCCATAACGCTTCGGTAAAGTTAGGTAAGTCGATAGTTTTAATTTCACCGTCTAACTCAATCATATTGTCTTTTAACTTAACGTATTTTGGCATCAAGTTACCAAAAAACATATAAACGTCACCGTTTTCTTCAATATGAATTGCTGGGTCAATGTCATCCCAATCGTTAGGAGTTTGTTTGGTCATATCGTCTGTAATTAAAGCGCTGCCACGAGCATCTTTAAATGGACCATAAGGTGTATCTGCTACGGCAACGCCAACTGCAAAACCTGGTTTGTCGTCTTTATGACGTACTGTTGTATAAAAATAAAATTTACCATTGCGCTCAACCATGTGAGCTGCCCATGCATCGCCTTTTGCCCATTTAAAATCTGTTGCTTTCATAATCGGGCCGTGCGCTTTCCAATTCACCATGTCTTTTGAGGTAAATAATAACCAATCGTGCATTTGGAAAAAGACATTATTACTTGGTGATTCGTCATGGCCGGTATAAAGATAAACTGTATCACCATGTACCATAGCCGCAGGATCGGCAGTAAATACATTGTCAATGATAGGGTTTTTTGCAAATGCTCCAGCTGTAAGCAGCAAGCCTGATGCTGCTAAAGTTTTGAACATTTTTTTCATTTTCGCCTCACTTTATATAGGTTATAAATTTATTAATTTGAAAAGTATTACAATAATAGTAATATACTATTAACTTAAATTAAATACTTTTTGCCGCTTTGGTTTATTAAAGCGTTACATTTAACTGGTACAGTTTAATATTGCTCAGTATTTATCGGTTTACATAATTTGTTTGCTAATCCTTGGTTGACACATTCTATACATAAGATTAACATATAGTATAGTATTACTTTTTACTTGGTCCATTTGGATTATAGTCTGAATTGCCCCCACAGTTGAGGAAACTGAATGAAATCGTACAAACTATCTACGTTAGAAAAGGTAGGCTTTGGCGCTGGTGATATGGCGGTTAACGTTGTTATCTCGTCTATGATGTTAATTATCACCTATTTTTACACTGATATTTTTGGTTTAAAACCAACTGATTTAGCGATTTTATTTTTAGCTGTTCGTTTTATTGATGCGTTTACTGACCCGTTAATGGGGATGATTACTGATAAATATACCACCAGATGGGGACGTTACCGACCCTACTTCTTATTCCTATCTATCCCATTTGGTATTTCAGTATTTTTGACTTTTAGTACACCAGACTTTGATTATAACCAAAAATTAGTTTGGGCTTATGCCACCTATATTTTTGTCACTATCATGTTTACCAGTGTGACCATTCCATATATTTCGTTAATTGGGGTATTAACAAATGATCCTAAAGAGCGTTTATCGGCCAATGGTTATCGTTTATTTTTTGCTAAAATCGCCGCTTTTTTAGTGACTACCATTGTGCCTATTTTGGCGAAACATGAATACTGGCAAGGTAATCAGCAGTTAGGTTATCAAATGGCAATGGGGTTAATGGCTATAATGGGCGTTGGGTTATTTTTGTTTTGCTTTTTTACGACTAAAGAACGTATTGTGCATGTGGCAGACACCAAACCTTTTAAGCAGCAACTTAAATTATTATTAAAAAATGATCAGTGGTTAATCTTGTGTTCGGCTTGTTTTTTAATCACCATTGGTTATGTCGTACGGGGTTCTATCGCTATTTATTATGCTAAATATTATTTAGGTGGCGATGAAAAATTCCAATCTCTGTTTTTATCTGCCGGTGTTGCTGCAGCCATATTAGCTATGGTGGCTTCAACTTGGACTACTAAATCCTACTGTAAAATTAAGCTTTTTAAATACAGCCAAATGTGGGTTGGCGCATTGAGCTTATTAATGTTTTTTGCAGTAGAACCGGGGGATATGTTACTTGCATTAGTGATTTATTTTGTCTTGTCTTTTGTGGTTGATTTACATGCACCGGTATTTTGGTCAACCATTGCCGAAGCAGTAGATTATGGTGAAGTTAAAAATAAAGAGCGTGTATCTGGCTTAGCTTATGGTGGTATTTCATTTTTCCAAAAAGCCGGTATGGGTTTAGCTGGTGCGATAGTTAGCTGGTTATTAGCTTATTTTGATTATGTTCCAAATCAGGAACAAACCGAGCATGCATTATTTGGTATTGCACTGATTTTATGTGTGATCCCGGGCGCATTTCACTTTCTAGTTGGTGTATTGATGACTAAATATTTTATCACCGACGAATATTACAAACAAATAGAGCCTCAAGTCGCGTCTTCTCATACTGGTGTTCCTGTAGAGCAAGAAGCTGCTGAAATGGCAGAACCACCAGTTACGCAAGTGGCAAAACAAGATTAATAGCGGAGATTTAAAGTGAGCGAGATTAAACCACTTATTCCACAACGAGCTGACCCTCAAATTTTAAAACATACAGACGGTTATTATTATTTTACTGCGTCTGTACCGAGTTACGAGGGGGTTGAATTACGCCGCTCAAAAACGATTGCAGGTTTGGCTGATGCACAACCCCGTATGGTTTGGACAAAACCGGACACTGGTCCATATTCAGATTTAGTTTGGGCACCTGAGATTCATTTTAATCAGGGCGCTTGGTATGTTTATATTGCGATTGCACCAAACCGTGAATTAAAAGAAGGTATGTTCCAGCACAGAATGTATGCCATTAAGTGTACTGATGAAAATCCAGTTGAAGGCAATTGGGAATTTTGCGGACAAATTGATACAGGAATGGATACATTCTGTTTAGACGCAACTACTTTTTCCCATAAGGATATACTGTATTACTTATGGGCGCAGAAAGAAGATGGCATAAAAGGTCACTCCAATATTTATATTGCGCCAATGGAAACTCCAACCAAAATTAAAGGTGAGCCGATTCGGTTAACTATTCCTGAGTTTGATTGGGAGACCCGTATTTTTTGGGTGAATGAAGGCCCTTATGTGTTAAAGAAAAACGGCAAAATCTTTGTTACTTATTCAGCCAGTGCAACAGATGAAAACTATTGTATGGGCTTGTTATGGGCAGATGAAAACGCAGATTTGTTAGATCCAGCAAGCTGGCATAAATCTGAACAGCCAGTTTTTCAAACTTGTTATGAAAACAAAATGTTTGGCCCAGGACACAGCAGTTTTACTGTTTCTGAAGATGGCGAAACTGATTTATTGGTATTTCATGCGCGCAATTACACCGAAATTGAAGGTGATCCATTATGGAATCCAGACAGACATACTTTTATTAAAGCGATTGAGTGGGACGAACAGGGGATGCCGGTATTCGGTAGCCCAGCCGATTTGTTAAAACTGTAAAAGTTAAAAAATAAAAAAAGCCAAGTTTAACTTGGCTTTTTTTATGGTTATTAACAAGCTAATTCGTTATATAAAGTAACAAACCTCAACTCGGTTTAATGAATATGTTTCAAACGGTCTTTTTTCATGGGGACTGCGTTAAATTCACTTGCAATAGGCTAGCTATTGACGTGTGAATTTGCCTTGTCCGCACAAAAAAATTCTCGTTAGAAACCATGTTGAGCTATAAGGTTAAATAATTCAGATAGTTAGAATATACTTTAACCCGAGTTGAGGTTAATAAGTTACATAAATAAGAGAAGATCATGTTTAAAAAATCAAAAAAACTATTACTGGTTGGGGCAACTTTATTAGCTTCACAGATCAGCTCAGCTTTTGCTGAGCCTTTATCAACTTATCCATTAGCCGACGTTAAATTATTAGACGGGCCTTTTTTACATGCCCAGCAAACTAATGTTGAGTATTTATTAAGGTTGTCGCCGGATAAGTTATTAGCACCTTATTTGCGTGAAGCCGGTATTGCTACATTAGATAGCTATGGTAACTGGGAAAACACCGGTTTAGACGGGCATATTGGTGGTCATTATTTATCTGCATTAAGTTTAAGTTATGCGGCAAGTGGTGATGTTAGGCTCAAACAAAGATTAGATTATATGATTGAGCAGTTACGCCATGCTCAGGTAAAAAACGGTGATGGTTATTTAGGGGGGATCCCGGGCGCTAAACCAGTTTGGCGTGATGTTGCTGCCGGTAAAATTGATGCTGATTTATTCTCGATGAATAAGCTTTGGGTACCTTGGTATAACTTGCATAAAGTTTACACAGGTTTACGTGATGCTTATGTAATTGGTAAAAATGAGCAAGCTAAAACCATGTTAATTGACATGGGACGCTGGGCTCAGCGATTAGCTGCTAATTTGTCTGATGAGCAAATTCAAACCATGTTAATTACTGAACATGGTGGTTTAAACTCGGTATTTATTGATATTGCTAACATTACCGGCGATCAGTCTTTTGTGACTTTAGCTGAGCGTTTTTCACAAAAAATTATTTTAGATCCTTTAGTTAAATCGCAAGATAAGCTTAATGGCTTACATGCCAATACTCAAATTCCTAAAGTGATCGGCTTCAAAAAAGTGGCTGATGCAACAGGCAATCCGCAATGGGAAAAAGCCGCGGAATATTTTTGGAATAATATTGTTTCTGAGCGCTCAGTGGTGATTGGTGGTAATAGCGTGCGTGAGCATTTTCATCCGTCAGATGATTTCACTAGTATGGTTGAAGATGTTGAAGGTCCAGAAACTTGTAACACCTATAATATGCTTAAATTGAGCCGTTTGTTATTTTTAACTTCCAGCAATAATAAGTATATGGATTATTACGAGCGTGCACTTTATAACCATATTTTATCGTCGCAACACCCTGAGCATGGTGGTTTAGTTTATTTTACGCCTATGGTGCCGGGACATTACCGGATTTATTCTCAGCATGACAAAGGTATGTGGTGCTGTGTTGGCTCTGGGATTGAAAACCACGGTAAATATGGTGAGATGATTTATGCCAAAGACGATAGCAGTATTTATGTTAACTTATTTATTGCCTCAACATTAACTGATACAGATAAAGGGATTGTATTAACACAAAATACGGCGTTTCCTGATGTGAATTCAACTGAGTTTACAATTAGCAAAGGGCAAGCGAATTTTGAATTAAAAATACGCCGTCCAAATTGGATTCAGGGCGGAGAAGTTGAAGCTAAATTAAACGGTGAAACCATTAAGGTTAAGTTAGATGAACATGGTTTTATTAGCTTAAAACGTGACTGGAAAACCGGTGATAAATTAAGTTTAACTTTGCCAATTGGTAATCGTTTAGAGCAATTACCGGATGGACAGCAATATTTTGCAGTCATGCATGGCCCGATTGCAATGGCAGCTAAGGTGAATCCGTTTAAAGATGAAAAGCTAAACTTTGTTGGTGATGATTCACGTATGGGGCACATTGCCAGTGGGCCAGTTTGTCCGCCAGAAGCAACGCCATTTATTGTAGGTGAACCGGCGCAGTTTTTAGCAGGGTTAACGCCTGTTGCTGGCAAGCCATTAACTTATCAGGTTAACTCAAGTGTGTATAATCCGGGTGAAGAAAAGCTGGAGTTAATTCCATTTTTCAGATTACATGATTCGCGTTATGAAATTTATTGGCCACAAACCAGTAAAGCAGAAATGGATGACTTTTTAACCCGTGCGGAAAAAGCCGCAGAACAAAGAGCCGCTTTAGATGCTATTACCATTGATAAAGTCGCACCGGGCGAGCAGCAGCCGGAGTCTGATCACTTTTTTAAAGGTGAAGCAACAGAAGCGGGTGTTCATATGGGTAAACACTGGCGTCATACCCAAAAGTGGTTTAGTTATGAGTTAAATGATCCACAGCAAGAAGCTAAAACTTTGCGTATTACTTATTTTGGTTTAGATAACGGCCGTAGCTTTGAGATTCAAATTAATGGTCAAACCATTGCCACTGAAACGTTAAATGGTGATAAAGGCAATGATTTCTTTACCAAAGATTATGTTGTTCCGGCTGATTTAGTGGCCAATAGCAAGGGTAAACTCACGCTTAAATTTGTGGCTAACCCTAACTCGATTGCGGGTGGTTTTTATGGCGTGCGTTTATTACGCCAATAATTAGACAGATTTAGCGGTGTTTTAAATTAAGTAATACGATATACTATCCGGCTTGTTTTGACTTAAATTAGCTTGTTTATTGGCAAGGGATAAGTCGGATAGTTATTTAATTAAGTTAGAATCAGGGCTGTGGCAATTCATTCATCTAACCAAAATAGACATTCTCAAGTAACCCGTATTGAAAAATTAGGTTATGGCGCAGGTGATATGGCAATTAATGTTGCTTATTCATCTATGATGCTGCTGATTACCTTTTTTTATACCGATGTATACGGGCTTGCACCTCAGGATATGGGGTTGATGTTTGTGGTTGTTAGAGTGCTTGATTCTTTAATTACTCCGGTTATTGGGTATATTTGCGATAATGTGACTTCTCGCTGGGGACGTTATCGTCATTATTTATTGTTTTTATCTGTGCCGTTTGGGTTATCAATATTTTTAACTTTCACGACACCAGATTTAGATTACCAGTCTAAATTAATCTGGGCTTATGCCAGTTATGCTTTTGTCACTATTATGTTTACCGCAGTGACAATTCCTTATATCTCACTATTAAATGTTTTAACGGTAGACCCAAAAGAGCGTTTATCAGCCAGTGGTTATCGGCTATTTATGGCTAAACTCGCTGCGTTTTCGGTTACCGTATTTGTCCCTATTTTATCAACTGCTGGTATTTGGCAAGGGGATTTACAATTAGGTTACCAAATGGCAATGGGCTTAATGTCGGTCATGGCGGTGATACTATTTGTATTTTGTTTTTCGCAGGTTAAAGAACGTGTTAGATACCCAAATGTCACTTTAACTTTTAGCCAGCAGATGATGCATTTGGTTAAAAATGATCAATTATTGATTTTGTGTTTAAGCTTTTTCTTAAGCTCTATCGGTTTTATGATCCGCGGTGCGATGGCAATGTATTATGCCGGTTACTTTTTAGGAGGCAGTACAGAAATTCAGTCTGCATTTTTAGCGGTAAATGTATCAGCATCTTTATTAGCCATGGTCGCTTCAACTTGGCTCACCAAGCGTTTATGTAAAATTAAGCTGTTTTATTCAAGCCAAATGCTGGCTGGTGCATTGAGTATTTTAATGTTCTTTTGTGTGTCAGATCATCAAGTCGCACTCGCTTTTGTTTTCTTCTTTTTAATTAGTTTTATTGTCGATTTACATGCGCCTGTATTTTGGTCGGCAATTGCTGATGCTGTTGATTACGGCCAGTATAAACATGGGGTTAGAGTACCGGGAATGACCTTTTGTTTGGTCTCGTTTTGTCAGAAGATTGCTATTGGTTTAGCGGGCGCTATTGTGGGTACTTTACTGGTTGTATTGGATTATAAACCGGGCGAAGAAGCGACAGAATATGCAATGTATGGAATTGCCTTTGCATTTACGATTATTCCGGGCATTTTGCATTTGTTGGTTGGTTTAGTGATGCAAAAATATACCTTGAAAGGGGCTCAAGTGAGTCGCTTGAGCCAAAAGTTAGATGCGCTAAAAACCGCAGGATATCCGACAAAATAATATGATTGAATTAAGCTTATAAAGCTTGTTTTGCACCTTCATCTGTAACATTTAATAATGATGCCATTTCAAATCTGGCTCTTTCTGGATTCGCTTCTTTTATTCCTAAATAAACCGCTTTGTGCATAGGCAGCGAGGCTAGCCAATATTCTTCGCCACGGTTAGTTGTTACGTTAAATGAACGAATTAGGGCAGTTTCTATCATGGTACCAAAAGAGTCCATAAATGCATTGCCTGAGGCATCTAAAATTGCTTGATGGAATTCTAAATCAGAATAAAAGGTTTCATCCGTGCCGTATTTTGCCGCTTCCATTTTATAGTAGGCTGTTTCAATTGCGGCCAGTTGTTCATCTGTGCGCTTTTGTGCAGCTAAAAATGCCGCTTTAGGCTCTATTGCCTGACGGATCTGGAATAAATCTTCAAGCAATTCTTTACCAGATGAAGTATCAAAGCTCCAGTTTAAAATGTCTGGGTCGAGCATATTCCAGTATTTTTTAAAGTTTACACTGGTTCCGGTTTTTGGTTTAGATTGAATTAATCCTTTGGCTGCTAATACTTTAAAAGCTTCACGCAGGGCAGTACGTGAAATTTCAAACTCTTCCATAATAATGTTTTCTGCGGGTAGGATGCTGCCTTGAGGGTATTGTCCACTTACAATGCGCTCGCCTAAAGCGTTGGCTACCATGCCGTATAAGCTTCGTTTAGTCACTCTTCTTTTATTGTTTAACAAAGGAAATTCCCTTACATAATATTATTTACGTCGATCTTGGCATGATATTACAGAATTATTTTTGTTACTACTATTGAGTTTAGAAAGTTATATTTTTTAGCTAAATTTGTAATAAGGTGGTTTTAAGCGGCTTGGGAAGAATATTGAAACGGCTGAGAATATGGAAGTGTTAGTGTGATGCTAAAAATAATAAACCCACTTAAAACAGTTAGCATTAAGTGGGTTTAAAAAGTGCTTAGGGGCCGTTATGTGTAACAGCCTATGATAGACTAGTCACCTAATTCCTGATTGAAAACTGGGAAGCCGTTTTCATCGTATTCAATTACACGTACACGAGCATGACGGTTAGGATCTGTTAAAGGATTACCTTTTAACTCTTTATATGTACGAGCATGGTAAATTAATAAATCAGTTTTACCATCTTCAGATACAGTAAAGCTGTTATGACCTGGACCATAACGACCTACAGCTTCGTTAGTCGAAAATACTGGCTCTTGTAATTTATTCCAGCTTTTAGGATCCATTAAATCAGCGTCTTCATCTGCCCATAACATGCCCATTGCATAGTTATGATCGGTTGCACTTGCTGAATAAGTAATAAAGATTTTACCATTACGTTTTAATACAGCCGCACCTTCGTTTACTTTGTAAGTTACGGTTTCCCAGTCTAATTCTGGTTTAGTTAATTGGATAGTTGGTCCTGTTAACTCAAGCGCTGATTTTTGCTCAGACATCCATAAAGCTGAATTATTTGAGTCATCTGGGCTACGTTGTGCCCAAATATAATAACGCTTGCCTTTATGCTCGAAGCTGGTTGCGTCTAATGCAAAGTTTTCCCAGCCAGATTTAATTTGGCCAGCTTCTTTCCATTCACCTTCCATCGGGTTTGCTGAATCGTTTGATAAAGCATACATGCTGATGTGCCAGATATCTTCGGCACGTGAAGCTGCAAAGTAGACATACCATACACCATCAATTTTGTGTAACTCAGGTGCCCAAATGTGTTTACTCATTTCACCTGATTCGTGTTTTCTCCAAATCACTTTTTCAGGTGCGTTATTGATACCGTTAATGGTTTTTGACTTACGTAGAATAATGCGGTCAAACTCAGGTACAGAAGCAATAAAATAATAACTGCCGTCTGTATCTTTATAAACCCAAGGGTCAGCTCGTTCTTCGGCTAACGGGTTAATATATTGTGCTTGTTTTTCTGCCCAGCTTGATTCGTTACTGGTCGAAGTACAGCCAGAAACTAAACTGACCAGTGCGATTAAACAGCCGCCAATCAATGCACGACAGCTTGTTTTTTTGTCTATATTTGAGTTCATAGTTTACCCTAATATTTGCTACGTTAAATTTCAGTTATCTTTACTTAACTATGTTAACATTGTTTAAATGGTATTACTATAGCATAAATCTGCTAATTATTTTCCATCTTAATAATCTTGTAACTACCTATTTTTGCTCGAGTTATTTTTTATGTCTATGAAAAATATTGTTTTTTAAAAAGTATGACTAATGACATAATAAATTTAATGACTTATTATGTCATTAAATTTCAACTTAACTAACGCTAGATTTTATTGTGTAGCCCTTTGGGGAAGTGTTTCAAAGCTTAGTTATAGATAGATTGTTACGCCAGATTTACATTTAAATGATTTTTCTAACTGATGAGGTATTAGAATGAAAATTAAAAGTCTATTGGCTTTGGCATTGGCTTTTTTTACCAGTGTTGCCAGTGCGCAAGAAGTGATTGTGCATGATCCTGTCATGATTAAAAACGACAAAGGGTACTATTTGTTTAGCACCGGGCCGGGCATTGTTTTTTATCATTCGGATGATATGAAAAGTTGGAAAAACCAAGGTTCTGTATTTACTGATATGCCGCAGTGGACGCAAAAAATAAAAGGGTTTGACGGTCACATGTGGGCGCCGGATATTTATTTTGCTAACAATCAATATTATCTATATTACTCGGTATCTGCATTTGGCAAAAACACGTCTGGTATTGGTGTTGCAACTAATAAAACCCTTGATAAATCAAGCAAAAACTATAAATGGACGGATCATGGTATTGTAATTGAGTCTATTCCTAACCGTGATTTATTTAATGCAATTGATCCGGCTATTATTCAAGACAAGCAAGGTGAAACTTGGATGAGTTTTGGCTCATTCTGGGCTGGTATCAAAATGGTTAAGTTAGATAAAAGCTTAACTAAAATTGCAGAGCCTCAAGTTTGGCATTCAACTGCTAAGCGTGAAAGATCTTTATTAATCTCTGATACGGTTGCTTATCCTGGGGCAATTGAAGCGCCTTTTATTGCTAAACATGGTCAATATTTTTATCAGTTTGTCTCATGGGATTTTTGCTGTCGTGGTGAAAACAGTACCTATAAAGTAGTTGTTGGTCGCTCAAAGTCGGCGACTGGTCCGTTTTTAGATAAAGACGGTAAAGATATGGCACAGGGTGGTGGTTCTATTTTGGTTCAAGGTGACAAAAATTGGTATGGCGTAGGCCACAACAGTTTTTATACTTTTGATGGTTTAAGCTATTTAGTGGTTCATGCTTACGATGCCAATGATAAAAGTTTGCCTAAACTCAAGGTATTACCTGTTAAGTGGGATGCTGAATGGCCGGTTGTCACGCAGGAACAGTTAGTGGAATACAAGAGCAAGTTGGTCGAATAAGCTAAAAAGTTGCAAACAAAAGTTTAAGTTTTAACGTCTTTTGTTTGCATTTTTGTATATTGTTATATAATAATACTTATTAGCTTTTTATTAATTTATTTTTTGAACCTGTTGTTTATAAAAGGTCACAACATGAAACTAAAACAGAAAATGATGTCTTTAAAATCAGCATTGTCTATGGGTGTATTAGCTGCATCTTTGACTGCTTGTGGTGTTACTCAGCAAAACACAAGCGCTGAATTGACTCAAAATGATGCAAAAAATGCTCAGATTGCTGCTGACACTTTTGCTAACCCGTTGTTTAGAAATGGTGCCGATCCTTGGATGCATTATTTTAACGGTAACTATTATTTAACCACAACAACCTGGACTTCTCAGCTTGTTATGCGCAAATCTCCAACCATTGCGGGTTTAGCGGATGCTCCTGCTCATTACGTTTGGTCTGGTGATGATCCTAGTCGTGCATTTAACTTCTGGGCTTTTGAATTTCATCCACTACAACGCCCTGAAGGTTTACGCTGGTATATTATTATTACCTCAGGTGTTGAAGAGAGCTTTGGTGGTCAGAAGAATCACATCTTAGAAAGTGAAGGTTCAGATCCTATGGGGCCTTACCAGTATAAAGGCACACCAATGCCGGATCACTGGAATATCGACGGTAGTTATTTTGAGCACAATGGCGAACTTTATTTCACATGGTCTGAATGGCATGGTCCGGAGCAGGTTAACTTAGTTTCAAAAATGACCAACCCTTGGACATTAGAAGGTGAGCGTAATGTTATTACTCGCCCTGAATACGAGTGGGAACGTTCAGGTTTACCGGTTAACGAAGGTCCTGAAATTATCAAGCACAATGGCCGTGTATTTTTAACGCATTCATCTAGTTTCTGTAATACCGAAGATTATAAGTTAGCAGTTGTTGAATTAGTGGGTGATGATCCGGTTAAACCAGAATCATGGAAAAAATTTGATAAGCCATTCTTTAGTAAAGCAAACGGTGTTTATGGTCCGGGTCACCATGGTTTCTTTACCTCTCCAGACGGCAGCGAAGAGTGGTTAATTTATCACGGTAACTCTTCACCTACTGATGGTTGTAGTGGAACTCGTGCCGCCCGTGCACAACCTTTCACTTGGACGGCGGATGGTTTACCTGATTTTGGCGAGCCATTAATGGATAAACAACAATTACCTGTACCGAGTGGTGAGCAAGGTCCGTTAAAAGCACAAGTTGAGGGTGTTCGTTATAAAGTGGTTAGCCGTAACTCTGATTTATGTTTAGCTGCAAATGGTCAGGGCGAAACGCAAGTAGCAGATTGTACAAATGCTGCAACCGATTGGGTACTTGATCCGGCAAATGATGGTTTTTACCGTTTAGCAAACCATAAATATGGTACGTTTTTGACCGAAGATGCGGAAAACTCAGTTTCAAGCAGTGATTGGGTCTCTTCAAATTATCAACGCTGGTCTGTAGATGCTTCGGAACATGGTTGGGTACGTTTTGCTAATGCTCAAACGATTGGTCATTTACAAGCAGCAACTTGTTCAAATGACGCTGGCTCAGCAGTTGAAACCGGTGGTGACAGATTTACAACTTGTACAGACTGGCGCTTAGAGCCGGTAGATACTTTTGCTATGATTAATGCAAATAGCGGTAAAGTTGTTAGTGTTGCTGAGTGTAGTAAAGATGCTGATGCCAATATTGAGCAGCAGTCGTATACAGACAGTGCTTGTCAAAAGTGGAAAACCAATTACACAGACATGGGTTATTACACGTTTGAGTCATTAAATGCTCCGGGTTTATGTTTAGCTGTAAATGGTGTGTCTGATGATGATGGTAAAGTTGATATTGCTGATAATTTAGTTCAAGCAGCTTGTAGTGAAGCTGACAGTCAATGGCGCTTTGAACCTATGCCAAATGGTACTATGCGTATGACATCACGTAACTATGGCTTATCAATGAAAGTTGAAGGTGAGTCAATTGACAATGGTGACAATATCATTCAGCAAGTTTGGAAAGATACAATTTACCAACATTTCTACTTCAGAGTAGCTAAATAAAACATAAGTTTTATAAGCCAATTGGTAGCTGTAATATAAAAAGATAAAAAGGACGCTGATGCGTCCTTTTTGTTTTTAAATCAGTTAAAAATTTGCCATTTTAAATAATGGATCAACTCATACCAATCTAACCATTGATTTGTTTTGTCTGAATTAACTGCCAAAAACTTTCATCGTTTACTAATTCAACCATGCCAATTAATTTATCTGCAAAACGCTTTAATTGCTCAGCCTGATGTCGGTTATAGCGGGCAATATAGCGTAAGTTATCAGCAACGGTTTCAATTTCTGGGTTTGAAATAGGATAGATAGATAATTGAACAGAAGATAAAGTTTTGTGGTTTTGATCTGTGATAGCTGCTTTAAGTTGATCAATATTTTGTTCCGAGAATACAATTCTTTTTTCCATTTGCTGGTGTTTATTAGTGATAAAAAGGAAACTATCGTGGCTAAATTGTTTATGTCTTATAAAGTCTTGGATAATATTTGCGTAGGTTACTTTCTCATTCCCTTTAAGTAGAGGGAATAGAGTTAATTCATTTATATTACTGGCTTTTTGTAATTGTTCTAAAAAATCTAATTCTGGAGCGTCATTATCAGCTGTTAATAGGCGACTAGTTTTAAATAAGGCTTTATTACTTCTTACCACTCCAAAAGCGCAACTTGGAAATTCACTAATAAATGCAATACATAAAGCTTTTTGCAGAATGATAAATCGATCATACTGATCATTTATTTTTAGTTTACTTCTATGTTGCTTGATTAAAGCTTGCATAAAACTCAATAAGGGGCGGTTATTCTCATTATCTGTTAGCTGTAAATGAAGCGTATTCTTATGCTCATTTATACCAACTAACTTATATTTAGCATCCGTCTGCGTTACTATTTTATTAAATTGTTCTAATTTATCTATATTAAGCGGGAGCAGAGCTCCTAACTCAAGATAAGCAGGAATCTCTGAAAGTTTAACACTTAGGCCTTTTATCGATATATCAATTAGCTGAGCGTTGATTATACGGTTTTGGTAGGAAAAACTAGCAGGTGAATTGAGAAAAAATCTTTGCTCACTTCTTGCACATTTAGCCACTACATCGAATTTGCTCAATGTTTGGTTTTTTATTTTTGGGCACAAAAATTGATTTAATTTGGCTAGTTCGTGTTTTTCGATTTTTTGTGCTTGAATAGTATCTATATAATCTTTTACTTGTATAAGTGGAAATAAATAAATTAGTTGATTTGTTAATGTTAGTGGGTCTAAAGCCTTGTTTGCTTCATTGCTGGATTTAAACCAGTTTAATTTTAGTTGATTAAGAATATCTTCTGTTAAAGCCTTTGTTCTAACCTGATAAACGTTAATTTCTCCTTTTAACTTGGCAAAATCAACAAAGGTATTAAATAGTTTTTGCGAAATTAAATCGCTTAAAGTGGCTGCAATAAATTGAGTTTTATTTTGATTTTGCAGTTTACCAACTAAAAGAATATTAGAGTCTGTCTTATTTAATGAAGGCCATAGTTTAAAAATAATAGAGTTCAGCCGGTTTGAAGACTCTTTATCTTCAAAAAAGTCAGACACATTTGAGTTATTCTTATTGGTTAAACAGTACTTTACCTGTTTAACTTTGTTATTCTTTAGTTGTGCAAAGATAGGTAGCCATTGAGTATTTTTTAGAAGATGATTTTCTAATATTCGGGACTCTGTTAATTCTTTAGCGTTAGATATATCAACCTTAAATGATGAACGGTTAGCAAGTACATACCTATCTAAAAATTGCATCCATTCATGATTACCTTCATTCAGTTGTACACCGACCCTATATAATTCATCTTTATCTGGTTGATTAGAGATAAATTTAATTTGATAGGAGCAAACAGGACTTTGGCTCATCTTAAATTGCTCTGTTAATGAGCTGAAATCGATTCGGATTAGTTGATCTATTTTTAAATGATGTATCTCTTTAATTCGAATTAAGCATCCAGAGCGAGATATATTGGAAGTTACTGCATCTAATTGTATATTCTCAGAGGTATGGATAATAACGGGCTTAGCACAAAATAATCTTTCTTCTAATCTTTTTGTCGTTTGACCTAAACTTGTGATTTGTACTTTAAAAGCACTTAGCTGTTCTTCTTGTTGAAATTGCTTTTCGTATTGTAAATAGTTGCTGGGCGACAGAACAGTTTCATATACTCCTTCGGTATATTCGCCACCAAATATATCTATTGTCTGAATAAAAATACGCTTTGAGATTTCATCTAGATAAAATCTCATTTTACCCCATTTAAACTCACTGACCGGGTATTTTACTTGGGTTGATAAATCTATAGTTTTAATACAAGGTCTAAATAAACGAGCTAGCTCTTGTTTGATTAAAAATTTTTGTGGGGTTGTTAATGTATCAGTCAATGCATTAAATAAAGAATCAAATTCAGCAGTACGATAGACTCGTATGAGCTTATCGATCTTAAACTGAATATGGGGTTCTATAGTAACTGTATTTGATTGCATTATGACTATACTGGCTTGGTTACTGCTTAAAAATACCTACAATATATACTCAATAGGCTAATAAATCAGCTTTTTATTACTAGAAAGTATCTTTTATTGATTAACAGTCAGTTAAAAGCCATATAGAAACGATAACGTGTATTTATGCAATTAAACTAAATGTTTGAGTGGATTGCAGCTGTGAAATATTCACGGTTTTTAATAAAGCACTAGGTTCTGCACTGATAATATTTGCCACTAAAGCCGTTGCTTGTTTTGACGATAAATGTGAATTTTTTAACTTTTCAGTTGAAATTGCTTGGGGTTGACTTTGATTTAATTGAGTCTTAGCTGTGATATGAGTGGATGAAGTGTTAGAAATCATATAAAAACCTCGAATAAAACTTAATATTTAAAAGTGATATTTAACTATGCCTATATCAGGTTGTTGACGCTTATGTGCAAATTTCGTTAAAACTAACAACAGCTTTTGCTAGAATTTCTTCTGTGTTGTCTACTATAGATGCTGTGTATGTAACACAATATTTTTATAGACAGCTTGTTTGTGTAGCTCACTACACCTCAAATTTTTTAAATAGATATACAAAAAATTGATTAAAAACCGTACTTGGAAGGTCAACAAACCTTATATATGTGAGCAAAGCAATAATAGGACCAATATTTTTCGTCAAATTAATGACATAGCTTTTTATAGCTTTAATTTAAAATTAGGTGGAGGATTAAATGTGGCTAAGTTATGCTTATATACACCTGCTACTTTAAGATGCTGTTGAGCTATTACGGTGTTTTCAATCAATACAAAATATATTGGTGGGATATTTTCAAACTCATATTATGTAGTTGAGGGAGGTCATGACGCTCCCAAAAAGCCGAGCTAAAGTGCTAGATAGTAAGTCAAATTGTTTCGTTTCACGCATTTTTTCTTTGGCTTAAATTTAGTACTTTGGAATAGCACGGGTATAAACTCAAATAACACAGGTATATTTAACTTATTTCATTTAGCGCAATTAAGACTGGGAATATATGAAAATTAAACAAGTAGCTATTGTTTGTGGTACTCACGGTAATGAAATTACGGGTGTTTACCTGATGAAAAAGTGGCAGAAACAAAGTCAGCTGATTCAACGATCTACATTCTCACCTAAGTTGGTACAAGGTAATCCAAAAGCATACGAGATTAATCGCCGTTATGTTGACCAAGACCTGAATCGTCAATTTTCTGCTACTAGCTTACAAGATGATTCCTTAACAGGCTATGAGCAATTGAGGGCAAAAGCGCTTAATCAAATGATTGGTCCAAAAGGCGACTCAAAAACAGATTTAGTTATAGATTTACATACCACGACCAGTAACATGGGGCCAACTTTATTAATGCCGCAAAAAGGCACGTTTTATAACTTTTTGGCAGCCTATGTAAAATTAAAAATGCCTGAAGTCACGGTTTTTTGCGATGAAGATCATAAGCCTAATAACGAGCATCATTTAGTATGTACTATGGGGAAATATGGTGTTATTGTTGAAGTTGGGCCTGTACCACAATCTGTATTAAGGCACGATGTGTTTGAACAAAGTGAAATTTTAACTCAGCATATTTTAGATTTTGTGGATCTATATAATCAAGATAATCTACCTGAGTTACCAAAACAAATTGAAGCATATCGTTTTATAAAAAGCTTAAAGTTACCATTAGATGAACATGGTGAACGAATTGGCATGGTACATAAAAATGTACAGGATACAGACTTTAAAGCTTTAAATCCGGGCGATCCGTTATTTATTACTTTTGACGGTGAAGTGATCCCTTATACTGGTGAACAAACGGTATATACCGCTTTTGTTAATGAAGCAGCTTATTATGATAATAATTTGGCCACCTCATTAATGGAAAAAATTCAGTTAGATATCCAATAACCTCTAAATTCAGCTACACTGAAATTATTTATATTTCCTCTGCCTTGGTAGGGGTTTTGGTGTAGTCATGGATAGATTAAAACTTTTCTTTTGGATTTGGGTATTTGTTGTTTTTCCGGCAATAGCAAAACCTAGTCAATTAATGCTCGCTAATGTCTACAATGACAGTATAGATTTAGCTGATTATTGGGTTAGTGAAAAATATGATGGTGTCAGAGCCTATTGGGATGGACAAAAACTCTGGAGCCGGGCGGGTAATTTAATTAAAGCCCCTGCGTTTTTTACTCAAAACTTTCCTAAACAAGCATTAGATGGTGAGCTGTGGATCGCTAGAGGTCAATTTGCCAAAGTATCTGGGATTATTCGTCGTGATAATCCCGATAAACAGTGGCAGCAAGTCAAATATATGGTGTTTGATTTACCCGGCTCTGCGGACATATTTGACCAACGTCTTGAGCAATTAAATTTATTATTTTCAGACAATTCAAGTGACTACATTAAGCTTGTTCCTCAATTTAAGGTGAAAAATCATCAAGCCTTACAACACTTATTAGATGATTATGTTCGCCAAGGAAGCGAAGGGTTAATGCTACATAAAGGCAGCTCCTATTATCAAAAAATACGAAGTGATGATTTACTTAAACTCAAACAATTTATTGATGCTGATGCGGTCGTTATTGAGCATTTACCCGGTCAAGGTAAATATGCAGGCATGTTAGGCGCATTATTAGTTAAAGATGAAAATGGGGTTGTTTTTAAAATTGGTACTGGGTTTAGTGACGAAGAACGGAAAACGCCGCCTATAATAGGTAGCGTCATCAGTTTTAAATACACGGGGAGAACAAAAAGCGGTTTACCGAGATTCCCTGTCTTTTTGCGTGAGAAGCTGGATCAGGATTTATAAGCACTTTGTTGATCAGGTTCAGATTATACCCGTGATTGATTTGAAGGATTAGAGCTTTTTACTTTCAGTTTGCTCTGTAACTTCTTCTGATAAAGCGATAACCTCAATAGAAAGATCGTTTGGGTTCATACGCATTAAAGATAAAACTTTATCATTATCTAAATTAGCAGCCTGCTGATTAACTGACTCAAGTTCAATTTTAAACTCTTGGTTATCAGCGATTAAATTGGCAACACATGCAGCATCTTGCTCAAAAGTTTGTTTGTTGACACATTGATAAATATTTTGGCTATTTGCTGCTAAACAACTCGCACTAAACAGGCTGGCAAGCAAAATGGGTGTTAATTTTTTCATAACATTACTCCGGTTAAACAGCTTCATGCCGTGTGTAAAAGTTAAACGTTGTTTTACGTTATCTGTTGATATTAGAATGCGATAAATTAGATTTTTTTGCTAATTTTGGGGAGAGAGGTTAGTGGTCAGTGTGAGATTTGTTGTAAGTTTTTATTTACGAAAACACCGTTTCTTTTATGTGGTTTGTTACACTACTGTCACATTAATTTAAGATTAAAAAGAAAATATTTTAAAAACAAATAGATAACTTTTTTCTTTGGAAGGCTAATATTTTAATGGTATTTAGGCGCGTTATTCAATTTTTTCATCATCAGATCAATGAGTTTAGTTGGGTTTTGTTGATCTTTTTGCTGATATTTCATTTTGGTTTAAGTTGGGCTGGCTTATATTTAGCCGGTGAAAAAGAGTTAGCTGACTGGCTGGTTTATCCTTATTACTATGTGGTTACCACTAGCACAGTTGGCTACGGTGATTTTAGTCCACAAACTTTAGCCGGCAGAACTTGGGTGTGGTTATTTCAAATTCCAATGGGGTTGGCTCTATTTGCTGCTTTTATTGGTAAAGCTGGACAAGCATTAACTTATTATTTTAAGCGGGCGATTATGGGTAAAAAAGATTTTAGTCATTATACACATCACATTTTATTATTTGGTTACCATGAAAAAGTCACACAGGACATGGTTAAACATATTTTAGCGGATAAAAACAGAGAAGGTCGCAGGATTCTACTGTGTGATATTGAGCAAGCTGAACATCCAATATTAGGTTATTCCGATAGGGTAGATTACGCTAAATTAACTTCTTATACCTCTGATTCTGAATTAAGCAGAGTGGCTGTTGAAAATGCAGATCGTATCATTATTTTTGGTCAAACAGATGATCAAACCCTCACTTGTGCACTTAAACTTTCTCCGGTTGTCTCAGCTGATTGTCATATCACAGCTTGGTTTCATGATGAATCTAAAGTTGATTTATTACGTAGTCACTGTCCCAATATCGAATGTAGCTCATCTAAAATTGCGGAAATATTAGTGCGCTCAATGCAAGATCCAGGTGCAAGCCGAGTATATGAGCAATTACTTTCCGGTTTATTTGGGGATACTCAATATGCGATTCAGGTACCGGCCAAAATGAATAACCCAATTCAGTTTAAAGTTTTGTTTGAGTGTTTTAAAAATATTCATGATGCAACTTTATTGGCGGTAGCAAAAGAGAAAAATGGTAATTTTTTAGAAGTAAATCCACCTCTTGATACTCTGGTTCAGCCGGGTGATTATTTGCATTACATCGGAAATTTTAGAATTAGGCAGGATGAAGTTGATTGGCAGGCTTTAGATACTAATTAAATATTAAATCATTAAGCGATTTTAAACATAACGCGATTTTTACCGCGTTATGTTTGGGAGCAAGTTTATACTTCTTCGTCGTCTAAACTAAGTGGTTCGGGTGATAACACTATGCCGGTTGTATCCGCGTATAGATAATCCTCCGGTAAAAATGTAACCCCGCCAAAATTAACCGCAATGTCTGTTTCGCCGGTTTCATCATCATCAGCTCCAACTGGAATTGATGCCAGAGCCTGAATGCCGATATCAATTTCTTCTAATTCGTCAACATCGCGAACCGCGCCATAACAAATAATACCTTCCCAGTTGTTGGCCGCTGCGGTTTCTGCAATTTCAGCATCAATTAATGCGCGTCGCAGTGAACCGCCGCCATCAATTAATAATACTCGGCCTGAGCCATCTTCTTCTACAATTGAATTGATCAAACCATTATGTTCAAAACACTTGATTGTGCGAATACTGCCATAAAATGAGTCAATGCCACCATAGCTGCTAAACATTGGCTCAACTACATCGACCATGTCAGTGAAAGTATCGCATAAAATTGAAGTCGTAAATTCCATAATGATTGCCTATATTTAGTTTTAATAACGCCATTATAAACACCTGTTTGAGCTAAAGCCAAGAATTTAGTGGTGTCATATATCTGTCCAATTTGATTAAAGTTTTCGTCATATTTTAGGTCTAAGATGGTAAATGAGAGCTATAAAATGTTGGATGTTGTTAAATGAATTTAATTACAGTGAAAGATCAACAATTATTCGGTTGGATGTTTGCTTATACTCAAAATAGAAATATTCGTTGGGTTAGACTGATTTCACGCACCGGAGATGGCCATTTTTATTTGGCGCTGGCAATTATTTTAGCTGTATCAGAACAACAGGGCTTTTGGTTTCTAGCCGTTGGTTTGGTCGCTTTTTTATTAGAACTGCCTTCTTATTTTGTATTGAAAAAAGCATTTAAGCGCACACGCCCATCTGATTTATTAGTTTCTGCGCATATTCAGCCAAGTGATAAATTTAGCTTGCCTTCAGGACACACGGCGGCTGCATTTTTAATGGCAACGTTAATTAGTTATTTTTACCCGGGATTTACTGTTATTGCATACGCATGGGCAAGCTTAATTGGTTTGTCGAGAGTTTTATTAGGGGTGCATTTTCCTACTGATATTATTGCTGGAGCCTCTTTAGGGATGGTAAGTGCTTGGGTTAGTTTAAATTTGGTACTTTAGTTATATGAAAATTCTTTATGGCGTGCAAGGCACAGGAAATGGACATATCAGCCGTGCTCGCATTATGGCAAAACGATTCAATGAACTGAATATTGATGTTGATTTCGTTTTTTCAGGCCGAACGGCCGATAAATTTTTTGATATGGAAGTGTTTGGGAATTATCAAGTTCGCCAAGGAATGTCATTTTGCTATAAAGATGGCAAAGTTGATATGTTAGCAACATTAAAAAAACTAAACTTTTCTCAGTTAAGAGAGGATATTAAATCACTAGATTTGTCTAGTTATGATGTAGTGCTAAATGACTTCGAACCTATTTCTGCTTGGGCGGCAAAAAAGCAAAATAAACCGAGCATTAGCATTTCTCATCAAGCTGCTTTTTTGCAAGACATACCTATGCAAGGAGCTAAATGGACAGATAAAACAATTTTAAAATACTTTGCGCCATGTCAATTTAATTTAGGGGTTCATTGGTATCATTTTGGCGCAAATATTATTCCTCCATTTATTGATGCACCACTGCAGCTAAATTCAGTAGATAATAAAATCTTGGTTTATTTACCATTTGAATCTTTAACTCAGATTAAAGCGTTAATTGCCGACTTTTGTGATTTTGAATTCTATTGTTACCATCCTGATTTAATAGAGGACTCCGACGAAGAACATATTCATTTTAGAAAGTTAAGCAAAGAAGGCTTTAAAAAAGATATTGCAAATTGTAGCGGTATTATTGCCAATGCTGGATTTGAACTTTCCAGCGAGGCACTTTGCTTTGGTAAGCGGATTTTATTGAAGCCATTAACTGGACAGTTTGAACAGGCAAGTAATGCCTACACGTTAGAAATGTTAGGGTTGGCAAGTGTTATGGAGCGCCTGAGTTTTGATGCTGTTGAACAGTGGCTTGAAGAAACTCAGGCAGGGCAAGTAATTTTTCCGGCGGACCCACAGCCATTGATAAATTGGATCTTAGCCGGTAATTATAATGATACTTCCTATTTATTAACCGAGCTTTGGCAAAAAGTTCACTTTCCTGAACAAGTTAAATTACGTTTAGAGCATAGTTTAGCTGCTTGAGCTTTTTAATTTAGTCGTTAAAAATCCTCTGGTCTAGCCTAAGATTTCAACGCAATTCATGGCTTGATCCGAGGACAAACTATTTCATAATTGAATTATCCTACCAAGCATAGTTAAAACAATCTTTTATCATGAGTAGAAAAAAACCAGCAAAATAAATATACTTTTTTGAACCTGTATTTTTTTGATTGAGAAAGATCTATTTGAGCAATTAGTTCGTAACAATAAATTAGAACTATAAAACTAATCTGAAAATTAGAGGTAATTTATGAATGCTCTAGTTATTGGTGCTGGAATGGCTGGTGCCGCCTGTGCAGAATTATTATCTCAGGCTGGTCATCAGGTTAGTGTTTTTGATCAATCTACTCATATCGGTGGTCGTCTTTATACTCTGCATTTGGATTGGGCCGATATAGATTTAGGTGCTCAATATTTCACTGCCAAGGATGCTCTTTTTCAAAAACAAATCGATAAATGGCATCAGGATGGGGTTATTCAGCAGTGGAATGAGTCCCCATGGATGACGGATAATTATAATTCACGACCCTCACCGGATCACCAGATCCGATATATAGGATTCAAAAATGCTCAAGCACCAGTTAAACATTTATTGCAAAGTATTCCTGTTTATCTTCAACAGCACGTTGAATATGTGAGATTTAAACAGAATAAGTGGTATGTTGATTTAACTAACCATTCTCAAGCAGGGCCATTTGACACTCTAGTCTTGGCTATTCCCTTGCCACAAGCTCAAAAGCTATTTGAAGCAGAGTTGTTGTCAGGCTTGAATTTACCGGAAGTTGAAGTGAAGCCTACTCATACAGTTGCGGTCCAACTCGATGAACCAATTAAAACAGATTTAAAGTGGTCATTTGTTAAAGAACGTGCAATAGACTGGTTGGGACAAACAAATGTAAAACCGAACCGTCACTGTAAAAATCAAACTTGGTTGATGCATTTCTCAGAGGGGGCAACTCAAATGTATCAATATAACGGTGATTTAAGCTTTGTTAAACTTGCGCTATTACAATTATCTCAAATTTTTTCAACACAAAGGGTTGGCGAGTGTATTAATCACTTTAACTTTTATCATCCTTATGCTCGAATATTTAGTAAAACACTAGGACAAAATTTTTATTGGGATAAAACTCTCAGGGTTGGCTTTTGTGGAGATTGGTGTTTTTCTGGAAGAGTGGAAGGGGCATATTTAAGTGGTCGCCACTTAGCAAAAACGATTTTAAACTATCATTAAAAATAAAATTAATCAGTAATAGTTAATAAGATGTAAATTAAGTGGTGTTGTAAAAAATATGTTTGTTTTAGTCACGTTCAATTTATTGAATTTTATAACTTTACCACTATGCAGCGTATGATATTTGTTCTAGAATGACGCTTAAATCGACTTGCACATTAATAATGCATTAAGTAACCTATACTTATTATAAAAGTTATAATTTAGTCGACTAGATAAGTTTGGTTACATGATGAGTTATTCCCCTAATACATTTATTCAATATATTTGTGGAATGGCTCACAAGCTGTTAATTACAGGATGTTTTTTTTATTATCTTGTATAAAATAAGTGTTAGGTGGACAACGAGGTTCTATTTAATCTTTTTAATAGGACTTATTGAGTAAAACTAGACACTTTGAAAAAAATAGACTAAACCATCTTTAATAATAGAGATGGAATGAATTTAATTAGTTGTTTTAAGTTAGCGTAATTGGGACGCTGACTTTCATATTATAAACCCTCTAACTGGTTAAGGAATACATAATGAAAAAGTCATTTAAACTAGCCGCACTTGCCTCTGCTATTTTATCCGCTCCGCTAATGGCCGAAGAGCCTGTTTATGTGACAGGCGGTGCAAACTTATTTTTATTTGATACAGAAGTACATAACTTGGACTCAGGATTTGGTCCATGGTTAGGCTTAGGTTATCAAATCGATGATAAATGGGCAGTTGAGCTAGATTACAACATGGCAGATACAGACACTCGTGGTTTATCTCCAAATGTAAGCGCGGATGTCAGTTTATTATCTCTAAATGGTGTTTACCGTTATGCACCTGTTGGTCAAAACAGCTTATTATTAAAAGCAGGTTTAGGTAAATACGATTTAGATGCTGGTAGCCGTGGTGATGTGACTGAAACTGTTGTTAAAGCTGGTGCCGGTTATGAATATTATATCCAACCTAATTTATCTGCTACTTTCATGTGGGATTTGTTATATAGTGTAGATGAAGTATTAATTGATAGCATGCCTAGCATTGGTCTTAAATATCAATTTGGTTCTGTTAAATCTAGTAAATCTTCAAGCTCAGTAGATCCTGTTGAAACTAATAAACTAGATTCTGATGGTGATGGTGTAGCAAACAGCTTAGACATGTGTGCTAACACTCCAGCGGGTGTTGCTGTTAATTCTCAAGGTTGTCCATTTGATAAAGATGGTGATGGTGTATACGACTATAAAGATGAATGTCCAAATACGCCTGCAGGCGCTCGTACAGATGCTAAAGGTTGTAAAGTAGCTCTTACTGAAGAAGTGACTATGGACTTATACGTATCATTTGGTTTTGATAGTGCGAAGATTCCTGCACAATATTATGATGATATCAAGAAAGTTGCTGACTTTTTACGTGAATACCCAGACAGCAATGTTCGTTTAGTTGGTCACGCTGACTCAACAGGCCCTGCTAACTATAACCAAATGTTATCAGAGAAACGTGCTGCTCAAGTCGCTAAATATTTAGTTGAAGAGTTAGGTGTTAAAGCTTCACGTGTAAGCTCTGAAGGTAAAGGTGAGTCAAGCCCAATCGCAGATAACTCTACTGCTGAAGGACGTAAAAAGAACCGTCGTGTTACTTCACATATTCAAGCTATCATTGAAAAATAATTTAATGAGTTAGTTGTAATAAAAAGCCAGTCTTGACTGGCTTTTTTTATACCTAAATTTTGTTACGAGCAATTAGTCACTTATTTCAACACTTTCTAGTTTCACAGAGGTGTATAAGCTGGTATAAATAACTCGTTTTCAAGGATCCTGATAGCTGTTTTCTCAGTATACTTGATATGGACTTATTTTAAGCTAAATATACGACATTGTTACGGAGTTTAGTCATAAATTTGTCGTTTAAAGTTGGTCTAATAAACCTAACTTGTATTCTTTTAAATCATGGTTAAGGAACACATAATGGAATTGAACAAAACTTTTAAATTAGCTGCATTAACCGCTGCTATGTTATCTGCACCTGCAATGGCTGAGGAACCAGTTTATGTAACTGGCGGTGCAAATTTATTTTTATTTGATACAGAAGTACATAACTTGGATTCAGGTTTTGGTCCTTGGTTAGGTCTTGGTTATCAAATCGATGATAAATGGGCTGTTGAATTAGATTACAACATGGCTGATACAGATACTCGTGGCTTATCTCCAAACGTAAGTGCTGATGTTAGTTTGTTATCTTTAAACGGTATTTACCGTTATGCGCCTGTTGGTCAAAATAGCTTATTGGTTAAAGCGGGTTTAGGTAAATATGAGTTAGATGCGGGCAGCCGTGGTGAATCAACTGAAACTGTTTTAAAAGCGGGTGCAGGCTATGAATATTTCATTCAACCTAACTTATCTGCTACTTTTATGTGGGATTTACTGTATAGCACGGATGAAAGCTTAATTGATAGCATGCCAAGCATTGGTCTTAAATATCAATTTGGTTCTGTTAAATCTAAGCCAGCTAAAGTTGAAGAGACTAAACCACAAGTTAATACTTTAGATTCTGATAATGATGGCGTACCTAATGCTCAGGATGTTTGTGCTAATACACCAGCCGGTGTTCGCGTAAATTCACAGGGTTGTCCTTTTGACCGTGATGCTGATGGTGTTTACGATTATTTAGATGAGTGTCCGGCAACTCCAGCTGGTGCACGTATTGACGATAAAGGTTGTCGTGTACAGTTAACTGAGAAAGTATCAATTGATTTATATGTATCTTTCCCATTAAACAGCAGCTATATTCCTGATGAATATAATGATGAAATTAAACAAGTTGCTGATTTCATGCGTGAGTACCCAGATACAAATGTTCAGTTAGTCGGTTACACTGACTCAACAGGTACAGAATCTTATAACCAGATGTTATCTGAAAAGCGTGCGGCTAAAGTAGGTGATTATTTAGTTAACAAACTAAATATTGACGCAGCACGTGTAAGTACAGTTGGTAAAGGCGAAGCTAATCCAATTGCAAGCAATGCGACTAAAGAAGGTCGTGCGAAGAACCGTCGCGTGACAGCTGAAATTACAGCGATTGTTGAAAAGTAAGCGGAAAATATTTCTGTAAAACAAAAAACCAGTTGGATGCCAACTGGTTTTTTATGCTCATTGATTAGTTGAATTTAGTCTAGACTTAGCGATAAATAATCGCGTTAAAAACCAATATTTTCCTGCTTTTGGATAAGCTCAATCGAATAACCATCCGGATCTTTTACAAAAGCTATTTCCACAGTGCCACCTTTAACTGGCCCCGGCTCTCTAGAAATTAAACCTCCAGCATTTTTAATCTGCTCACAGGTTGTATAAATATCATCTACTTCAATTGCAATATGGCCGTATGCGTTACCTAAATCGTATTTTTCAACACCCCAGTTATAAGTTAGTTCAATAACCGTATTATGTTCTTCTTCACCATAGCCAATAAAAGCCAAAGTATATTTATATTCAGGGTTATCATGTTTACGTAATAGTGTCATGCCCATTATTTGAGTATAAAACTCGATTGATTTATCTAAGTTACCCACACGTAACATAGTATGTAAAAGTCGCATTGTTATCTCCTGATTAAATCTCGGTTTTATCTTTAAACTCACATAAATCTTCGATAATACAAGCGCCACATTTTGGCTTTCTGGCTACACAAATATAACGCCCGTGTAAAATTAACCAATGATGTACATCCACTTTAAATTCAGCCGGAACCACTTTAAGCAACTTTTCTTCTACTGCGACAACATCTTTACCAGCCGCTAATTTTGTGCGGTTACTCACTCTGAAAATATGGGTGTCTACCGCTATTGTTGGCCAGCCAAAGGCTGTATTTAAAACTACGTTAGCCGTTTTTCGGCCGACACCGGGTAGGGCTTCTAATGCTGCTCTGTCTTCTGGCACTTGGCTATTATGTTTGTCGATTAATATTTTACAGGCTTTAATCACATTGTTAGCTTTACTATTATAAAGGCCAATGGTCTTGATATATTCTTTTAAACCATCTACGCCTAATGCGTAAATGGCTTCGGGTGTGTTAGCAACAGGGTAGAGCTTACGGGTTGCTTTGTTAACACTCACATCAGTTGCTTGTGCTGATAATGTCACTGCAACTAATAATTCAAACGGGGTTGAAAACTCCAATTCAGTGGTTGGATTTGGATTTTGTTCTCTTAATCTGGATAAGATTTCTACTCGTTTTGCTTGATTCATAACAGTTGTAACTATGGATTAGCTCTCAGTGGTAACTCGTGCTCGTTCAATTTTTTCAGACTTTTTGCTTTCGCCGACAACTAAAGCTTCAATTCGTTTTTCATAACGATTTTTTAAAGCTATTAGTAAACCCATGATAATAAAAGCTCCCGGCGGCAAAATAGAGACTAAAAAGTGTTGTTCAAAATCAAATAGATGTACTGTCCAGTTGCTGGCAAAATCGCCTAATAATAGGTCAGCTCCAGAAAATAAAGTACCGTTGCCTAATAATTCACGGATACCGCCTAATACTAAAAGTACAACTAAAAAACCTGAGCCCATCATAAAACCATCCCAAGCAGCTAAAGGGACACTATTTTTAGAGGCAAAAGCTTCGGCACGACCAATAATGGCACAGTTAGTCACAATAAGCGGAATGAAGATACCTAAAGTTTGATAAAGCTCATACGTGTAGGCGTTCATTAATAGCTGAACTATGGTAACTAAAGATGCAATAATCATTACAAAAACTGGAATGCGGATTTCATTTGGGATCCAGTTTCTGACCACAGATACACTTATATTTGAGCCAATTAAAACCAATAAAGTCGCTATACCTAAACCTAAACCATTAATAAAAGTATTGGTCACGGCAAGTAAAGGACACAATCCCAGCATTTGAACAAGTGCTGGATTATTTTTCCATAAACCTTGCCAGCTGATTTCCTGAATTTGATTCATTAATGATCTCCACAATTACTGGGTAAATCGAAAATTTGCTGCTGTTGTTCAGACCAAAGCACCGTATTTTTAATTGATTTTACAACGGCTCTGGGGGTAATGGTTGCCCCTGTAAATTGATCAAATTGGCCGCCATCTTTACGGACAGCCCAAGACGACAAATTGTCTTCTGTCACAGTTAAGCCATTAAAAAAGGTTATCCAACGCGATTTTTTAAATTCTATTTTATCGCCTAGCCCGGGGGTTTCGTTATGGCTGGTGGTTCTCACCCCTAAAATACTTTGCTGGGTATTTACTCCAACGAGTAAATCAATACGGCCATTATAACCATCTGGCGCTATGCTTTCTATGACCAGTGCGCTTGGGGTATTGTTTAAACGTGCTCTGAATACTCTGATTGGTTGGTCGTTTTGATCGTACATAAGTCGGCAATCTTGAGTAATATCATTGTTGTATAAGTCTTTAGGAATGATCTCATTGATATTTTTTAAGACTGCATTGTTTTTTTCTTCTGCAATTTTATCTTTAGTTAAAATGTGGGTCGCAGTGACTAAACCAGTGGTGACGACTGCAAAGGCTGTCAAAATGGCACTTGCTTTACTAATTGGATGAATTTTAAACATAATTAGCCCTTCACATGCCCATAAGTTCTTGGTTTAGTGTAGTAGTCAATTAATGGCACACACATATTCGCTAATAACACTGCAAAAGCGACAGCTTCTGGGTAGCCGCCCCAGTTACGAATAACAAATACCAAAGAGGCAACTAACAGCGCATAAATAATACGACCTTTAGGCGTTGTTGAAGCTGTCACCGGATCGGTAAGAATAAAAAATGCGGCAAACATAGTTGCACCAGAAGTTATTTGCATTAATGGGTCTGCAATACTTTGTGGCGAGGCCAAATAACATATTCCACTGAGTAAAAATAAGCTCGCAATAAAAGTAAGCGGTATACGCCAGTTAATAATTTTGCGTTGTAGTAGCCATAAGCCACCTAACAAATAAGCTAAGTTAACCTGCATCCAACCAATACCAAAATCATGGTTAAAAATATTTTGCTGTAAAATTTCCTGATAGGTTTGTTGATTACTTAACCCTGTTTTAATGGCATCAAGAGGTGTTGCCATTGTGATGCCATCTAAGCTGGTTCTAAACTGAGCGAGTGAATAACCCTGATCGCTGTAACCGGTAAAAATGACTAAAATCATATCCCAAGCAGAGAGGCTATATTCAATTAGATTAAGTGGTGGCAGCCAAAGTGTCATTGCCAGTGGGAACGAAACCAGTAAAACCACATAGCCAGCCATAGCCGGATTAAATAAATTTTGCCCTAAACCACCATAAATTTGCTTTGCTATTACAATTGCAAAACAGGCACCGATAACGGCAATCCACCAAGGTGCTAAAGGGGGTAAGCAAATTCCTAAAAGCAAACCAGTTAACAGTGCCGAATTATCTTTAATTTGCATAAAAGAGCGGTTTCTTTGTCGTAAACAAATTATTTCAGTTAATAATGCTGCGGTAATTGCTAAGGCGATTTGGACTAAAACACCGATACCAAAATACCAAACTTGCGCCAATATCCCCGGAATACAGGCAAGAATAACGGCTAGCATTACATCGCTGGTTTTACGTTTTATTCTGTTATGTGGTGAGCTGGAGACTTTAAAATTCATTATTTATCTCCCAATGCTTGTTTTTTAGCTTTTGCTTTAGCAATTGCGGCTTTCACTCTTTGCTGCCTTATCTCTGCTTCAGTTAATTCATTCTCAGCCGTTTCTGTTGACTTCACATCGGTTGCGGCAGATGGCTCTGGTTCATTTTTGGGTGATGCTGTTTCGGTTTGGTTTGCTAGATTTTCCGGTTCAGCTTGCTCATTTGATCCTGCTTGAGCCTCAGCTTGGCGTTTTGCTTTAATTTTGTCAGCAATCGCTTTGGCTTTAATTTGAGCCGGTGTTAAACTTTGCTCCGTATCCTTATTATCGCTTTCGGTTTTTCCTGCTGCATTGTCAGGGTCGGCCGGTACATCAGATCCAGTTTGAGCCTCAGCTTGGCGTTTTGCTTTAATTTTGTCAGCAATCGCTTTGGCTTTAATTTGAGCCGGTGTTAAACCTTGTTCCGTATCTTTATTATCGCTTTCGGTTTTTCCTGCTACAGTGTCAGCCTCAGCTGGTGCATCAGATCCCGCTTGAGTTTCGGCTTGGCGTTTTGCTTTAATTTTTTCAGCAATTGCTTTGGCTTTAATTTGAGCCGGTGTTAAACCTTGTTCCGTATCTTTATTATCGCTTTCTGTTTTTACTGCTGCATTGTCAGGTTCGGCCGGTGCATCAGATCCCGCTTGAGCTTCGGCTTGGCGTTTTGCTTTAATTTTTTCGGCAATCGCTTTGGCTTTCGCCTGTGCCGAATCTTCAGTCGTTGGAGTCTTATCTGTGTCTTTTGCTAATTGTTCTGCTTTTGCTTGTGCGGCTTTTTTCGCTTTAGCCCTTGCAATCGCAGCTGCTGCTGTTGCCTTAGCTGATGTATCTTGACTAACGGCTGAATCAGCAACATTTTGTGCTGTTTTATTGGTTGTTTCTTGCTGCTCTGGCGTTTCTTTAGCTTGCTTTTTCGCTTGGACTCTAGCCAGTGCTGCAGCTACTTTGTCTTGTGCCCCCTGATCTTTAGCCATTGCTTTTTTACGGCTTTCGGCTGCTTGTTGGTGTTTGTCTAAACGCTCTTGTTTTTCACGTTCTAATCTTTCGTTGCGAGCATTAAAACGTTCTTTCGCTTTTTCTGCTTTTTCATGTTCAAGCTGTTCAGTTTTTATATCGGCTTTAGCAATTCGATAATACTGAACTAAAGGTATTTCACTTGGGCAGACATAAGCACATGCGCCACATTCAATGCAATCAAAGAGTTTATAATCCTGTGCTTTGTCATATTCTTTAGCTTTACTATGCCAATAGAGCTGTTGTGGTAACAGTGACGCAGGGCAGGCATCGGCACAATAACCGCAGCGAATACACGCTTGCTCATTTTCTGGGGCTGGTAAGGCTTTATCACTAGGCGCTAATATACAGTTTGTCATTTTAGCAACTGGGGTTGCCAAACTATGTAGTGCAAAGCCCATCATTGGGCCGCCCATAATAACCCTAGGTTTTTTAAGCGGTTTATAACCTTGATTATCTAATAAAAATTGTACCGGTGTGCCAATTCTGGCCCATACATTTTGGGCAGAATTAACCTGCTCACCTGTCACAGTCACAACTCTTTCAATCAAAGGCTCACCCTGCACAATGGCTTTATACGCAGCGTACGCTGTGCCTATATTTTGGCTGATAATGCCTAAATCTGCGGTAATGCCTCGGCTGGGCACTTCTTGCCCTGTAATAACTTGAATTAGTTGTTTTTCACCACCAGCCGGATATTTGGTTGGGATGGCTCTCACTACAAATTTGGTTTTACCGCTACAAGCCGCTTCTATTGCCGCGATAGCTTCTGGTTTATTATTTTCAATTGCGATCACTACTAATTTGGGTTGAAGCAGATGGGTAAATATCTCAATACCGCTTACAATTTCATTAGCATGTTCCCGCATCAACATATCATCAGCTGTGATATAGGGCTCACACTCCACACCGTTAATAATTAACAGCTCAATGGGTTGTGAGTTAGATTGCTTAACATAAGTTGGGAAAGAAGCACCACCTAAACCCGAAATACCAGCCTGTTTGAGCTTATCTAACAGCTCCACTTTACTTAATGTAAAATAATTTGGCGTAGGGGACTTTTCACACCAGTTATCTAAACTATCCGGTTTAAGCACTATTGCCAGCTCTTCTAAACCAGATGGATGCGCTGAAATTCTTGGTTCTATTGCAATAATCTCACCAGAGGTTGGAGCATGTACAGGCAGCTCCATTGGCCCTTGAACCTGAGTAAGGGCTTGTCCTTTTAAAACTGAATCCCCTATTTGAACAACAATATTAGCCGGATGACCAATATGCTGTTTAACCGGAATAATATATTCATCCGCAAGCGGTAGTTGTTTGATTGGGCTGTGGTTTGATAATTTTTTTCGTTCCGGCGGAAAAACGCCACCGGGAAAATCCCATAAATAGCCAGATTTTATTTTTTCTATTAAAGAATCCACGCAGACTCCAACGGATAATTCAGGGGTTATAACTGTTTAACCGGAATGGCATTTAGCTGCCAGCGCCAGTTTTCTGGTTTAGTTGCAACAGGTATCATATCAATACAGTCAACCGGACAAGGCTCAACACATAAATCACAACCGGTACATTCATCGGTTATGACTGTATGCATGTGTTTGGCTGCGCCAACAATTGCATCAACCGGACAAGCCTGAATACATTTAGTACAGCCAATACATTCAGCTTCGCGTATATAAGCTACTTTTTTAACAGGCTCGGCAACTTCGCCCTCGGTTCCGGCCAAAGGTTTTACTTCTTTACCGGTTAAATCTGCCAGTTTTTTGATGGTTGCATCACCACCGGGCGGACATTTATTAATATCATCACCATTGGCGATAGCTTCTGCATAAGGTTTACAACCGGGGTAACCACATTGACCACATTGTGTTTGTGGCAAAATTTCATCAATTTGATCCACTAGTGGATCGCTTTCCACCTTAAATCGAATATTGGCATAACCTAAAATAGCACCAAAAATCAGTGCAATAATGCCTAGTGCAAGCAGTGAATACAGCAAAATCATGAGGTTTTAATCAATCCTGTAAATCCAAGAAACGCTAATGACATTAAACCTGCTGTGACCATTGCAATTGCAGAACCTTTAAAGGGTGAGGGAATATCGGCAGCGGCTAATCTTTCGCGCATTGCAGAAAATAATATCAGTACCAGTGAAAAGCCAACCGCAGCAGAAAATCCGTAGACAGCAGATTCAACCAGATTATGTTTTTCATTAATATTTAATAACGCAACCCCTAAAACCGCGCAGTTTGTGGTGATTAAAGGTAAAAATATACCCAACAGGCGATATAAACTCGGGCTGGTTTTATGTACCACCATTTCAGTAAACTGAACCACAACCGCAATGACTAAAATAAAAGCCAGCGTACGTAAAAACTCAATCCCCAATGGCAGCAGGATATAGTGGTCAATTAAATAACTAGCAATCGACGCCAGTGTTAATACAAAAGTTGTCGCCAAAGACATGCCTATAGCCGTTTCAACTTTGCCGGATACCCCCATAAAAGGGCATAAGCCTAAAAACTTAACTAAAACAAAGTTATTGACTAAAACGGTTGCAATAAAAATTAAAAAATAATCAGTCATAATCGTTCTGTAATTTGTATGCCGAATAAAATAAGTTTGCCTGTATGGCAAAACAAGATGTGAAAAACATACTTTTTAAGAAAATTTTAGCGGCGCTATTATCCGGTTTTAGAGCACAGATAACAACTTGTGATGTGCATGGTTTTTAACTTATTTGAGAATTAATTTCATTTATTCTGTAATTTTTTGATTTAGGATAAATAAATTTTATCGTATTGATTAAAATGGTGTTGGTTTACCTACTAAGTATCCTTGCGTGCCGTCAATAAATAATTTTTCTAATGTTTGTTTTTCAGCTTCACTTTCAACGCTCTCGGCGATCACACTAATGCCTATCCTATGCGCAAGCTCAACCAAAATTCGGACAAAATACTGATTGTCTTTATCTGTGTCTATATTACGGCTATAACTGCCATCTAATTTGATAAAGTCCGGCTTAACTTCCCGGAAAAAAGTCAGTGAACTAAAGCCTGTGCCAAAACGTTCTATAGTAATTTTTGCGCCACATTTATGCAGCATTTTGACAAATTTTTTGGAAGCTGAGGCATTTTGACTAAAACCAAATTCGGTTATTTCAAATATCAATTTGGTGGTGATAGACGGATCTTGTAATAAACGTTTTTCTAGCCAATCCACAAATGCTTCATCATGTACGGTTTTGGCACTTAAATTAATCGCAAAACTTTGTCCGGTTAAATTTTTTTGTTGGATAGCTTCAAGTGTTTTTTCGATAACTAATTTATCTAAGCTAATGATTTTGTCTAATTTATCCGCCATCGCCACTAAAGAATGAGTCGGTAAAAGCTGTTCATCTGGGGTGTTAAAACGAGCTAAAATCTCAGAATAAACTTTAGAAATTTTATTGGTTGGCTGAATTGGCTGACAATATAAAACCAGACTTTGTTGCTTGATAATATGGTTAATAGCATCCTGCCAATTTTGGCGGCCATATTTAGCACTCGGATGATCTAATACAGATTTATCATGTTGAATAAAGCAAGCATTGACTGACTGGGTTTGCGCCAAACTAATTGCGGTATCAGCTAAAGCCAGGAGTTCAGTAATTGCATCGTTTGACTGAAAAGGAACCATACCGGTATAAGCGACCGTGGTCGTTTGTAATCTAGTTTGCAGTTCATTAAATTTAGCCGTTAACTCAGACGCAATCGTATTGATTTGATCTGCTTCTAACTTGGGCAGGAGCAAAGCAAAATCAGCCCCTTTAATGCGGTATAAAATCGGATTATTTGGCAGAGATTGGGCGATTTTAGTTAATGTTTGCGCTAATGCATTGAGGTAATCGTCACCAATATGAAACCCACGGGTCTGATTAACTGTTTGTAATTCGCTGGCTCGGATAATTGCTAAATAGCCAGAATGCTCAGCCGTAGGATCAGATAAAAGGGTTTTAAAGGATTCTAAAAATGCTTTACGGTTGGCTAAACCTGTTAATTCATCGATTTTGGCTTCTTGTTGTAAGTTTTGGGTCGATAATTTCCATTCTTCAATTTGCTGATTAAGGGACTGATGCTGAGATTGCAATGTCTCGTACAAACGAACACATTCTTGTGGTAAAGCAACTTGAGCCGATTCAGTTAAGTTAGCCTCTTCACCATTAAATTGCTGCGCTAATATTGATGTGATTTTATTGAGTGCTTTTTTAAAGTTAATTAAAGCGGCAATACTAAACAGGCAGACAGCGGCTAACATACAAAGCCAAGTGTATAAGAGTAGGGCATTAGCTTGTTTAAAATCTTCAATCGCCGTCAGTTGATAACTGATACTAAATAACTGGTTATTACTTTGAATTAGAGCTGGTTTATATTGAAAACCAAACAGGCGGGATAATGTTTGAGTAAAATTAAATTCACCCTCAGGTGCAGAAAATTGGTGTAAAACAGCGCCACTTTGCCACTCAACTTTAAATTCTGTGTATTGATAAGTTGCCTTTAGTGACTTAATGATATCTTTTGTTTTTTGAGTTGAATGCGAGTCAAATAATTCAGCCAGTAATAAACCATGCTGAGCTTGTTTTTGTTGGTAAGTTTGGGTGACATATTGGCAGATTACAAAATTGAGGAACAGGCAAGTGATTAATCCTATTATCAAGTTTTGTACAAAAATCCGTCTTAAAAAGTTCATTAACTACCATACTCCGATAATGCTCTAGCTTATTTTTAAACTTTAGCTGATTCTGAGCTAACATAGCAAAATACTATGTTGATTCCAATGACGAAACAAGGGCAGAGTATACAGCTTAATTTAACCTGTAAATTTAACGTCAGGAAAATAAAAAGATAATAATCAGAAAGTTTATAATAAACAATAAATTAAGCTAAAAACGAATGAAGTATAAGGGGAATAAATAAGATAAGAAGTGGAGCCAGATATTAAGTTGGCTCCCCCTCCCCGACTCGAACGGGGGACCTGCGGATTAACAGTCCGTCGCTCTAACCAACTGAGCTAAGGGGGAATAACTTAAATGATAACCTTGACGAGTGGCTCCCCCTCCCCGACTCGAACGGGGGACCTGCGGATTAACAGTCCGTCGCTCTAACCAACTGAGCTAAGGGGGAATTGTCTCGGTCAACGGGGGCGCATCTTAATGATACTCTTAGCTGCTGTCAACAAAGTTTTTATCAAATTTATTAAAAAATTACTGTTTGTTTAAAATATCAGCTTGGTAGATTTATTTTTGAGCAAAAATAGCCTAGTTGGGTCGTTTTTAGCTAATTTTCCTGACTGTGTTTTATCTTTGCGTTTTATTTTAGGCTGGAGGGTTTTATTCGCAGCTCTCGTTTTAGTTAACCGTTTATAGTTAACTTACTGTTGTCTGGCAGATAAGAAAAATGAAGCCCAATAATGAATCAGAAAAATGGTTATTTTGGTGCAATATTCATTTTATTTTTGAAGAATAAAATATCCAGTAGTCATTTTTATACTTTGTAAATCTGTTACAAAAATAAACAGATAAGCTGGCAGGCTAGATAAATCAAGGCTTAGCTTTGGTTATCCACCAAAGTTGTGGATAACTGTGTTTATAAGTTTGAATATCTGGGTCTAAGCCGCGTCATTACTGTGTCAATAAAAAATGTTTAAATTTTGTGTTTTTTTTATTTTTGAATATATATCAATGGTTTAAGTTTATTTTGATTAGTATGATTGAATAATAAACACTAAGATAAAAATCGTTAACTGATATTGTGCATATCATTTTTTAATCACTGTTCAAATTTTCAAAAAACAGGCCAAAATATCTTCAAAAATATTTATGTAAAGCTGAATTTGTAGCTAAAAGGTTAATATTTGTTGGCAGTACAAAAGCTTTAGCTACATTATTATTAAAAATATTGCAGCCAGATGAATCGCAAGGCTGTTGTAACTATTTGTCTGGTCAGTTTTTATCTTGGCTAAAACATGGCACTTATTTTACTTATCCCTTAAACTAACGCGCTCTGTAATTCTATTGATTGGATTTTGCCGTGCCGTCTGAACCAAAAAAGAATGATTTATTAACTCAGCCAATTAAACCAACTTTAAAGCGGATGACTATTCCAATGGTAATCGGCATGATTGCATTAATGTCGTTTAATTTGGTTGATACATTTTTTATTGGGTTATTAGGGACAGATGAATTAGCCGCCGTTAGTTTTACCTTTCCAATTACGTTTACCTTAATTAGTTTAACCATTGGCCTTGGTGTTGGCACCTCTGCCGTGATTGCCAAAACTTTGGGTAGTGGGGCAGAAGATAAAGCTCATTTGCAGGGCACCAGTGCATTATTACTGTCGATTGTTTTGGTGATTATACTGGCTGCAGCCGGTTATTTGGTCACTGAACCTTTATTTATTTTACTGGGCAGTGAAGAAAATACGTTACCGCATATCAAAGACTATATGCATATATGGTATTTAGGCTCGGTTTTTTTAGCTTTACCTATGATAGGTAATGCAATTTTACGCGCTTCGGGCGATACCAAAACCCCTAGCTCTATTATGGCATTTGGTGGACTTATCAATGCGATATTAGATCCGATCCTAATTTTTGGCTGGGGGCCTATTTCCGCCATGGGAATTAAAGGCGCGGCAATTGCTAGTGTGATTTCATGGGTGATCAGCAGCTCGGTATTAATGTATATATTAGTGGTTAAACGAGGTTTAATTGAGCTAACTTTACCCAGTTGGCATAGATTAAAAGAATCAACTTTCAGCATTTTAAAAATTGGGTTACCGGCTGCTGGAGCCAATATGTTAACTCCAATTGCGATGAGTATTTTAACTGCGATTATTGCCCGTTTTGGTCACGAAGCGGTGGCAGCATTTGGTGTGGGCCAGCGGATCGAATCTATTGCCAGTATTGTTGTATTGGCTTTATCTATGACATTGCCGCCTTTTATTAGTCAAAATTTTGGGGCAAATCAAACTAACCGTGTCCAGCAGGCGTATCAAATTGTGAGCCGCTTTGTTTTAGTATGGCAGTTTGTTGTGTACTTAATTTTAGCTTTGTTAGCGCCTTGGATTGCTAAAGCGTTTTCAGCAGAGACTCAAGTACAAGATTTAATTTGTGCGTTTATCTGGATCTTGCCTTTGGCGTACGGTTTGCAGGGGATTGTTATTTTAACTAACTCATCTTTTAATGCATTGCACCAGCCAATGGTATCAGTCCAGTTAAGCATTTTACGGTTATTTGTTTTTTATGTACCTTTTGCTTATGTGGGCGGGTTAATCGGTGGCATTTTAGGTTTATTTGCCGGTTGTGTTATTGCGAACTTATGTATGGCTGGTGTGTCTTATTTGCGTTTTTCACGTTATTTTAAACAACTTCAGCACAAGGTCTTGGTGTGATGAAAGCTTTTGACTTAAATTCAAATTATCAGGCGGCGGGTGACCAACCTAAAGCCATTGCTCAGTTAATTGAGGGGATTGAAGCTGGTTTGGCGCATCAAACTTTACTTGGTGTTACAGGCTCAGGTAAAACTTTTACAATTGCTAATGTTATCGCCAGTTTAGATCGACCAGCTATTTTAATGGCGCCGAATAAAACGCTAGCGGCTCAGTTATATGGTGAGATGAAAGAGTTTTTCCCTAATAACGCGGTTGAATATTTTGTTTCATATTATGATTATTACCAGCCGGAGGCGTATGTTCCGGCAACCGATACTTTTATTGAAAAAGATGCATCAATTAATGATCATATCGAGCAAATGCGTTTATCCGCGACCAAGGCACTAATGGAACGGCGTGATGTTATTATTGTTGCGTCAGTTTCTGCCATTTATGGTCTAGGTGATCCGCAGTCGTATATGCAAATGTTATTGCATTTGCGACAAGGTGATTTAATTGACCAAAGGGCCATTTTGCGCCGGTTAGCCGAATTACAATATACCCGTAACGACATTGATTTTCAGCGCGGTACTTATCGGGTGCGTGGTGATGTAATCGATATTTTTCCGGCGGATTCTGAACGTTATGCCGTTCGGGTTGAATTATTTGATGAAGAGCTGGAGCGGATCACTGAATTTGATCCTTTAACCGGTGAAATGTTGCGCCAGTTAGTTCGAGCGACTATTTATCCTAAAACTCACTATGTGACCCCGCGCGAAACGATAGTGGACGCAACAGAGCAAATTAAGCAGGAATTAAGACAACGCAAACAACAATTAATTGATGCTAATAAATTAGTAGAAGAGCAAAGACTGACCCAACGTACGCAATATGATTTAGAAATGATGCTTGAACTAGGGTATTGCTCTGGCATTGAAAACTACTCAAGGTATTTATCGGGCCGTGCCAATGGCGAGCCGCCTCCGACGTTAATCGATTATTTACCGGCTGACGGGATTATGATTATTGATGAATCCCATGTCACAGTGCCACAAATCGGAGCCATGTATAAAGGCGATAGGGCGCGTAAAGAAAACTTAGTGGAATATGGATTCAGATTACCGTCTGCTTTAGATAACCGGCCACTTAAATTTGAAGAGTTTGAACGCTTGATGCCACAGGCCATTTTTGTTTCAGCAACACCGGGACCTTATGAGCTGGATAAATCGGGGAGCGATATTGCAGAGCAGGTGGTTAGACCGACCGGTTTGGTTGATCCTCAAATTGAGGTGAGACCGGTTAATACTCAGGTTGATGACCTGATGTCTGAAGCAAGGCTAAGAATTGCAGCCGGTGAACGGGTTTTAGTGACCACTTTAACCAAACGTATGGCTGAAGATTTAACCGATTATTTAAATGATCATGATATTAAAGTTCGTTATTTGCATTCAGATATAGATACAGTTGAAAGAATGGAAATTATTCGGGACTTACGATTAGGTAAATTTGATATTTTGGTTGGTATTAACTTATTGCGTGAAGGTTTGGATATGCCGGAAGTATCATTGGTGGCTATTTTTGACGCGGATAAAGAAGGCTTTTTACGTTCAGAGCGCTCACTAATTCAAACCATTGGCCGGGCTGCACGTAACTTAAATGGTAAAGCCATTTTATATGCTGATACCATTACTAAATCTATGCGTAAAGCGATTGACGAAACCGATCGTCGCCGTGAAAAGCAAGTCGCGTTTAACCAGCAACACGGTATTACCCCGCAAGCACTGAATAAAAAAATTACCGATATTATGGATTTAGGCCATTCAGACGAAGCGCCAAGCGGGCAAGTTAAACTGCGTAAAGTTGCGGATAAAAAAGCACAATATAAATTGGATAATGCAGATGCTATCGCTAAACAAATTAAACAGTTAGAAGCTAAAATGTTTGAACATGCACGCAATTTAGAGTTTGAGCAAGCGGCTAAATTACGCGATGATATTCATGACTTACAACAAGCATTGCTAAAAGTGTAGCTCTAATTTAAAACTCTTCTCAAAGGAAACATACAGTGCTGGATTTTATTATTAATTGGTACAACAAACGTTTTTCTGATCCGGACGCAATTACACTGGCATTGATTTTAGCGTTTATTTTTATCGGCCTGATAGTGTTGGGCGATATATTAGCACCTGTCATTGTGGCGTTGGTGATTGCGTATTTATTGGAGTGGCCGATTACTCATTTAGTCCGTTTAGGGGTTAGGCGCAGCTTGGCCGTTGGCGCAGTTATGATCTTGTTTGTTTTTATCTGTACACTTTCTTTATTGGGTTTAACCCCGTTAATTTGGCATCAGTTGATTAATTTAACTGGTGAAATTCCTAATATTATTCAGCAAGGGCAAAACTATTTATTAAATATCCCCGAATATCAGCAAGTGATTAAGGAAGAGCAAATTAAAGCGATTACCGCCTCGGTTAATAATCAGGTGGTTGAATCAAGTAAAACCTTAGTAACCGCATCGCTTAATTCAATTGTTACTATTGTCACTTTATTAATTTATCTGGTGTTAGTGCCGCTATTAGTCTTTTTTATGCTGGCCGATAAAGAAACGCTGCTCAGACAAGTGATGTTTATTATGCCGAACAAACGTCGTTTAGCGGTTAAAGTATGGGCAGAGATGAACCAGCAAATTGGTAATTATATTCAAGGTAAAGTATTTGAAATTTTGATTGTTGGTAGTATTTCTGTCATTGCATTTTTATTACTGGATTTACGCTACGCTGTATTACTGGGTGTAGCTGTGGGCTTTTCGGTATTAATTCCTTATATTGGCGCGGCGGTTGTCACTGTACCGGTTGCTGTGGTTGCTTTATTTCAATTTGGGGTAAGTCCTGAATTTTGGTATGTCATGATAGTTTATGGGATTATTCAGGCTATCGATGGCAATGTGATTGTTCCTATTTTATTTTCGCAGGCGGTTAATTTACATCCGGTATTTATTATCATTGCCGTTTTATTCTTTGGAGGTGTTTGGGGATTTTGGGGGGTATTTTTTGCCATACCACTCGCCACTTTAGTGAAAGCTGTGATTAACGCATGGCCTAAACATTCACAAATTGATGCGTTGGATACTAATACTTTATAAAGCTTGTGATGATTAACTAACCTCAACTCTGGATAACAAATTGCTTTCTAGTGGTTATTTTCCCCGATAACTACGTTGAATTCGCTAGTAATAGCCAGCTATTACGTACGCA
>NZ_JAOPFU010000027.1 GCF_025515275.1 Catenovulum sp. 2E275
GTAGAGCGACGTCGGAACTAAAGCCGAGACTAGCTATTGACGCGTGAATTTGCCTTGTCCGCACAAAAAAATTCTCGTTAGAAACCATGTGGAATGATAAGGTTAAATAATTCAATTAGTTAGAATACACCTTAACCCGAGTTGAGGTTAACTAGAATATGCTTGTTTTAGCTCTAATTGCTGTTTAATTTTGTCATTTGGCAAATTAAATCTAAGCATGAGTTCTTCACTGATATCAATTAAATCACCAACGCCTTCAACAGACCATAATTCATCTTCAAGCCCTTTTGCTTTATGAATCGCATATTGGCTAACATACAGTAATTCATTCGCAATAAAATCCATGTCGGGTCTGCCGGTGCGGGATAAAAATATTCTAACTGCAAAAAATAGTGTTCCATTTTGGCAGGAGCGTTTTATAAAGTTGTATCTGTCGTCATCGGTATTAAAACTTTGATAGGTGCGGGTTATAAATCGTTTATTGATATCTTGTTCGTAGGTTTGTACCCGTATCATTAAATCCTGATATTTAGGGGTATCGTCTCGTTGTAGTCTGCGCAGCATATCAATCATCACCGAATTAAACTGATTATGCTGTAATAAAGCTTGTAAATTAAGCTGTTGTGTCTGGTTATTATCGCTAAATAATTTGACCAGAGGGTTATTTAGCTGTGAAAAACCCACGGCTTTAAGTTGATGTTTTAAACCATCTTTATGAATAAAGTAGGCCATATTAACGATTTTTTGAATTGAGATATTTCGTAATACTTCCGCCAGTTGAGGGATAATATTAGCCTGTTCATCTAGCGCTAAAGTTTGCTGGTTTTGTTTGATCAGCGTTTTAAAAAACTGCTGAGCTTTATGTCGTTTATGTGCTTCTTTATTAATTTTCAAACTGAGTAACGTTTTACTATCGTTCAGGGCAACAACTTCATAAGCTAGGTTTTTTAGTTGATAAAATGACTTTTGCAATTCGGGAAAATCGAGTTGTATTTGTGCGCCTTTAGGTAAATTTAATTTACTGCTTTCTGCCAGTTCAATTTGTAAACCCTGAGTTGAAAAGTTGCGGGTAACACCTTGAATTTTTTCTTTAACATGGGTGATTTCTACCTGAGTTTTATAACTAAAACGGCTTTCTTTACGTAAGTTAATATAGCGAATAGCGACTTCGTGGATATTTTTAACCGTTAAGGTTTTGTCGTGTTTAAACTGGTTAAGTTGATTAACTTCGGTTAATTCAAAGCTATTTTGCTGATAAATAGCCCGGCTATTTTCGTCATTGAGTTCAGTTAAATAGGCAATATATTTAAAGTTTTCAATGAGTTTAGTTATCTTAGGTGAAAATGAATGTATATGGCTATGTTGCTCCTGTGGCAAGGTGTCAGTCAATTCTGCTAGTTGTGGGTTAATATCGGTTAACTGGAGTTTGTAGACCATCCAGTTATTTTTACGGGAAGCAAAACCTAAAAATAATTCGGCCAGTCCACTGTTAGTTAGTTCATCGGCAGTCGCAGAATAGAAATGAATTTTGCCTTTATAAACATGGGTAAAAGCATAAATAACTGTTTCTTTAATTTGGCCTGATTGGCTTAAGAGCAGCTTTAAGCGTTTGCTGGTAAGTAGCTGATTAAGACAGTTATGGTTATTTTCATCGTACCATTGTTTGGCAATATCCATATTGTTATCAGTAACTAAACAAAATTTACCATATAATTCGCCATCATTATCCGCTTCAATAAAAACAGGTAATGAGGTAATGCGTGGTAAATAATACTGTTCGTAACCTTTGGTGATAATACCGGTAATCGTATTGTCTACGTTGAGTTTGTAACGGCGTTTGTTTCCGTTAATAAAGTTATTTAAAAACCGATCAAACCCTTGGGTGCTGTTATCTGGATTTAGCCGTTCACAGTTTACATAAATATAATCGGCTTTATCTTCTATCTGAGTAATTTTGTATTCAATTTTATCTTTTAAGCCAAGTGCAAACTCTTGTTCAAGGCCGACTAATTTTAAATAAAATGTTTGGTTAAGCTCTAACTCAACTGGTTTTAAAATTTTTAATCTAACTCCGTTAACCGATAAATCTGTCGTAATTGCACTGAGCCGGTTATCGACGCTTAAATCAAGCTCAACTGGCATTGCATAATTCATCCGTTCTTCTTTGCGGGCGCCTCTGTCGCCAAAATAAACTGGCTTAACTAAAAACGGATTGTTTACTTCGGTTGTATTTTCAACATTATTAGACTGTGCATTTTGCAATCTTTGTTGTTGTTCTGCTTTATGCATTACCCGGTAATTATTTTCTGCGTTGAGAACTTGTTCATAAACGCCAGTTGTATATAGCCCATAAGTTTTTAAACCTTGCTCAAACAAATTGATAGCGGTGTTGTCCATAAAGTGAGTAATGCCAGAATGAGTATATTCACGGCAAATACCATCAACATGGCCGCGTAAATCTATTTGACGGGTACAAGGTGTACTTAATCGGGTTAATTCCATTTTTATTAAAAAGCGTTGAGGCCTGGAAAGCTGCTCGGTTTGCTGTAAAAAAACAGTCGCAAAATCGTCCTGCTTGGTAAGGGGCTTGAGTGAATCAATTAATGCTTTATGTTCTGCTAAAACCGGATCTGAATTGTCCATATTAGGTATCATACTTAGAATTATTAAACTCAATAATCGTCTAAAACAGCTTTTAATTTAGGCTAATTAATTGAAATATTTATTTTTATATCAACGTCCAGTTAAGTTTAATGTAAACTTGAGAAATGTGTAAATAAAACGGCAAATTTTATGGCTAAATCTAAAACGGCTTGGGTATGTAATGAATGCGGCGCTGATTATTCTCGCTGGCTCGGGCAATGTAACGAGTGTAAAGCGTGGAATACGGTAACCGAGGTGCGCTTAGCAAAAGCTCAGCCCGGTGCCAGATATTCAGGTTATGCCGGACAAATCGAAAGTAAAATTGAGACATTAGAATCAATTGAATTAGCTGAGTTGCCGCGTTTTACCAGTGGTTTAAAAGAGTTTGATCGGGTTCTGGGGGGCGGAATTGTCCCCGGTTCAGCCGTGTTAATTGGTGGTTCACCGGGCGCTGGCAAAAGTACCGTTTTACTGCAAACCATGTGCTTTTTAGCTCAAAATATGACTGTGTTATATATCACGGGCGAGGAATCGCTTCAGCAAGTAGCTATGCGGGCTGATAGATTAGGTTTACCAAAAGATAAACTTAAATTGTTATCCGAAACCAATGTTGAGACCATTTGCCAGCTTGCCAATACCATTAAACCAAGCGTTATGGTGATTGATTCTATTCAGGTAATGCACATGCCGGATGTGCAATCAGCGCCGGGCAGTGTTTCTCAGGTGAGAGAGTCCGCTGCTTATTTAACCCGTTACGCTAAACAAAATAATGTTGCTATTTTTATGGTTGGTCATGTGACAAAAGATGGCACATTAGCAGGGCCTAAAGTGTTAGAGCATTGTATTGATTGTTCTATTTTATTGGATGGCTCGTCAGATAGCCGTTACCGAACATTACGTAGCCACAAAAACCGCTTTGGCGCAGTGAATGAGCTTGGGGTTTTTGCGATGACAGAAAAGGGGATGAAAGAAGTTTCTAATCCGTCCGCGATATTTTTATCCCGCGCAGAAGTGCCGTCTTCTGGTAGTTTAGTGATGGTTGTGTGGGAAGGCACCCGACCTTTAATGGTGGAATTACAAGCATTGGCTGACGACTCGGCTTTGGGTAACCCAAGACGGGTTGCGGTTGGACTTGAACAAAATCGATTAGCTTTATTATTGGCTGTATTGCATCGCCATGCTGGACTACAGTTGGGCGATCAGGATGTATTTGTTAATGTGGTTGGTGGGGTTAAAGTGAGTGAAACTGCTGCTGATTTAGCTTTACTATTAGCGTTAGTTTCCAGTTTTAAAAATTTGGTGTTAGCGCAGGACTTAGTCGTTTTTGGTGAAGTTGGGCTTTCCGGTGAAATTCGGCCCGTGCCAAATGGCGTAGAGCGGTTAAAAGAGGCCGCTAAACATGGTTTTAAACGTGCAATTATTCCAAAACAAAATGTGCCTAAAGGTGGCATTGAAGGAATGGAAATTATTGCCGTGAGCCAGCTAAGCGAAGCCGTTGAAGTCATTTAGCCTGACATTGCTTTCGTTTCAGTTTGTTTTTTACTAAGCCAGCCGTTGAACTTGCTGGCTTAGGTTTGAGTTAGCTGATTTTTTAGTTATCCGTTTCAAATAAAACATCGACATGATCGTCGCGTTCATCTAAATGAAAACTCACATGGATACTGTTACAACACGCTGGGCAATCTTCATAATAATCCTGATCACCGTTGGAATCATCTAAAGTCAGATGAATATGATGTCCGCAATGTGGACATTCAGTAGATTTGTCAATCAGATGCATACTTCATACTCCTTCATTATGTTTTTGTTCTTAAACTTTAAGGTTGTTAAAAGCAGGGGGAGTTCAACGATTCATCACAATCCATTTTATTAAGCGAATTTTTTGTGAATTTGTTGGCACAAAAGCAACTCAAAAATCAAATTAATAAAATGGTTTGATGTAACCTGAACTTGAGTTAAACAAGCTTAAAGGCATAAATTAAATATAGTTAATTAAACCCAAAAAAGAGAGTAAAGCGAGCTAAAGTTGCGAGTGCTAGTTTTATGATTTGTAGGTGGAAATTTACAACTCGCTGAGTGATAAAATGTGCTGTTTGGCTTGCTCGATGTAACTACCACCAAATAAATTAGCATGATTTAAAATGTGGTATAAATTATAAATCTCACGTCGGGTTGAATAGCCTGACTCCTGAGGCGTTACCTTGTAATAGCCTTGATAAAATGCTGCCGGAAACGCACCAAATAATTCGGTCATTGCAAGATCCGTTTCATAATCTCCATAATAACACGCTGGATCATATAAATAGACCTGATCATGACTAAAGCCTAAATTACCACGCCATAAATCGCCATGAAGTAAACTGGCATTTAACTTTCTTGGTTTCAATAAGTTATGGATAATACCGACTATTTCGTCTATATCCCCAAAACGAATATCTTGTTCGGCCAATAACTCAAGCTGAAAGCCGATTCGTTGCTCTGCAAAAAAGGTCGACCAGTTGCTTTGCCAGCGGTTAAATTGTGGCGTTTTGCCAATGAAATTATTATCGTCAAAACCAAACATCGGCTGACTACTGGCTTTGTGTAAATAGGCTAATTGTGTACCAGCCTGATACCAGCTTATATCGCTAGGCGCTGAAAAGTTAATAAATTCTAAAATGAGGTAAGAGTAGGCTTTACTGGTGCCAACTTCAATAAAATTGGGGGTGTTAATGGTTTGAGTAAGCGCTAAACTTTGCAGGGCAATGGCTTCGGCATTAAAATTATCAACAAAGTTTAAATCATTCACTTTAACAAAATAGCTTTGACGTGCGTTACTAATCTGAAAAGCTTGGCTTATATCTCCACCAGCTACAAGATGTTTTTGTTTAATACTAAATGGCTTTTGAGTATATTCGCTAATGCTTTGTTCAATTTGATGCCACATTATTTAGCCCTCAAAATGAAAGATTAGTTTTTAGCTTAGCAAGTTAACCGAACAATAGCCAGCGCATTATTTTATCTGTTAATCAACTCTTTAGCCTGATCAAATACCGCTGAAATACCACTGGTTCTCGACTGGCTCATTTGTCCGTTTAAACCTAACTGATCAAAATAATCAGTTAAATTAAATTGCATAATAAACTCAGCCGTTTGTTGGTTAATTGCTTCAAGCAACAACATGATTAAACCACTCACAATTCGCGAATCGCTGGTGGCAGAAAACCTATAACAGTCAATTTGTTTTTGAGCTGTTAACCAAACCTGACTCTCACAGCCGTGCACTAAATTGGCATCAATTTGCTCAACATCGGCATTTTTATTTAATTGGCTGCCTAGCTTCATTAATAAGCGATATTTATCCTGCCAGTTTGTTTGTGCTGCAATTTGTGCGGCATGTTCAGCTAAAGCTGGATTTGTTTTGGTTTGGCTCATAAAAATTCGTTTAACTCATCAATACAAAATAAAAAGTAATTAATATCTTCCACACTGGTGTAGCCACAAATTGATACCCTGAGCGAACCTTGCGGGCAAATAGCCTGAATGAGTGGCATTGCACAATGGCTGCCAGCTCTAAGCGCCACGCCCATTTGGCTTAAAATATCAGACGCATCTTTGCAATGCATATCCTTAACTGTAAAGCTAACTGCGCCCACTAAATGGTCATCTGCCAGCAAATTAATTGATTTGCGTTGTTCCAGTTCATTTAATAAGTAAGCCATGAGCTCATTTTCATACACTTTTATTTTTTGCCATTGGAACTGAGTTAAAAATTTGAGTGTGGCACCGAATGCAATAACGGCTGATATATTGGGTGTACCGGCTTCAAACTTAAACGGAAGCTGGTTAAATTGGGTATCATCAAGACTAACGTGCTTGACCATTTCGCCACCAAACTGATAGGGCGGCAGTGCATTTAACCAGCTTTGTTTACCGTAACAAACCCCTAAACCGGTGCCAGCATGCATTTTATGGGCAGAGAAAAAATAAAAATCACAGTTAAGCGCCTGTATGTTTATTGGAATATGATTAACGGCCTGTGAGCCATCAATAATAGATACAATTTGTTTATGCGGTTTAATGAGTTGTAAAATAGCGTCAACCGGCTGAATAACACCAGTTGCATTACTCACATGGCAAAACGCGATGGCTTTTGTTTTTGGATTAATTAAGTGGCTTAAATGGGCTAAATCTATTTGTAGGTCTTGAGTTAGCGAAACCACCTTTAAGTTAAAGTTATAGTATTTTGCTAGTTGTTGCCAAGTGACAAAGTGTGCATGATGTTCGGCCAGCGAAATAATCACTTCATCACCCGCTTTAATATGAACTTTGCTTAACCCATGTGCAATTAAATTAGCCGCTTCGGTTGCACCTTTGGTCCAGACAATTTCATTTTTATCAATCGCATTAAGCCAATGTGCTGTTTGTTGCCTAACCGCTTCAAATTGGTTACTTGCGCCAATGGCGAGTGGGTGAGACGAGCGATGTACATTAGCATGCTCAAATTGGTAATAATGATTAATTGCATCCAGTGCTGGCTGGCAAATATGGGTGGTTGCGGCATTATCCAAATACACACTGCTAATTGGCTTATCAGTTTGATTTTGGTAAAAAGGAAACTGCGCCCTAAATTGTTTAATAAAGTCCGGTGTATACATGATCAGGCTATCTGGATTAATGCTCAATAATTAAAGCGGCGTATGATAACAAATTAGCTTAAAAAACAAAGTCAGTTGTTTTTCTGAATATCGGATCATCCGCTTTCATTTGTTCGGTTATTTGCTCGGCGTTTAACGGTTTAGAATAATAATAGCCTTGAATATATTTACAGCCTTGTTGATTTAAAAACTGCACTTGTTGTTGATTTTCAACGCCTTCTGCAACAACGGTTAAATCCAAACTTTGAGCCAGATTAATAATCGCTTTAACAATGCAAACATCATTAAAATCATGCGGTAAATCTTTAACAAAAGAGCGATCGATTTTAAGTGTATCAACTGGGAAATTTTTAAGATAAGACAACGACGAATAGCCAATCCCAAAATCGTCAATCGATAAAGAAATTCCGCTTTTAGTTAATTTATGCATAAAATCTTCATGCTGAATAATGTTTTCGATAAAGACTTGTTCGGTTAATTCAATTTCCAGTGCAGAGCTAGGTAAACGATACTTTTTATGAGTTTGCTGGATAACATTTAATAAATTATTGGTTTGCAGTTGGCGACCCGAAATATTAATTGCCATAGACAGCTCGGTATATCCCATTAAATGCCATTGTTGAAGCTGGTGGCAAGCTTTATCAATTATCCATTCACCTAACGGCACAATTAATCCGGTTTCTTCTGCTACTTTGATAAACTCTTCAGGATTAATCCAGTGCTGGCTACCACTTGGTTTCCATCTAATTAAAGCTTCAAAGCCAGTGCAAATATTACGCAGGCTATCGACTTTAGGTTGGTAATATAAAATAAACTCATTATTTTCAATTGCCTGACGTAATAACCTGGCAAGTTCTACTCGTTTTAAAATATTTTGGTGTAATTGTTGGGTATATTGGCAAACACAGTTTTTACCGCTGTCTTTGGCTTTATTTAACGCGCTGTCTGCATTTCTAATTAATTCGGTGGCGCTAATTTGGTTATTCATTGCATGTGCAAAACCAATGCTGGCAGAGGTAAAAAATTCATAATCATCAATTTGAAAGCGGGTGTCTAAACAAGACAAAATATTTTGAGTTAAACGCTCAATAATCACTAGCGAGGGGAGTTCGTCTATATAAACCGCTAATTCGTCACCGCCGACTCTGGCAAAATAATATTCTTCATCAATTATCTGTTTTAGATACTGAGTGACTTTAATTAATAATTTATCACCTGCCGAATGGCCCAAAACATCGTTTACATCTTTAAAATGATCAAGGTCAATTAAAACAATGGCAACATGGCGAGTATTTGGATTTTGTAATTTTGAATGAATATGTTTTGCTAAGGCAGAGCGGTTTGGTAAGCCAGTTAACTCATCAAAATTAGCTGCTTTAATTAAATTCAGTTCAGATTTTTCCCGCTCGGTTATCTGAAACTCTAAATCCCGATTCATTTGGTTTAAGTAATTAGAGTAACGTCTGGCAGAAACCAAGAGTTGCACAATAATTGAAAATATTAGCGAGATTAATAATCCAATCCAAATGGTAAAGTGCGAGTAGTTGGTAGTAATTTTGGCAAGCTCAGCTTGGGTTGGCCATAAATCTATTTGCCAAGTTTGGTTAAATACGTTGATATTGGTTGAAACCGGAGGGTAGCGTTCAAACTCATTTTGGCTATAAAAATGATAAATTTCTTCGCCTTGGGCACGAATACTAAATTGATAACCTGAGTTAATTGCCAGTTTGGCTGCATTAACAATAAATTCATTCTGGCGGATAACACCGCTAATAAAACCTTTAAACTCAGCGCCTTGACCAATTGGCGCATAAATTAATAAACCTTGAAATCCTTGTACCAGCTTCCAGTTACTAACGGCGGCTACTCGGCCGTTATCAGCAGCTTCAGTTAAAATTCTATTTATATAAGGGACTTTGGTTAAATCTAAATTATAGGCCGCCTGATTACCAATTAAAGGCTCAATCCATTGGATGGTTTTGTGTTTATCTATCCATACAACAGCCTGTAAAAACTCATGGTTTTCAATAATATATTTAGCTTGCTGATGCCATAAAAACGCATCCGGCTGGCCAAAAGTAAGCCATTGTTTAGCAACCCAGTTATATAAAAAAACTTGCTTGGATAAGTCAGCGTTTAGTTGCTCGGTAAATTTATTTAACGCTTGATGCAGGGTTTTATTAATTTCTTGTTTTTCGTGATCATCTACCACTAACACAGTGCTAAAAGTTGCAATTAAACAAATTAATAAGGTGAGTATCGCGTATTTAAACTGTTTTAATATCTGCATCCAATCTACTTTAATCTGGCTACTTTATTTAGGACATTTGCGAAGTGAAGCGGTTAAGCCATCAGAATATATGAATTAATTCCCAGATACTAAATTTTTTTATAGTCAAAGTAAAAATAATTTAGCATAAAAAAAGCCCTTCGGATTAGGAAGGGCAAAAGCACATTTACTCTAGCAATAATTAAGACTAACCAAGTCGGTTAAAGGTTCATAAAAAGTAATTAAAAATTTGGTTTATTGTTAATTGACAAGATGGAGTTTTAAACGTAAATTTTAAACAAGTGTTTGAATTTGTGCTGTGTGAGTATGAAAAAAATAGATACTAAAACCCGAATTTTAAATGCAGCGGAACAGTTGTTTGCTATCTATGGTTTTAACAATACCTCGTTAAGACAAATAACCACAGAGGCAAATGTGAATTTGGCTTCGGTTAATTACCACTTTGGTTCAAAAAAGTCGTTAATTCAAGCTGTGCTGGCGCGTTATCTACAAGTTTTTATGCCAACCTTAATTACTGAGTTAGATAACCTAACAGCACAACAAACAAATACAAACCAACTAAACTTAAATGATTTGCTGCATACATTTGTAAAACCGTTATTGGCACTTAATCAAATAAGTGCACAAAGCGCGCGTAACTTTATGGTAATGATAGGGCGCGGTTACTCTGAAACACAGGGGCACTTACGCCGTTATATTAGTGAAAACTATGGCGAAACGCTAAACCATATTATGCAGTTATTTGCCAGTACCTTACCTAATATTAGTCGAACCGAATTATTCTGGCGGTTACACTTTTCATTAGGTGCGCTGGTATTTACGATGACATCAGATTCTGCGCTGGCAGAAATATCTGAATCTGATTTTTCTGAAAAAGTATCAACTGAATATATCGTTAATAAGTTAATTCCTTTTATTGTTGCAGGGCTAAAAAATTAATCTCTTTGTAGAGATTGTTTCTGGTTATTGGAGGTTAGATTATGTGGTTTTTAATTTTATTGATTATCGCAATTGCAGTTTTATTTGGGGTCAAAGACATTCGCAGGCGCTATGTTACTGAACCCGTATTTAAAATGTTTAAACGTATTTTGCCGCCTATGTCAGAAACTGAACAGGAAGCAATGGAAGCGGGTGATGTTTGGTGGGACGGTGAATTATTTTCCGGTAAACCAAACTGGGATAAACTCCATCAGTATGAAGATGCATTATTAAGTGAAGAAGAACAAAGCTTTATTGATAATCAGCTCGAAACTTTATTAGGCATGCTGGACGATTTTAAAATTGTGCATGAGCATAAAGACTTGCCAACAGAAGTTTGGGATTATCTGAAAAAAGAAGGCTTTTTTGCGCTGATTATTCCGAAAAAATTTGGTGGACGTGAATTTTCTGCAACCGCTAACTCAACCATAGTTACTAAAATTGCAACTCGCAGTGTGAGCACCGCGGTGTGCGTCATGGTGCCTAACAGTTTAGGGCCGGGTGAATTATTAATGCACTACGGTACTCAAGAGCAGCAAGAAAGATGGTTACCTAATTTATCTAACGGTACAGATGTGCCTTGTTTTGCTCTAACCGGGCCGGAAGCCGGCTCTGATGCCGGTGCAATCCCTGATAAAGGCATTGTTTGTGAACAAGAGTTTAACGGTGAAAAAACGCTTGGGATTAAATTAACCTGGAACAAGCGTTATATTACATTGGCTCCGGTTGCGACTGTACTAGGCTTAGCTTTTAAATTATACGATCCGGATCATTTAATTGGTGACAAAGAAAATATCGGCATTACTTGTGCGTTAATTCCGGCGGATCATCCGGGCGTTAATATTGGTGATCGCCATATGCCAATGAACTTGGCATTTATGAACGGCACAACGTCGGGGGAAGATGTGTTTATTCCAATTGACTGGATTATCGGTGGTCAGGAATATGCAGGTAAGGGTTGGCGTATGCTGGTGGAATGTTTATCAGCAGGGCGCGGTATTTCATTACCGGCTTTAGCTACGGCAATTGGTCACTTAACTTCTAAAACTACATCGGCTTATGCTTATATTCGTAAGCAATTTGGCTTATCTATTGGCCGCTTTGAAGGTGTGCAAGAAGCATTAGCTCGAATTGGAGGTTATGCTTACACGCTGGAAGCAACCCGTAAATTTACTACATCGGCACTGGATATGGGTTATAGTCCGTCGGTAGTAACTGCGATTTCTAAATACCACATGACAGAAATGGGGCGTACGATTTTAAATGATGCGCTGGATATTCATGCTGGTAAAGCGATTCAAATGGGTGATAAAAATTATTTAGCGCATATTTATTGGGGTGTACCGGTGGCAATAACGGTTGAAGGTGCAAACATATTAACCCGTAATTTGATGATTTTTGGACAAGGTGCAACTCGCTGTCATCCTTATGTTTACGATGAAATGAAAGCAGCGGCAGATCCGGATTATAACCAAGGGTTAGACACTTTTGATGGTTTATTAACTAAACATATTTGCCATTCGTTACGTAACTTTGGATATGCGCTGTTTCATGGTTTAACCTTTGGTAAATTAAGCCGCTCGCCAGTGGCGGGTGAAACGGCTCAATATTATCAACAATTAAACCGCATGAGTGCAGGCTTAGCGTTAGCGACTGATGTTTCTATGTTGGTTTTAGGTGGCGCACTTAAACGTAAAGAAATGATTTCTGCAAGACTTGGTGATGTATTAAGCCAGTTATATATCGCATCGGCAGTTTTAAAACGATATGAAGCGGATGGTCGTCCTGTAGGGGACTTACCTTTTGTGCATTATTCAATGCAAACGGCACTATACAAAATAGGTGTTGCGTTTGAAGGCTACTTTAATAACTTTAAACCTAAATGGCTGAGCCTGATTTTAAAGCGGGTTATTTTTCCATTCGGTAATTTTTATTCAATGCCGTCAGACAGCTTAGCCAGAACCATTTGCCGCAGCTTACTTAAACCAAACGAAACTCGGGATAAAATCTCTAAGCTTTGTTATTTAGGTAAAGGTGAAAACGATGCAACAGGGGTAATGGAAGCCGCATTTTTAGCTATGCAAAAGTGCCAGCCAATTGAACTTAAAATTAGCGCGGCACAAAAAACAGGTAAAATTGCCAAACGTGTCCCTTTTGCTAAAGCAATAGAATTAGCGTTGGAAGCAGAGCTAATTAGCGAAAGCGAAGCGCAGGAAATTCGACATGCCGAAGCGCTGCGCCAAAGCGCAATAGCGGTTGATAGCTTTGCTGCGGATAAATTTAAAAAATAATCCGTCAAATTGTGAAAAATATTTAAAAGCCGAGGTTTCTCGGCTTTTTTGTATGTGTTACATTTTGATATTGTTTTTTGATGATTATAAAAAGTATATGACTGCATTAATGCTGGATTTAGTCGGGCAAGAGGTATCGCAGGAAGAACGCGAAATTTTAGCTCACCCTATGGTTGGTGGTTTAATTTTATTTAGCCGTAATTTTCACGATGTTGAACAATTAACCCATTTAACGGATTGTATTCGGCAAGCAGCTAAAAAGCCAATTTTGATTGCGGTTGATCACGAAGGTGGGCGAGTTCAGCGGTTTCGTGAAGGTTTTAGTCCAATTCCGGCAATGCGAGATTTAAAACAAACTCATCCTCAATATTCAACCGAGCAAGTTTGCCAGCAAATGGGCTGGTTAATGGCGGCAGAAGTGCAATCGGTTGGCATAGATATGAGTTTTGCTCCTGTATTGGATTTAGATGGTATTTCGGATGTGATTACCAACCGCTCATTTCACTCTAATCCAGACAAAGTAATTGAACTGGCAAGTTATTTTATTCAAGGGATGAAACAAGCTGGAATGAAAGCTTGCGGCAAACATTTTCCCGGTCATGGCAGTGTTAAAGCCGATTCACATATTGCGGCGGCGATTGATGAACGTTCAGCCGAGGAAATATTTTCGCGCGACCTGAAAGTATTTGAGCTAATTATTCAAACTGAGTTATTAGATGCTGTAATGCCCGCACATGTGATTTATTCGCAATTGGATGATAAACCAGCCGGTTTTTCTGCCTATTGGCTCCAAACCATACTTAAACAACAGCTTAACTTTAACGGTGTGATTTTTAGCGATGATTTATCAATGGAAGCGGCCAGTATTGCCGGAGATTATGTTGGTAAAGCGCAAGCTGCATTGAGCGCTGGTTGTGATATGGTACTGGCTTGTAATAATTCAAAAGGGGCGATCAGTATTTTAGATGCTCACCAACAGTTAAAAGACTGGATTCACACCGATACAAATAAAAAAGTTCAGGCGTTATTCAGCCGGGCTGATTTTAATTTGGCTCAACTGCAACAAAACTCATTATGGCAGCAGGCTAATCGTTTAGCGTGTTCGTTTAACGATTAAGGCTTGATTTAGAAAATCCATAAAACTGAAATTATATTTACTTAAAATGGAGAAACTTATTTAGTTATGACAAGCAGTCAAAAGCTAAAAGCTCGCTCAGTATTATTTGTTTGTTTAGGCAATATTTGTCGTTCACCAACGGCTCATGCTGTATTTCGACAACTGGCTAAAGATGCCCGTTTACCAATAGAAATTGATTCTGCTGGCACAGCCGGTTATCACAAAGGGGCTGCGCCAGATAAAAGAGCAAAAGCCGCAGGTGTTAAACGAGGTTATGATTTTTCTAAATTGGCAGCGCGTCCAGTTATTAGCGAAGATTTTGAAAAGTTTGATTTAATTTTGGCAATGGATAAAGCCAATTATCAGGATTTAATCAGTGAATGTCCGGCTGAGTATCAGCATAAAATTCAGTTATTTTTAAATTTTGCTGAAAATTATCCGGCAGAAGATGAAGTGCCAGACCCTTATTATGGCGGCGCTCAAGGCTTTGAATATGTGCTAGACTTAGTCGAAGATGCTTCAAACGGTCTGCTAAAACGTCTAGTGTAAGGCTCGATTTTTTCGATAGATTCAAATGATAAAACCAGTTATAAAAAAATACTTTCTCAGGTTATTATCAAACATTCATTAATATAAAAATAGGAATACAAAGGTGTCAGATTGGTCTCCGAGTTCATGGCGTAATTTCCCGATTTTACAACAGCCAACATATCCAGATCTTGCTTATTTAAAACAAGTAGAGAGCCAGCTTAAAACATATCCGCCTTTAGTATTTGCTGCGGAAACCCGCTCTTTATTTGATCAGCTAGGTGAAGTTGCACAAGGCAAAGCATTTTTATTACAAGGTGGTGATTGTGCAGAATCATTTACTGATTTTAATGCGCCCAAAATCCGTGATACGTTTAAAACCTTGCTGCAAATGGCGGTTGTTTTAACCTTTAGTGGCAGCTGCCCAATTGTTAAAGTTGCGCGAATGGCTGGGCAATATGCAAAACCGCGTTCAGATGATATGGAAACCCGAGAGGGGATCTCATTACCAAGTTATCGTGGTGACATTATCAACGGTTTCGATTTTACCGAGGCTGCGCGCATTCCTAATCCGGATAATTTATTAACCGCGTATCACCATTCATCGGCAACCCTTAATTTATTACGCGCGTTTGCCCAAGGTGGTTTGGCTGATTTGCATCAGGTTAACCGCTGGAATATGGACTTTGTTGGTAAATCCCCTGTGAGTGAAAAATACCATGATATTGCACATCAAATTCAACAAGCGCTTGAATTTATGGAAGTGATTGGCATTAATGCAGACAATACGCCAAAAATTAAAGAAACAGATTTATTTACTTCGCATGAAGCTCTGTTACTTAATTACGAAGAAGCATTAACCCGTAAAGATACTTTAACTGGGTTATGGTACGACTGTTCTGCTCACATGGTATGGATTGGCGAACGAACCCGACAACTTGATCATGCGCATATTGAGTTTTTCCGCGGTATTAATAACCCAATTGGCGTTAAAGTTGGGCCAAGTATGAAGCCGGATGAATTAATTCAGTTAATTGATGCGCTTAATCCAAATAATATTCCGGGACGTTTAACTTTAATTACTCGTATGGGGGCAGATAAATTAGCGGATAATTTACCGGCACTCGCGCGTAAAGTTAAACAAGAAGGCCGTCATGTTGTTTGGACAAGTGATCCTATGCATGGCAATACCATTAAAGCCGCTAATGGTTATAAAACCCGTAATTTTGATTCAATTTTATCTGAAATTGAGCAATTTTTTGCGGTTCACCGAGCAGAAAACAGCTATGCAGGTGGTATTCATTTGGAAATGACAGGATTAGATGTGACTGAGTGTACTGGTGGTGCGTATCAGATTTCTGAAACCGATTTGGCAACGTGTTACCAAACTCAGTGCGATCCTCGATTAAACCAAACTCAGGTATTAGAAATGGCATTTAGAATTTGTGATACCTTAAAATCGGCAAGAGCGGATTATTTAGCAGGTCAAAAATAGGTTTTGCCGCTGTTTTTATCGTGATTGTTAATTTAAAACTGCAATTAATTGATTAAGCCAGTATAATCACTGGCTTAATTTTATCTGTTGATTATTCGGACATTTCTACTCGATGCATTTATTCGTAAACGACTTAACCATTATTGATTTTTCATATTTAGATACTCAGCGCGGCATTGTTGGCGAAAGCTGGATTGTTGATGTGGCTTTAATTGGCCAGCTCAATGAACAAAATATGGTCTTAGATTTTGGTGTGGTCAAAAGCCAGATTAAACGCATTATCGACAGAGAGTTTGATCACAAACTGCATATAGCAGAAGATTCAACCGCTTTGGTAAGTAAACAAATGCAGCAAGATAATCTGGATATTGTTTATAAAACCGATGCGCTTGAATATATTTATATGTCTGCGCCTCCATCGGCTTATTGTTTTTTACAGGCTGAGCAAGTCAATATTGATGAAGTATTACCACTTATTCGCGCTACTATTATGCGCCACATGCCTGAAAACGTTAAAGATCTTGAAATTCGTTTAAGACCAGAGCAGATTAATCAGGCTTATTATCATTACAGTCACGGATTAAAAAAGCATGACGGCAATTGTCAGCGAATTGTGCATGGTCACAGATCTAAAGTAGATGTATTTAAAGATGGCCAAGTGGATACTCAGTGGCAGGAATATTGGGCTAAACGTTGGCAAGATATCTATATTGGCAGTGAAGAAGATTTAGACCAAAACCTGTTAACAGAGTTTTGTCAGCAATATTCGTTGTTAGAAACGGATTATGTTGCGTTTTCTTATTCTGCGACTCAAGGCGAATATAAACTGGTTTGCCCAAATAGTTTAACTGATGTGATTGACCGTGATACAACAGTTGAGTGTTTGGCTGAATTTATGTTAGAAGTAATGCAACAGACAGATAAACATTCAAACTTAAAAGTGATGGCGTATGAAGGCGTTTCTAAAGGGGCAATCGCACAAAGCGAATAATAAATTTATTAACCGTGTTGTTTGGGCTTTTAATCAAGCAAATATACGGTTAACACCATTCAATACCGCGGCATGGTTGCCGCTCAATAGCGACAGTAAAACAGCTAACAAACCAATTAATAATAAAACAGTATCAAAGTTAACTTTTTCTGTTTTAATTTCTAGCCTGTTTTTAACTGCGAGTCATACCGCGTTAGCGAATCCGGCAGATACGATAAAAATTAATCAACAAGCTCTGCAACCCGGTGGTTTTGTCAAAGGCCAACTAAATAATTGTTTGAGTTATCAAATATCAGACAGCCAAACTCAACAGCAGGGAAAATGTACTCAAGAGGGTGCATTTTTATTTGGGTTTGGTCGAGATGCCGATTTAACCCAAACTGCAACTTTTACTTTGGCGGATAACTCAACTTTAACTCATACGTTTACGCTTCAATCCCGCGATTACAAAATTGATAGAGTTAATGGTGTACCGTCAAAAACAGTTAATCCACCTCAATCTGTATTAGACCGAATTAGTAAAGAAAACGGTGAAATCTGGCTTGCCCGTAACAAAGAGAGCAACAGCAAAGACTTTTTACAAAGTTTTATTTGGCCAGCAAAAGGGCGAATTTCCGGTGTTTATGGCAGCCAGCGGGTGTTTAATGGTACACCTAAACGGCCACATTTTGGCTTAGATATAGCCGCACCAACCGGCACTCAAATTATAGCTCCGGCTGATGGGGTGATTACCGTGGCTCACCCAGATATGTTTTATTCTGGCGGCACCATTATTTTAGACCACGGCTTTGGGATTTCATCGACTTTTATTCACATGTCTAAATTGCATGTAAAAAAAGGCGATACAGTTAAACAAGGTGAGCTAATAGGTGAAATTGGTAAAACAGGGCGAGCGACCGGACCTCATTTAGATTGGCGGATAAACTGGTATCAAATAAGGCTTGATCCAGCGTTTTGGGTTCCTGCTGGTGGACATCAGTAACAAACTGCTTATACGCACCTCAGGTTAATAAGCAATAAAATAGCCGGTATAAACCGGCTATTTTATATTGGGCCTCAATTATAAGCGGGTATATTATTAAACCGAGTTCACCTGGTTAGTTATTCACGCTCAAGCACAATTCGGTAATGGGCTTTACCTGATTCAAGGTGCTTAATTGCTTGGTTTATTTCACTCATCTTAAATAGTTCAACTTGTGGCTCTATATTATGCTGGGCAGCAAATTCAAGCATTTGAGCTATGGTAGCGGGGCTGCCAACAGGAGAGCCTGAAATTTGTTTTTGACCTGCAATTAAACCAAAAACGCCAATATCGAGTGGCTCTAAAGTTGCGCCGACAAAATGCAACCTGCCTTTGGGTTTTAACGTAGATAAATACAGATTCCAGTCGAGTTTTACGTTCACGGTTGAGATAATAAAATCAAAGCGTTCAGCTGCATTTTCAATATCTGCTTGATTACGAGAATTTAATGTATGGTGTGCCCCTAGCTTTAATGCTTCCTGAGCTTTTGCATCTGATGAGGTAAACGCTGTAACCTCACATCCCCATGCATTTAAAAATTGTAGTGCCAAATGGCCTAAACCACCGATGCCAATAACTGCAACTTTATCCGTTGGTTTTACATCAAACTGCACCAGAGGGTTAAATACAGTGATCCCGCCACAAAATAAAGGACCTGCCGTTTGAGCATTTAAATGTTTAGGTAAAGCAACTACAGCACGCTCATTAGCTCGAACTTTGTCGGCAAATCCGCCTTTACTCATAACGGTAGGCATAGCTTGTTGGCAGAGATTTTCATCGCCTGTATTACACGAATGGCAATGATGGCAATAATCACTATGCCAGCCAAGTCCGACTAAATCACCAACAGACACACTGGTTACATGCTCACCAATTGCACTTACTCGGCCTACTACTTCATGACCTGCAACCAGAGGATATTGGGACATCCCCCATTCATTATTGAGCATGGAAATATCCGAGTGGCAAATTCCGCAATAATCGACCTCAATCTCAACATCATGATGATTGAGCGAGCCGGGCTCATAACTATATTCTTTTAATTGGCCTTTTGCTTCAAAAGCAGCGTATGCATTTATCATATTCTTCCTTATTAAATTAAAGGGTTAATGCTTGTACATAGGTTTACTGAGTTTAGATCAACTTTTAATTTTGAGTGTTATGACTCATTAGTTAGAGCTGGTTAATTTAAGACTTGCGCTACTAGTGGGTACCAGTATGCGCATTTTCTACTGTTAATTGTGCTAGCTTTTAACTATTTAAGTTAAACTATTGCTTGCCAGCTTTTCGCTTTTTCTGCATCAATCACCGTCATTTGACTGAGTTCATTAACAGCGTCACTTAGCTGTATTACTGAGTTAAATAATTCACCATTTCTAATATATGAAACTGTGTAATCGTGATTCAACGCCAGATTATTAACGACATTCGCAAAATTGGCTTTACTCACCACAATATTATCAATGGCAATAATATTGTCCTGAACGCTAATACCTGCTTTTTCGGCTGGGGAGTCTTCCAGCACTTGCATCACTTCAATACCTAGTTTTGATTCTTTAAACATAAAACCAAGATAAGGGCTATGTGCATCTGATGAAGTTTCTAATAATGAGGCTGCTTTCGAAGGCACTTGTTTTAGTTCAACCCCAAAATCAGCTAGTAGCTCAGCTAATGGAATAGGGGCTTTGTTATTTAATAACTGATAAAAGGTTTCTCGAATGTGTGTTGAATGAGCGTCTGAAGCTGTTGTACCCGATAAAATAAGGCTATTTACAATATTAATTATTGTATCTAATTGAGTGCCTTTGTAATCAGCACCTTTATCTACAAAATCAGCCCATAAAGCACGCATTACATCATCTAATGATTTAGTTGCATTGGTTGCCTTACGAACCGTTAAATCAAGCCACAAGGCTAATAATGAACCTTTAGTGTAATAACTAACTATGTTATTAACGGCATCAGGCCCTTGTTGATAAAACTTAGTCCAAGTATAAAAACTAGACTCAATTAAATTTTGCTTTAACTGGCCTTTGCCTCGGTTAACACGGCTTATCGTCTGGCTTTTAAGTTTTAAATAATCTTCAAACGAAATAATGCCAGTTCGGAATAAACTTAAATCATCATAATAAGAAGTAATACCTTCAAAAGCCCATAATTGCTTAGTGTAACTTTCTCGGTTTAAACGATATGGCACAAATTCTTCAGGCTTGATTCTGCATACATTCCAATTATGAAAATATTCATGCGAAACTAAGCTTAAAAAGGTTTTATAACCTTCTGATAATTCATCCGGTTTATTGATGTTTGGAAAATCAAAGGTTGAACATAATAATGCAGTGGAATTTTTATGCTCTAATCCGCCAAAACCACTTGGCAGAATATTGGTTAAAAACCAGTATTCACTAAAAGGTGGTTTTCCACCGGTTTCTTTTTCAAATAAATCAATATGGTGCTGACAAAGTTTGGTTAAATCTTGTTTTACTCTAGCCAAATCTGCATATTGTTTCCCGCTTAAAATTAAGTGGTGCGGTGTACCAGCGACCTCAAATTCAACAGCGGTAAAATCCGTGATTTCAACTGGGCAATCAATTAATTCAGCGTAATTGTCGGCATAATATTCACCAAAGTGATATTTTGGGGTAGCCGAAGATCGTTTTAATCCGGTTGCAACTTTCCAGTCTAAGTCTGGCTTAATAAGCGAAACTAACTGCTTTGACTCTTCAAAGCCTTCAACTTGTAAAAATACACTGGTGCCGTTAAAAAATCCGCGTGTATTATCTAAATAGGCAGTTCTGACAGAGGTGTCAAAAGCATAAACCTGATATTGAATCTGGCTGGCTTTACCTTGAGTATTGAGTTGCCAGCTTTGTTTGTCTAGCGCGGTTAATTCAATTGGTTTTTGTTGTTGAAACGCTGCTATATTAACTATGTTTTTGGCAAAATCCCGCACCATATAAGAGCCGGGTATCCAGCTTGGTAAGCTGATTTTTAAGCTTTTTGGTGAGTGTACTGGAATATCAAGTGTGATATTAAATAAATGAGCGTTAGTTTGTTCAAATGAAATTTGATAATGAATGCTGGTTGACATAATAAAGATAAAAAAGACAATAAATAAAATTTATCTTACCGATATTTTTAACTCAATTCATCTGTATTTGCATGTTAAACTAATCATATTACAAATCATAATTTATAAGAGACTAAAAATGACCTTATCAATAAAAGTAGAAGAGTATGGTATTTCACCAAAAGGTGAAGCAGTTCAATTGTTTACTTTAACTAATGCGCAAGGCGCATCAGCCAGTATTACAAATTTTGGGGCTAACTTGGTTACATTATACACCCCTGATAATAAGGGCCAGTTTGCAGATATAGTTTTAGGTTATGACTCGCTCGAAGACTATTTTACTAATGTTCCATATTTAGGCGCTACTATTGGTCGAGTTGGTAATAGAATCGGAAATGGTCAGTGTGAAATAGCTGGTAAAACTTATACTTTTGTTCAAAATAATGGAACTAATCATTTACATGGTGGTTTAGAAGGATTTGATAAAAAAGTTTGGCGAGCAGAAACATTTAAGACAGAGAGTAGTGTTGGTATACACTTGGATTTATTGAGCGAAGATGGTGATCAAGGCTACCCTGGTAATTTACAGGTACGTACCACTTATGAATTACATAATGATAATCAACTAACATGTGAATATTCGGCCACAACCGATAAAACCACTATTTTAAATATGACTAACCATAGTTATTTTAATTTAGATATGGCTAATCAAACGGATATTTTAAGTCATGAACTGCAATTAAAATCCAACCAGGTTACGTTATTAGACCAGAATCAATTACCTACTGGTGAAGTTATGAATGTTGCTGGAACCGCTTTTGATTTTACTGAGCCTAAAGCCATTGGTCAGGATATTTTTGCTGACGATGCTCAGTTAAATATAGGTGGGGGTTATGATATTAACTATATAATCACGGATCAATCTTCGCAATTAAGAGTTGCTGCAATTGTTACAGAAGCTAAAACTGGACGCAGATTAACGGTGAAAACAACTGAGCCTTGTATTCAGCTATATACCGCTAATTTTTTAGATGGTAGCTTAAAAGGTAAAGGTCGTGCGTTTGAGAAACATTCTGCATTTTGTTTAGAACCTCAACATGTTCCGGATGCACCAAACAAACCTATGTTTAAATCGATAGAATTAAAACCGGGCGAAACTTACTCAAGCAAAATGAGTTTTGCTTTTGATACAGTTTAAGTTTTAAGCTGCTAATCAAACATAAAAAATAGCGCCACAGGCGCTATTTTTTATTGAATTAACGATGTTGATGAATTCAAAATTAGTTTAATTTAGCCTCTATTGCATCAAATAATTTAGTGGTTATTTTGGCATCTGGATAGGCTTTTTCAATTTCACGAATACAAGTTGGGCTGGTTACGTTTATTTCCGTTAACTTGTCTCCAATTACATCTAAGCCAACAAAAATTAAGCCTTTTTGTTTTAAAGTTGGACCAACTTTAGCTGCAATCGCTCGGTCTGAATCGGATAAAGGTCTGGCTTCACCACGGCCTCCGGCGGCTAAATTACCGCGAGTTTCACCTTGTGCCGGAATTCGGGCTAAGCAATAATCAACAGGTTCACCATCTATCACTAAAATACGTTTATCGCCGTCTTTAATTTCCGGTATATAAGTTTGCGCCATAGCATAACGGGTTTGATGTTCGGTTAAGGTTTCAATTATAACGCCAACATTGGCATCATTCGGTTTTAATCTAAAGATTGATGCGCCGCCCATGCCATCTAAAGGTTTTAAAATCACATCTTGATGTTGCTGATAAAACGCTTTTAATTTTTCAGCACTGCGTGTGACTAAGGTCGTAGGCGTGAGCTCTGCAAACCAGGCGGTAAATAGTTTTTCATTAGCATCGCGCAAGCTTTGTGGCTTGTTTACAATTAAACAGCCTTCGTCTTCGGCTCGTTCCAGTAAATAGGTTGCATAAATATATTCGGTATCAAACGGCGGATCTTTGCGCATTAAAATGGTATCTAGTTCAGCTAATGCTTGCTCAACCGGCTCACCTAATTGATACCAGTTTTGTGGATCTTCTTGCACTTTTAACGGGCGCATTCGGGCGTAGCTACGACCATCTTCTAAATAAAGGTCGGCCATTTCCATATAAAATATTTGATAATTACGCGCTTGTGCTTCAAGCAACATCGCAAAGCTGGAGTCTTTATGTATTTTTATCTGGCTGATGGGATCCATCACAATACCAAGTTTAATTGTCATCAGTGCGCCTTAATATCTGAAAAATAATTCATTTAAATATGGTTACGCTTTGGCTTAAATCAAGGTCAAAATAAAGTTAATCTAATATTACCTCAATTCGGTTTAATGAATATGTTTCAAACGGCCTTTTTTCGCGGGTACTGCGTTAAATTCACTTGCAATACGACTCCATGGATGGGGGAGGTAGAGCGACGTCGGAACTAAAGCCGAGACTAGCTATTGACGCGTGAATTTGCCTTGTCCGCACAAAAAAATGCTCGTTAGAAACCATGTGGAATGATAAGGTTAAATAATTCAATTAGTTAGAATACACCTTAACCCGAGTTGAGGTTAAATTGATTACTACACACCAATATAATCCCAACACGCAATTAATCGGGTTTGTTAAAAATTTATATGCTAACTACTTTATAAACTTAAGATCAGTAAAACCTTGCTCACAAAATTAAATTTAGCGGCTTGGTCAATTAATACTCAGCTGTTAATATGAGTCAAATTCAATCACTCTCAATAAATAATAATAAACAGATATGATGGAACAAACTTCATTACCACTTGAGCAAGACACTTCAAAAAAATCTGATAAAAACATTAATAATCAATCAGGTGAACCAGATCCGTTAGAGCCTTTAAATAACACAAATAACTTGCAGCAAAATAAACGGGCTTTTAATTTAAATGCATTCATTAACTTTTTTACGCCCAAGCGATTGCATTTTATATTTCTAATACTCTTATTTATATCGCCATTTATTACGATTATGGTTAGCTTGCATCTTTGGGTCGGTAATTCACAAAAAGCAGAATCTTTAGCCGGATATTTACAAAGTTCAGCCAAGGTTTCGGCTAATTTAGCAGTACAAAGTCATTTATTATCAGCCAATTTAGAGCAAATTAAGATTAACGCTATTCAACAAAATTTTGCTCAAACTCAGGCTGAATTAACCAACATGCTTAAATTGCCAATTGCCCAAACAAACTTGGCTAATTTAAAACCTCAAATTGAAAATGCACTAAATCAAAAAGGTAATTTAGTTGAAAGCTTAACCCAACTGGAACAACTTAATCATACTTTAACCGAAAGCCTTAAACTGCTAGATGATGCCAAATTTAATTTAACTCAGGCGTTAGCACCAACCATTAAACGGTTAGATGAATATAAAGCAGAAACTCAGTTTGAGCAGTTAACTGCTAATGCTAATCGCAGTGATTTATTTAATGCGCTCAACCATAAACAAGGTGAAGAAAAATTTGAAGCGCTGCAAGCCAGTGCTCAGGATTATCTACGATTATTAGAAGCCAGTTTTTATGTGCAGCAAGCTCAGCTATTACCCGAACTATTAGTTAATGCTAATCAGGCAAAAACAAAATTGAAAACTCTACAGCGTGATTTTAATGATATTCCAACCAATATGGCGATAAAAAACTGGTTAAACTCGCTTGAGCAACACACTTTATTAGCGCCTGAGAATATTATTGAATTTAATCAACAACGCTTAGCCTTAACTCAAAATCTTAATCAGCATGTTCAGCAATGGCTACAACAAATGGATACGGCTCAGTTAATGATTGATAAAATAGACCAAATTATTATAAATTCACATTTAAGTAACAAAAATAAGTCTATATTAATATTATTGATTTTATTTAGTTTGATTCAATTAATGGTTTTAATTGGTTATTTTTATAAAAAAGGGTTTTTAAATGGTGCTAACACAAAACCTTAAAGCAGTTTATTTATCTGCTGAAGATATTAATATTGCAAGCTCGTTATTATATTTAGCTTATCACGATGACCCATTTTTTTTAGCTTGTTTTGAAAGCGAAAAAGACGGTTACGAACAAAGGCTCAGATCGGCAATTCGTGAAGAACTTTTAATTTTTTGGGATAAATCTCAGCCTATGGTTGGGATTTATAATGATGACGAAAATTTATTAGCCGTAGCTTGTTTAATTCAGCCTGGAATTGAGTTTGGTGCGCAACGCTTTTGGCACTGGCGCTTAAAAATGATGCTAACAACGGGTTATGTTTCAACCCGTAGTATGATCGAAAAAGAAGACAAGGTACGACAGGCGATTCCTGCTGAGCATTATCATTTATTGGCTTTTATTGCGGTGCATCCACATCATCAGCATCATGGAGTGGGGCATTATTTAATGAAAGCCGTTGATACCATGGTAAATGAGCAGAAAAATAGTGAAGGGGTTGGGGTTTTGGTGACCGTTGAGCATTATCAAAAGTTTTTTGCTGATGCCAATTATCAAAAAATTAAAGATTTACAGGTTGGTAAAGTACCTTGCCAGTTGATGTTTAAATTTAAATGATCAATATTTAAACTGTTATGTAATAAAGCTGTTAAGCAAGTTAACAGCTTTATGTTTTAGCTTTTAAATCATGGCTTTATTCATATTCTAATGGATCTGTTAAGTCATTTTCTGCAAACGCTTCAAGCCTTTCCTGACAAGCGCCGCATTTTCCGCAGGCTTTTGCTCGGCCATTATAACAAGTCCAACTTTGGCTATAATCCAAACCCATTTTTAAACCATGCGTTAAAATATCTATTTTTGAATCATTTAAAAATGGGGTAACAATATCAATTGGCTGATAATCTGCGATAGCACAAACTGCTTTCATTTTTTCGACAAATTCAGGTCGGCAATCAGGGTAAATTGCATGATCGCCCGAATGCGCACCATAAAATACTTTGTTTGCGCCAATAGATACTGCATAACCTACTGCCAGCGATAATAAAATCATATTTCGATTAGGCACAACGGTAGATTTCATGCTGTCTTCTTCGTAATGACCTTCGGGAATATCAATATCATCTGTTAATGACGAACCCGCCAAAAGCGAATTAATTGCAGAAATATCAACCACTTTATGCTGCACATTAAGATTTTCACAAACCTTGGCTGCAAACTCTAATTCTTTTAAATGGCGCTGACCATAATTAAAGCTTAACGGATAAACCTGATAGCCTTCGGCTATTGCTTGATTGAGTACGGTAAAAGAGTCCATACCGCCAGAATAAATAACAACTGCTTTTTCAGACATGATTTCCTCAAAAAATAGCCTATAATGCGCGCTAAGTTTACTGATACCAGCAGAGGTTACAAGCCTGATATGAAATATCCCGTCAATGAAATTTTTGAAACCATACAAGGTGAGGGCAGTATGACGGGCATACCGTCTATTTTTATTCGTTTACAAGGCTGTCCGGTTGGCTGCTCATGGTGCGATACTAAACATACTTGGGAAGTTAAACCCGAGCTACAGGTAGATGTTTCACAAATTATTAGTGTTTCAAATGAATCTGAAAACTGGGCACAAATGACTAGCCAAGACTTATTAGCTCAGGTGCTTAAATATCAGGCCAGACATATCGTGATTACTGGCGGCGAGCCTTGTCTGTATGACTTAACTGAATTAACTCAGGTTTTGCATGATGCCGGTTGTACCACACAAATAGAAACCAGTGGTACATTTGAAGTGAAAACCCATGCTGATACTTATGTTACGGTTTCGCCTAAAGTGAATATGAAAGGCGGCTATCAAATATTAACCTCAGCTCTTAATCGGGCGGACGAAATTAAACATCCGGTAGCAACCGAACAGCACATCGATGACCTGAATGCTTTGCTTGCTAAACGTGAAGAAAACCGAAAAATTAGTATTTGCTTGCAACCTATCAGCCAGAAAAAACGCGCGACCGAACTGGCTATTCAAACCTGTATTAAAAATAACTGGCGGTTATCAGTTCAAATGCATAAATATCTAGCAATTGATTAAAATTATTGACTTTTTGTAAAGGATACCGAACCCTAAACCGCAACCAATGCGACATCTTGAAATGGAGGAAAGATGCAAAAGTTAAATTATTTTACTGTTGATGTATTTACTGGAGAAAGGTTTCAAGGTGCTCAAATAGCTGTGGTGCCAGATGCGGCTGGTTTATCCGAACAACAAATGATGAAAATTGCTGCTGAATTTAATTTATGGCGCAGTGTTTTTATTGTGCCAAGTGATAAAGCCGATAAAAAAATTCGAGTATTTAATGGCAAGCGCGAATTTAATTTTGGCGGACACCCAACATTGGCAGCCATTTATTGTTTAGCCAAACAAAATAGGTTGGATTTAACGGATGGCGACAATCAATTCAGCATTGAAGAAACACATGGCTTGGTAAAATGCAAAGTTAAAATTGAAAATGGTGAGCCAGTATTTAACCAGTTTGTGGTGGATGCGAACCCAGAATACGACAGCTTTGCCCCAACAGAAGAAGAGTTAGCCAGCTTTTTAAATACCGATGCGCTTAAACTATTAAGCCCGGGTTTTAAACCTATGTTAGTGGCAACCGAAATTCCTTATCTGATTGTACCGGTTGATAGCTTAGAAACCTTAAAACAAGTGCGTTTTAGTTATGATACTTGGGCTTCATCGACTGCGCCTGCAACTTGCGCTAACGCTATTTTATTATTTGCCCGAGCAGATGATAGCTGTCAGGCCGATTTTCACTGTCGAATGGTTGGTCCGGTTTTTGGTATGCACGAAGATCCGCCTGTTGGCGCAGCAATGCCAGCTTTTAGCGGTTATTTGTCTCAGTTTACTGATACACCGCAACAATTTGTGGTTGAACGTGGTGTGTATCAAGCACGCTATAGTTATTTACATATTGATATTCAATCGGTTTCGAGTGACAAGATCACATTGAGTATTGGCGGACAGGCTGTTTTATCTAGCCAAGGAAGTTTATTTTTAGACTAATATTGGTTTTAGTTTTATAGAGCCAGATTAGAGTTTTCCAAACAACTCAAAATTAAATGTAAAATTTAAAGCAGGGTTTTGTATTACATTTCCCTGCTTTTTTATTAGTTAAATCATTAAATTTAACTTGCTTTAAAAAAGCCAAGTTGCTCAATTGACTGCAAACTAACCCGGTTCATATCTAAACTATATTGCTTAGCAACAGAGGCCAACTCTGCCGAGTTGTCAGTTAAAGTTTGTACTATATGAGTATTTTCACTGATTTGACCGGCAACTAAGCTTTGTTCTTCGGCGGCAGTTGCAATTTGTTGAGCTTGAGAATTGATATTATCAATATGCTCCAAAATAACACGAACTTTGTCGAAACTGGCGGCTATTTGTTCTTTTGTTGTAATAACGAGCTTATGACTTTGATCCATTTTACTGACTGATTCTTCGCCAACTAGTCTAATTTCATTGACCAAGTTTTCTATTTCATTAACGGATTCGGCAGAACGTTTAGCCAGAGTTCTAACTTCATCGGCGACCACTGCAAAACCTCGGCCTTGTTCTCCGGCTCTGGCGGCTTCAATTGCGGCATTTAACGCTAATAGGTTGGTTTGCTCAGAAATTCCATGAATTACATTTAAAATCCCTTCAATATTTTTGGTTTCTACCTGTAAACGTTTGGTCGCGTTAGATGAATCTTCTAAACTGGAGACTAATCTTTCAACTTGAGTTATCGCTTTATCTGATTCTTGAATACCTTCGTCTGCTAAACCAGCCATCGTTTCAGCTGCATGAGCTGTTTTAGTCGTGTTTTCTGCAATATCACGACTGGTCATCGCCATTTCTTCAATTGCAGTGACAACCTGATTGGTATTTTCGGTGACTTCAAAAGTAATACTTTCCATTTTTTCGGTTGAATGCAGCACATTATTACTATTTTCGACAACTAAACCGGATGAATGAATAACATTAGCCAAAACCGCAGACAATTTACTCATACTGGCATTAATTTCGTTGCCTAATTGGGCAATTTCATCTGAGCCATGTACATCCGCTTTCTGTGTTAAATCGCCTTGTGCCATTGCATGAGCCGCTTTAATCACTTTGTTTATATTTTTAATTAAAGCTTTAGAAATAAACACAATAAAAGCGATAGATAACAACACCGCAATGATAACCGAAAGGTAAAAAATAAAACTCGATTGCTCAATAGTTTGCTCAATTTGGTTACGGTTTTTAAGCGCATTTTCTTTAGCTTGTTGAATAAAGCTGGTTTGGAAATTTAATAAGGTTTGATTTGCATCTACAAATGCTTGGTAAGTCGCTCTTGAAGTTGTGTGCTCTGAGCTTTTATTCATTTCATCGACAAAACTATTCGCTTTTTTATGAAAATCAGCCAAATAATCGGTATAGCTCTGAAGCTGTTTTTCATTACCATTAAAATGTTGTTTAAACTGGTTTAATAACTGAGGTGTTGTTTTTATCGACGTTTGAATTAATGCGTTACTGCTTTCAACCTGAGCCGGGATATTAATGAGATAAGCCAGTTGTAAAGAACGAATATTAGACAAAATGGCATTTTGTTCAAATTGAATATTATCCAAATATTGTGCACTTAAATAATTGTGTTGATAAAAGTCATCAAAGTTATCTGCCAGTTTATTATTTGAAAATTTTAACGCCAGCATGGCGCAAAAATAAATCATAGTGACTACAGAAATCAGCACAATAAATTTCTGCTTAATACTCAGGTTGTTCATATATTTTCCTTATTAGAATGAAGCTTTTTATATAAATATATTTTTATACTATGAGTATAGATATGAATTTAAAATAAAGATTTAAATTTTAATAACTTAATTTATAAATAAAAATGCCAGATATTTATTATATCTGGCATAGGGAAATGAAAATATAACCAATTGAATGTTATTTTGGCTGATTTGGTAGTGGTTTTAAGCGGGTTGATTTATAAAATATTTTATATAAACCCGGCAGCACAAACAGGGTTAACAGGGTAGATGAAATAATTCCGCCAATAACCACGGTTGCGAGTGGTCGTTGAACCTCTGCGCCTGTGCCTATATTTAATGCCATAGGCACAAACCCTAAACTGGCGACCAATGCGGTCATTAATACAGGTCGCAGGCGGCTAATTGCACCTTCGGTAATCGACCCAAGTAAATTATTTGAGGCAATAAACCGCTCACGAATAAATGCCAGCATAACTAAACCATTTAATACAGCAATGCCAGACAGCGCGATAAACCCAACCGCGGCTGAAATCGATAACGGCATATCACGCAGCCAAAGGGCAAATACTCCACCCGTTAGCGCAAGCGGAATCCCAGTAAAAATAATTAATGCGTCTTTAAATGAGTTAAAGGCCATAATTAATAAGGCAAAAATTACGATTAAAGTTGCCGGAACAACCAAAGTTAAGGTTTTACTGGCTGATTCTAACTGCTCAAATGTGCCGCCATAATCAAGCCAATAACCGGCTGGTATTTGTACTTGATTATCTATGTTATTTTGCGCCGCTAATACAAAACTACCTAAATCACTGCCTCTGACATTAGCAGTCACCACTACTCGGCGTTTACCATTTTCACGGCTAATTTGGTTAGGTTGAGAAACATAATCTATATCAGCCACTTCAGATAAAGGGACATATTCATCCTGATTAATAATAATCGGTAAATCGGCTAAAGCTTGGATATTTACCCGCTGAGTTTCTGGCAAGCGTACAATAATTTCAAACCGGCGATCACCTTCAAATAAATAGCCAGCCATTTGTCCGCCAATGGCGGTATTTACCGTTTGTTGAACGGTATTTGCGGTTAGGCCAAAACGAGCCAGTTGAGTGCGTTTTGGGGTAATGGTTAACATAGGTAAACCATCTACTTGCTCAACTTTTACATCAGCTGCGCCTGTTGTTTGCTGTAGCGTTGCACTAATAGCATTGGCTGTGGTTAATAATTGAGTTAAATCATCGCCAAATACTTTAACTGCAAAATCGGCTCTGACGCCTGAAATTAACTCATTAAACCGCATTTGAATCGGCTGAGTAAACTCATAATTATTACCCGGTACCGCTTCTACTTTAGTTTCGAGTTTGGCAACTAATTCAGCTTGAGTTAGGTTAGGGTTAGGCCATTGCTCGCGTGGTTTTAAAATAACAAAAGTATCAGCTACATTGGGCGGCATAGGATCGGTTGCGACTTCTGCTGTGCCAATTTTACTAAATACTTTGTCTACTTCGGCTTGGTCCAGTAAGGTTTTTTCGAGTTGATCCTGCATTTTTACCGCTTGCTCAACACCCGTACCAGGGATTCGCATTGCGTGTAATGCAATATCCCCTTCATTAAGCTGAGGAATAAACTCGCTGCCTAAATGACTTGCCAGCCAAATACTGGCTGCGACTAAACCCGTTGCGGCAATTAAAACAAGGTAGTTAAATTTTAGCGCAACTGCCAAACAAGGGCGGTAGGCTGATTTAGCAACTCGAATAACCGGACTTTGTTTTTCACTTACTTTACCACGAATAAACAGCGCAATTGCAGCAGGTACAAAAGTAAATGCCAGCACCATAGCACTGAGTAACGCAATCACAACCGTTGCCGCCATAGGGTGAAACATTTTGCCCTCAACCCCAGTTAAACTAAATAACGGAATATAAACCAGCGTAATAATACAAACCCCAAACAGGCTAGGGCGAATCACTTGATTGGTTGCATTAAATACCAGAGTTAACCTTTGTTTTAAGGTTAGTGGGTGGTGTGCCTGTGATAATTTTAAAATTGCATTTTCAACAATAATTACAGCGCCATCCACAATCAAACCAAAATCAAGAGCACCTAAACTCATTAAATTGGCCGAAATGCCAGCTTTAACCATACCGGTTATCGTGGCCAGCATCGCCAGTGGAATGACCGCGGCGGTAATTAGAGCGGCACGAAAATTACCTAATAATAAAAATAGAATCACAATAACCAGCAAAGCGCCTTCAACCAAGTTTTTTTGCACTGTCGCAATTGCTTTATCTACCAGACTGGTTCTGTCGTACAGCGCGACAATATTAACCCCAGCGGGTAAACTGGTTTGAATTTGCTCTAATTTTGCCGCCACATTGAGCGCGATTTCGCGTGAGTTTTCGCCAACTAGCATCATAGCTGTGCCAATAACGGTTTCTGCTCCATTAAAGGTGGCTGCACCTGTACGTAACTCTTTGCCAATGCTCACATTCGCGATTTGATTTAAACGCACCGGTGAGTTGTCGCTCAGGCCAACAATCAACTGTTCAATTTGTTGAATATCAGCAAGCTGTGCTGGTGAGCGCACTAATAATTGCTGGCCGTTTGTTTCAATAAACCCTGCACCAACATTTTGATTATTTAGCTCAACCGCTTGGGCTATCTGAGAAAAACTAATGCCGTATTGCAGCATTTGAGTGGTGTCGGGGGTAATATGAAACGCTTTTTCGTATCCGCCAATGGTATTAATTTCAGTTACCCCTTTCACTAAAGCTAACTGAGGTTTGATAATCCAATCCTGAATTTCACGCAGGGCAATGGCATCATAATATTCGCCGTTGGCTTGTTTTGCATTTTCATCGGCTACCACAGCATACGAATATATTTCACCTAAGCCGGTTGCAATTGGCCCCATTTGCGGAGAAATATCACCGGGCAAATCATTTTTTATATCCACCAGCTTTTGGCTGATTAAATTGCGGGCAAAATATAAATCGGTGCCATCTTCAAATACAGCGGTCACCTGAGATAAGCCATAACGGGAGATCGAGCGGGTATAGGCTAAATCCGGTAATCCGGCTAAAGCAGTCTCGACTATATAAGTAATTCTTTGTTCAGCTTCCAGTGGTGAATAACCAGCAGCTTGGGTATTAATTTGTACCTGAACATTGGTGATATCCGGCACTGCATCAATCGGCAGTTTTTGATAACTTAAAACGCCTGCCAAAATGAGTAAACCTGTGGCAAACATCACTAAATATCTGCGTTCTATCGCAAATTGTAAGATGGCTTTAATCATAAAACCTCCTAATGGCTATGTTCAGCGGCTGATTTACCTAACTCAGCTTTAAGTAAATAGCTATTGGTGCTGACATAAGTTTGCCCGGCTGCAAGCCCGCTTAATATTTGGCTATATTGCTGATCTTTTAAGCCTATGGTAACGGGAGTTGGGGTAAAAGTTTGCCCTTGTTTAATAAATACCACCGGCTGGCCGTCAATTTCTTGTATTGCTTTATTGTTCACTTTTAAAGCGACAGTTTCTGTGTGAGTAATCACCTGAGCGCTTATCATTAAACCGGGATATAAATTCGGTGGTTGAATTGGCTGCGGTAAATCATCGAGCAAAGCTCGTGCGATTAAATAAGGTTTTTGTTCTTGAGCCGGTAAAATATGTTTTATCGAGCCTCGAATGGTCTGGTTATTTGATTGAATAAAAACAGCCTGACCCTGATTCACTTTGGCCGCCTGAGACGGAAAAACCTTAAACTCAACCCAAATCTGGTCAATATTATTAATGGTAAATAATATTTGTTGTTGGGTTAATTCGCCGGGATTTGCATGACGCGCGGTAATCACACCAGCAATTGGCGATTTTAAACGATAAATTTTAAGGCTTTCGTTTGATTCAATTTCAGCCAGCACTTGGCCTTTTTTTACCGTGTCTCCGGTATTAGCCATGACTTTATCAATAATGCCGGTGAATCTAGCTCTAACATGGCTAACCTGAGTGGGATCTAATACAACTTGTCCGAATAATTGCACGCTTTGTTTGATTTCTCCGCCTTGTACTTGAGAAAATTCAACTCCTGCCTGTTTCGCAACCGCATCGGTTAATTTGATTTCAGCTTGATGCTCATCGTGATCATCATCATGCTCTTCACTTTCTGCTTTATGTTTGTTCTCATTTTGATGATTATCTTGATCGTGTTGCGTTTGATTATCAGAATGAGCCAATAATGGCTGCGGCATAGCGACAACAACAGCAAATAAAGCGGCTAATAGTTTAATAAATAAAGGATTAAATTTAATAAGTTTCATAATTTGTCTCTGCCATGAATTAGTTCATTGACGTTAATAAGCTCTGGCCGGTAATGCTTTCTATTTCAGCCGTTTGAATTAGGGCTTGCTCTGCATGAGTGATTAAAGACTTTTCTGCATTAAGCAGATTTTGTTGAGCAGTAAACCATTGGCTGTACGAATAACGGCCCAATTGATAAGCATCCAGCGTTTGCTCCAGAGCAAGCTGTAACATAGGGATAATTTGCTCCCGCAGTTTGTTAGCTGCGCTAATATGTTGCTCTCTTAAACTGTAAGCTTTAAACAGGCGATTATGTAAAGCGAGCAATAAAGTTTTTTGATTTACCAACAGCTGCTCTCGCTCTGCGGCAATCGCTTTTAAGCTGGCTTCATTTCTGACACTTTGCGCCAGCGGTATTGAGATGCCGGCAATAAACGAAGCATCATTTGGCGCATTTTCATACTTAACCCCAAGCTGCCAGCTTAAATCTGCCTGCGATTGTGTTTTAGCCAATTCAAGCTCAGCTTGTTTAGCTCTTTGGCTTGCCATTAATACCTGTACTTGCGGATTTTTCATCAATTGATTAAACAAAGTTGCAAAACTACTGGCTTGACCAAATTGATATAAACTTCCGGTCAGTTGCTCAAATTGAGCAGGGCGGTGAGATAAATTTTGTTGCCAGTTTAAGCTGAGGTTGGTACTTGAATAATCAAAACTTTGTTTGGCTAACTCAAGCTCAAGTTCAGTTTGAATTAAATTGGCTTTGGCACTGCTTACTTCTGCCTGAGGTAAAGCGCCAGCCTGAGCACGGGTTTGTATTTTTTCTAGCACTTGTTGCGACAATTTTTGTGCTTTTTGCGCCAGCTTCACTTTTTCCTGTGCCCCCAAGGTTAAAATATAATCCTGAGTAACTTGGTTGACTAAATTAAGCTGAGTGACTGTTTGTCCAATCATGGCTTGTTGCATATTCGCATCGGCAAACTTAACTCTGGCATTGAGTTTATCGCCCAGTTCAAGCACAGATGAAATGGCCAGACTCAGCTCTGCACTTTTTAATAAACGGGCATCACCGCTGCCAAATAAATTTTCACCATCCAGACTTAACTGAGTGGCCGGAGTCAGTTTGGCTTGTTCTCGCTCAGCATTGAATTGGGCTTGTTTAAATTTAAAAACCTGCAAACTGGGGTGCTGTTTTAAGGTTTTATTAATTGCATCTTTTAGCGTGAGTGGTTCGGCATAACTAAGCTGGCTGAAAATAACCAAACCTAATGCCAGACTTTTTATGCTATTTTTTAAACTTAAAACGTTAATTAAAGGTAAGCTTAAAAAATTAAATCTTTTAAATATCATGGTGTTAATCCTATAAAGCAAACTCTAGCCTGAAAGAAGGCTAAGCTGCTGAAAAATTAAAGCTCTATACGAGCAATGAAATCGGGATTAACTGATTTGTTTTGGGGGTCTGAAAAGTGCAGACGGCGCTTGGCTAGGAATAAATTCGGAAATATCTGACTTTTTATCAAAATAAAGTGCAATCAAATCTCGCTGAGTTTGAGTTTCTAACCTGAATGTTTTGATTTTATGGCAGTGGCAACAGTGATTACAGTCGGAATTTTGTTTATGGTCGTGATTTGAATGATCGGTTGAGTCTAGATGAATATGTTCTGCGGTTAGATGCGCTTGATTCAATTGCAGATCGTGCACTTCAACCAACGCATTGGTTGTTTGCATAATTAAAGCTGCAAAAAATATTAAAAGCCAAGCGTATTTCAACCGAATTACTCAATAAAATATAACTGTGTTAATCCTAACATCGGTTTTGTTTAAAAATCAAATTGTACGGCTAATTTGATACTTTTTTATTTTAGAAGCAAGCGTGGTGGGTTTTAGGCCTAATAACTCAGCAGCCCCCTTGTCACCATAAATTTTGCCTTTGCTTTGTTTGAGAGCCTTTTTAATATTAATCACTTCTAATGCTTGGTATTGGTGATTAGTCATCAGCTCTGGCGAAATTGAAGAAGGGGTGATTTGATTATATTTTGGCTGATTTATAGCTAAAAAGCTAAAGTCGAGTTTACCACCTTTGGCTAAAATCACTTGACGTTCAATAATATTTTCTAATTCCCGGATATTACCAGGCCAATCATAATTTTGCAGATGTTGCATCTGTGACATACTGATACTCGGTTTAGGTTGGTTTAGTTTTTTACAGACTTTATTGACAAAATGGGTCAGTAACATAGGAATATCATCTATACGGCTTCTAAGTGGCGGTGAATCAATCGGAAACACGTTTAATCTAAAATAGAGGTCTTCCCGAAATTTTTTATCTTCAACTAATTGTTTTAAATCACGGTTAGTTGCAGCAATGACGCGAACATCAACATTTCGGGTTTTAGAATCTCCAACTCGTTCAAACTGTTGCTCTTGTAATACACGTAATAACTTCCCCTGTAATTGCAATGGAAGTTCACCAATTTCATCTAAAAATATCGTACCGCCATCAGCCAGCTCAAATCGGCCTGTGCGTTCAGCTATCGCGCCTGAAAAAGCGCCTTTTATATGGCCAAAAAACTCACTTTCAAATAACTCAGCTGGTATTGCTGCACAGTTTACTTTTATTAATGGCCGTGATTTGCGTTCACTGCTTTCATGTAATGCTCTGGCGATCAGTTCTTTACCTGTGCCAGACTCCCCAATGATTAAAACGTTAGCACTAGTTGGGCCGACTAATTCAATTTGTTGAACCAGTCGTTGCAATACAGCACTTTGCCCTATAATTCTATGATGGTTAAAATCGGCATTTAACTCTTCTAATAGATAAGCATTTTCTACTTCAAGCTTTTGTTTAAGCGAGGCGATTTCATCAAGTGCATGGAGTAGTTTTTCCTGTGTTTTTTTACGTTCTGTAATATCACGAAATATCACAACAGCACCTACTAATTCTCCTCTATCGGTAACGGGGGTGCTGGTATATTCGACCGGAATAGCTTCTCCTGATTTATGCCAGAATACTTCATCTTCAATAATATGTACTTTCCCATCACGAAATGATGCATAAATAGGGCAGTGCTGTGAATGGTAAATATCACCATCTCCATGACTATGGTGAATAATGTCATGAATTTTTTTTCCGGTAATTTCATTTTTACGCCAGCCTAAAATTTGCTCCGCAGCTTGATTTACAAAAGTTGTACAACCATTTGCATCGACACCATAAATACCATCACCGACGGCAGAGAGAAGAAGTTGATTATGTCTTTCCATTTCATCAAATACTGACTTGTGTTGTGTCCAGTTTGTCAATCCGGATTGATAATACGCTTGAGCACTGGCTTGTGATTTATGTTTAAAGTTGAGTTGGCTATCTTCACAACTAAATAAAATATAAGGCGGCAAATATTTAGCTTTAATATCTAAAAATAGTTTTGTTTCGAAGTGTTTTATATAAAGTTCACTTGACCATGCTTCGTTTTGGGTAATTACTTGCTCGCTAAAGCAATGTAGTAACCCAATACAATTTTTAAATAGTGCACTGGGTTTTGTATTAACTAAATTTTGTTTGTCTAACTGAAATAGTTCTACTGCTGAGTAATTCACCTTTTTTAGTTTGTCATGTACAGGATCGATTAATAACAAAGCTGCTGGCGCATATTCAAATAACTCTTCGTTTGAATTAATTATTTTTGCACTATTTTTATCCATTATGTCACTCATTTCGTATTTAAAAACTCATTTAAATTAATTATTCAATATTTGTTCCATCAAACGATTTTTCGTTGTTTTGATCACGAAAAACCGTTTAGCACGAAATTTAGTTCCATTTGGTTTGTTTGGTTTTTTTATAAAAGCAAATAAAAACAAACGCTTACATTTAAGTTTAAGGTTGGCACGACTCTCGCTAATGAATATATGAAGCAAGAAAATAAAAGCTGTGCTCATAAACACAAAATTAAAACTTTATTTAAATAAAAGAGGAAGTAGAAATGAAAAAATTAGATGTAACAGAAGCGATTTTCGCCATTAAAGCCGAGAAAGAATTAAGCTGGCAGGCTATTGCTGATGCAATTGGGATGTCAGTTGTTTGGACAACATCGGTTTGTTTAGGGATGAACAGTTGCCCTAAAGAGATTGGGGCTAAATTAGTTGAGTTTTTAGGTTTACCGGAAGAAGCGATTAAAGTGTTGGCTGAATTTCCGACTAAAACATGGGATGAGGCAATTCCGCAAGATCCGTTAATTTATCGCCTGTATGAAGTGGTTGGTGTGTATGGCGATACTCTAAAAGAAGTCATTCAAGAAAAGTTTGGTGATGGCATTATGAGTGCAATTGATTTCACCATGCAGGTTGATAAAAAAGAAGATCCAAAAGGGGACAGAGTTATTTTAACGCTCGATGGTAAGTTTTTACCTTATAAAACTTGGTAATGCATTAAGTTGGTGCGGTTTCCCGATAATAAATGGGTACGCACCCGCTTTTACTTTTAAAAAGTTGATTAAAAAACCAAAATAAAGATAAAAATCATTTAAATACAATACCTTAAATTATTTGGCATTAGCTTTGCTATTTCAACCTTGGGAATACAAGTTTGAGTAAAACTTTAAAACTAACCAGCCAAATACAAAGGCGTATTAAATTAATTATTTCAACGAGGAACAGATATGGCTTACATCGAACCCAGTGAATTTGTCACCAAAATGGTTGATTCTGGCGAACAAAAAGTATTTATGTCAACCAAAGATACTTTTATCCGTGCTTTTATGGCGGGCGCCATTTTAGGTTTAGCTGCAATTTTTGCAATTACAGTTGCCATTAAAACCGGTAGTCCGTTAGTTGGCGCTGTGTTATTTCCGGTCGGTTTTATTATGTTGTATTTAATGAAATTTGACTTGTTAACCGGGGTGTTCACTTTGGTTCCGCTTTCATTAATTGATAAACGCCCCGGCGTTACTTTTGGTGGTTTAATGCGTAACTGGGGTTTGGTTTTTTGCGGTAACTTTGCTGGCGCTTTAACCACCGCCTTTTTTATGTCGTTTATTTTAACTTATGGTTATTCAATTGATGGGGGCGATATTGCCGCTAAAGTTAGTGCGATAGGGGAATCCAGAACGGTTGGTTATCAGGAACATGGGATTGCCGGTTGGTTTACTATTTTTATCCGTGGCATGTTGTGTAACTGGATGGTATCAATGGGGGTTGTTGGTGCTATGATTTCAACTTCGGCGGGTGCTAAAATGGCCGCAATGTGGATGCCGGTTATGCTGTTCTTCTTTATGGGTTTTGAACACTCAATTGTAAATATGTTTTTATTCCCATTCTCTATGATTATGGGTGGTGAGTTCACCGTAATGGATTATTTAATCTGGAACGAAATTCCAACCGCGTTAGGTAACTTAGTTGGTGGGTTTTTACTGGTTGGTTTACCTTTATATTTAACGCATGTGAGAACATCTCCAGAGCGTAAGTTAGCTTAATTTTTAAAATATTTCGTTAAAGCTCTGCCAGTTAATTTAACTCGCAGAGCTTTTTGTTTTTTATAAGCAATAAATAAACATTTAGGCAATTATGCAGCAAACTTTAATTTTATCGACAGCCAGTGCTACCAGCAAAGGGGTTAAAGCGATTAATCAGGATTATCTTGGCCAGCATATTCCTAAAGAGCCGGTTGTTGCGATAAAAGGCGCATCTTTTATTATGGCTGATGGCATTAGCTCAAGCTCGGTCAGCCAGCTTGCTAGTCAGGCTGCGGTACAAGCTTTTTTGGAAGATTATTATTGCACGCCAGATTTATGGAGTGTCGAAAGCTCGGTATTTAAGGTGCTTAAATCAATTAATACTTGGGTTTATGCGCAAACTCAAAATAGCCCGTATAAATATAATAAAGATAAAGGGTATGTTTGCACTGTGAGTGTACTGGTTATCACTCCTGAGTGCGCTCATGTATTTAATGCCGGAGATACCCGAATTTATCAGTTACGGCAAGGTGAGTTAACTCAATTAAGCATAGATCACCGTAAATACGTTTCATCTGAGCAAAGTTATTTATCCAGAGGCTTAGGAATTAATCAATTAGTTGAAATTGATTATCAGCGAATAGATTTAGCTCAGGGTGATATTTTTATGTTGGCAACTGATGGTATTTATGAGTTTTTAACGCCGGATGAAATTAGCCATCACTTAAAGCAATCTACCCGATTACAAACGAGCGCAGATGAGTTAATGGCAAAAGCGCTGAAAAATAGCAGCAATGATAATTTGAGCATTCAACTGGTAAAAGTAGAACAGTTAAACGCTAATCAAATAGGATTTAAACCACTCGATATTAGCCAGCTTAATATGCCGCCTCAGCTTAACCCTCGGATGAAATTTGAGGGTTATCAAATTATTCGCCAGCTTTATATTAGTAGTCGCAGCCATGTGTACCTTGCTCAAGATTTAGAAAATAATCAACAAGTGGCGCTAAAAATTCCCTCTACTGAACAAGCAAATGATTCGCTGTATTTAGAGCGATTTATGCTCGAAGACTGGATTGCAAAACGGGTTAACCATGCCAATGTGGTGAGTGGCATTGTGAGCCAGCGGCAAAAAAAATATGCTTATTTAGTGACTGAATATATTGAAGGGCAAAATTTAGATCAATGGATGCGCGATAACCCTAAACCCAGCTTAAATCAAGTTCGTCATATTGTTAGCCAAATTGCAGATGGTTTGCAGGCATTTCATCGTCAAGAAATGGTGCATCAGGATCTGAGACCACAAAATATTATGATAGATAATCATAACACGGTAAAAATTATCGATTTTGGCTCAACTTATATTGCCGGTGTGACGGAAGTTAACAGCGAAGAAATTACCCGAGGTACATTAAGGTATTCAGCACCCGAATATTTTTTAGGGCAGGCCGGTACCCAAAGGTCGGATATTTTTGCTTTAGCTGTCATCACTTACCAAATGCTGACAGGGGCGTTTCCTTATTCCAACCAAATTTCACAAGCCAAAAGCCGCTCAGCACAAAATAAATTTAGTTATAAAAGTTTAATTAGTGATGAATCCGAATGTCCTGCGTGGGTAGATGATGCGTTAAAAAAAGCCTTACAAATTGACCCGTGGAAACGTTACAGCGAGTTATCTGAATTTGTATTTGATTTACATCATCCAAATAAACATTTTTTAGCACGTAGTAAACCGCCTTTAATTGAAAGAGACCCTGTCATGTTCTGGCAGAGCATCAGTGTAATTTTAACGGTTGTATTAATCGCTCAGTTTTATTGGGGATAATGGCTATATAAAAATTGGCTAGTACCTAAAGAAGAAAAGGGAGAAAAGCAAAACAAGAACTAAACAGATAAAGCAAAATAGAAAAGTAAGCCTGTTACTTTTCTATTTAACTTGCGCTGTCTGCGTTTTTAAATATCAGGCTTGGCGATTAAATTGGATCTCAACTGTCGCGTGAGAAATTTTAGGCAGTGCTTGTTTCAGATATGTTTTTACCTGCTCAACGGTTACACTGGAATCCGTCTTTGCTTGTAGTGAAACAATTAACGCATTATGTTTATCCGCCAATCGCCAAATATGAAAATCTGTCACTTGTGCATCAAACTGTTTAGCTAAACGGGTTTTTATTTCATCACTTGCTTCTAATTCAACTGCTTTATCCAGCAAGGTTTCACTGGTTTGGCAAACCAAGTTATAAGCCCATTTTAAAATGATCAAACCACCGATTATGCCCATAACCGCATCCATCCAGATAATATTAAAATATTTACCGGCTAATAAAGCTAAAATGGCTAGGATGGAGGTAAGTGCATCCGCTAATACATGAAAATAAGCCGCTTTTAAATTATGGTCGTGACCATGGTGGTGTGAATGTTCATGATGATGATCATTATGGCCATGTTGATGTGAATGAGCATCATGATGGTGATGATCGTCATGTAAAATAAATACCGAAGCAATATTAACCAGCAAACCGATAATCGCTACTCCAATTGCTTCATTAAAATGAATCGCATTTGGATTGATTATTCGCTCAATTGATTCAGCTGCCATCAATAGCGCAACAATTGCTAAACCAATCGCACTGGCAAATCCACCTAACGCGGTCACTTTTCCAGTACCAAAGCTAAAGGCTTGATTACTTTTATGTTTATTAGCGTACCAATAAGTAAATAATGTGATAGTAAATGCGGCTGCATGTGTGCTCATGTGCCAGCCGTCAGCTAGTAGGGCCATTGAGCCAGACCAAAGCCCAACCCCAATTTCAACGACCATAGTGACTAAAGTTAAAATCAAGACCAGCCAGACTTTTTTGCCTTGTTTATCATGATCTTGATGAAAGTGGCTCTGATGAATGCAGTTAATTGATTCATTTGGTGAGTGATGTGGTTGCGACATAAGTTTAATTTTGTACCTTGCATAAAATATTTTCATAAATATACTATACCCCAGTATAGAATAAATCAATCCGGAATCTAAATGGCACATACTATTCATAATAAAAAGTTATTAACCCGTATTCGTAAAATAAAAGGGCAGGCGCAAGGGCTGGAAAAAATGTTAACGCAGGAATCAGATGAAACGGCTGATTGTATGAAAGTATTACAACAAATTGCCGCATTAAAAGGGGCGGTTAATGGATTAATGATGGAAGTATTAGAAGATCATTTACGTGAACATTTAGGGGTTGTAGAACTTTCTGAACAACAAAGAGCGCAGGAACTTGACCAAGTTATCAATGTTTTAAAAACCTATGTAAAATAATATTTTATTGGGATAAACTCAGCCAAGTTTTCTTCAAAAGGGCTGAGAAGCTGTGCAGGCTCAAAACCGTATTTACCGAAAAAAAATGTGTCCGTGGGGACAAAAAGCAGTTCAGTTGCTTGATCAACATCAAGTAAGTTATCAGGATCATTTATTTGATTCCAAAGATGAAGAGCTGCAATTTAAAAAAGAATTATCGGTTACCACCACACCTCAAATTTTTATTGATGGCAAACATATTGGCGGATACAGAGAGCTACAGCGATATTTTAATGCACCAATTGAACACGGCGAAAATCAAACCCAATATTTAAGTTTAGTGATTTTGCTCGGGTTTTCGGGTTTATTAAGTTTTGTATTAGGATTAGGGTTAAAAGGCTTTTTAGGGATAGGATTAAGCTTATTTGCGACCTTAAAATTAATGGATCTGAAAGCGTTTGTCTTTAGATTTAAGCAATACGATATGATTGCCAAAAAGCTGCCTGCTTATGGTTTTATTTTTCCTTTCATTCAACTCATTGCCGGATTTGCAATATTAGCCGGGCTATTTCACCCGGTTATTTGTATCATTGCTATATTATTTGGATTACTTGGCATTGGCAGCATTGTTAAAAGTTTATTTATAGATAAACACAGATTTAATTGCGGCAGTGTCGGCGGGCATTATCCTTTGCCGCTGAGTATTTTAAGTTTTGTTGAACCTTTATTACTCCTGATCCCATGCGGATTATTTTTGGTTTAACGATTCCCGCAAATACTCAATGGCGATTTTAGCTTTAGATTGCAAAGGCCATTCAGAGCGGTAAATTAACCAAATGGTATCAACCACAGCTCGATCCTGATTAAGCACTTTAATTTTGGTTTGATCATTAAAGGCTTCTCTGGCGTATCTTGGTAATACAGTAAAACCAAAACCGCGAGCGACCGGTTCTAAAATTAAACTAATTTGATTACTAAAGCCGCTAACCGGTAGCTCAGACAAAGAATAACTTTCACTACATAAACGGCTGCATAAGCGGCTTAACATCGCTTTACCATCGGGGTGATCAATAAAACCTAATTCAGATAAACTGGGCCAATCATTACCCTGAAAGTTTGCAGGCACAATCAGCTCCAGTTCTTCTTTACAAAAGGCTTCTGATTTTATTTTAGGGTCGTCCGGTTTGGTGCCGGTTAAACCAAAATCAACTTGATTCGTAAGTACTTTTTCTAATACATCTTGGTCGGGAGCAAAACGGTTATGTATTTGAATTGTCGGATTATTTTGCTGGAAATTTAACATTAAAGGATAAAGTCTCAGGCCAATACTCCCCGGACAACTAAACGTAATTGCCCCACTAATCTCAGACGATTCAGACATTCTGACATTTAATTTATTATTAACCTGAATTAACTCCATACAATATTCAAGCAAAATACTCCCTCTGGGGGTGAGTTCTATTTTCCTGCTTTGCCTGAGTAGCAGTTCACCAAAGTTTTTTTCTAAATGCCGAATATGCTGACTCACTGCCGCTTGGGTAATATTGAGTTGCTCAGCTGCTTTGGTAAAGCTTTTAATTTCACATACTTTTCTGAATGTTTTCAGCCATAAAGGATTAATCATAATAATTTTTTATGAAACAGATAATCAATAATGTATTTATCTTATGACGAATGCGGAATAAAATGCAATCAAAACTGATAACCATTATCATTTGTGTCCTTGTCGGAATTACATTAAAATAGTGCTCCAATCTATTGTTTACGGATTTATATAAAGTGAGTTTTAAATTACCCCGTAGTGTGAATGCTAAAAATTTACACTGGATTAGTTCTGCAATTTGTCTGATAGGTATGGTGCTATTTTCGGTTACTGGGATAACGCTGAATCATGCAGCCGATATTGAAGGCAAGCCAGTTGTTACACAACTAGAGGCACAATTACCACAAGCTTTGTTAACTCAACTTAAAAAGCAAAATTTATCACAAGGTTTTTTAACTTGGTATGAGCAAACAACAGGTAAAAACTTGCCAACAGATGTAGCACCACAGTGGAGTGATTATGAGCTTTATATTGCAATGCCAAGAGCCGGAGGCGATAAGTGGCTAACAGTAGATCTGGAAACGGGTGACTTCTATCAGGAAGCAACTAACAGAGGCGCTATCGCTTATTTAAACGATCTGCATAAAGGTCGTAATACAAATTTAATATGGAGGTGGTTTATCGATATTTTTGCTCTGGCCTGTATTTTCTTTTCTGTAACAGGCTTAATTTTATTAAAACGCTATGCAAAAGGGCGCAAGTCTACTTGGCCACTGGTTTTATCCGGTTTATTTATTCCGGCTATTTTATTAGTGCCAAGCTGTGCTCATGCAAATGAAATTCAAGTGACTATCCCAAGACTAAATGTTGCAGAATATCACGCACCTTATGTAGCGGTTTGGGTTGCAAATGAACAACAAAAACGCGTTTTAGACATTGCGGTTTGGTATGACTACCAAATGAAAAATGACGAAGGGGAAAAATGGCTTAAAGATTTACGTTTATGGTGGCGTAAAAGTGGTCGTGGTTTAGATTTGCCAATTGACGGTTTAACTGGCGCAACTCGCAGACCAGGCACCGCCAGCATTAATTTAACGCCATTTAAAACTCAATTAGCCGAATTACCCGCCGGTAAATACTTTTTATACGCTGAAGCTGCACGTGAATTAGGTGGTCGTGAAGCCATTAGCGTTGAATTTAGTTTGCCAATTACTCAATCACAAACATTAACTGTTTCAGGCAAACGTGAACTGGACGAACTAAAACTTATTTTGGAGCCATAACATGAAAAATAAAATGATAAAAAGCTTAGTAGCAGCCTCTTTGGCTGTTGGTTTATTACAATCAAATATCGCTAATGCGCACCGTGTTTGGATTAAACCAAGTACAACTGTTGTTTCTGGTGAGTCTGAGTGGGTTACCTTTGATGCCGCCGTGGCTAATGTTATCTTTTTTGCTGATCACTTTCCGCTTGGATTAAATTATCTAAAAGCGCTTTCGCCATCAGGCAAAGAAGTAGAATTACAAAATGCCGCTAAATTGAAATACCGCAGCGTGTTTGATTTAGAGTTAACCGAGCAGGGAACTTATCAGGTGTTTGGTGCAAGCCAAAGTTTAACTGCATCATGGAAAGATGATGAAGGTAAACGCCAACGCTGGCCGGGTCGTGGTGAAGTTGGCACTATCGAAGGGTTTAACAAATCAGTTCCAAAAAATGCAACAGACTTAAAAGTGGTTGAGTCTTCTCGCCGTATAGAAGTATTTGTCACTTTAGGTGAGCCATCTACCATTAAATCAACCGGTAAAGGGATTGAGTTAAATGCAAAAACGCATCCTACCGATTTATACGTGGGTGAAGCAGCTCAATTTCAATTTGTTTTAGACGGTAAGCCAATCAGTGGCGGTGACATTGTTATTGTTAAAGATGGTGAAAAATATCGTAACGACAGTAAAGCTTTAAAAATTAAAACAGACGATAAAGGTAACTTTGAAGTTAACTTTAAAGAAGCTGGTTTATATTGGTTAGAACTTGAATACTCAGATGATAAAGCTGCTGCACCAGCACAAGAACGAAGTGCAAGTTACTCGGCAGTATTTGAAGTTCAGGCTATTTAATTTTTAATTAATCGCCAACAGAAGCTGATTTATCTTTCAGCAGGTTTATTGATATGTTGAGCTAAATATTGGGATTAATTTTTAATATTGAGTTTAGAAAATTGGCTTCTGTTATTTATTTAAAATAAAAAAAACACTACAAGTGATAATGCTTATTATTTGCCTTTATCTTTGTTTTGGTGTTTTGTTTTCACGCGCAACTAGGAAATATGAATGTTTAATACTAAAAAAACGCTTTTGTTTACGGCTGTTACGGCGGCTTTATCTTCAAATGCTTTTGCCGCAGAAGAAGAATTAGAAACTTTAGAAACAACAGTAGTACAAGCTGCATCAGAAGAGTTAAAACAAGCTCAAGGTGTATCTGTTATTACTGAAGAAGAATTTAAGCGTCGTCCTGTAACCAATGATATTGCTGAATTGGTAAAAACCATGCCGGGTATTAACTTAACAGGTAATTCAAGCTCAGGTCAGTATGGTAATAAACGTCAAATTGATATTCGTGGTATGGGGCCTGAAAACACCTTAATTTTAATTGATGGTAAACCTGTATTATCTCGTAACTCAGTAAAAATGGGCCGTTCGGGTGAAAGAAATACCCAAGGTGATAGCAACTGGGTTCCGCCTGAAGCAATTGAAAGCATTGAGGTCATTCGTGGTCCGGCGGCTGCGCGTTATGGCTCTGGTGCATCTGGTGGTGTGATTAATATTATTACTAAATCACCAGAAGTCGCTTCAACTTCAATCACTTTACAAACTGAAATTCCAGAAAACGAATATGAAGGTAGTAATAAGAGAATCAATATTGTTAGCAGTTCACCATTAACTGAGCGTTTTTCACAACGTACGGTGTTGAGTTATAACAAGCAAGAAGCTGATGATCCTGAATTAAACTTAGATTTTGCTGAAAATGATGCAGATGATGAGGGTAACTTCACTCAACAAGTGGGTGCAGGCCGTGAAGGGGTAGAAAACATTGATTTTCGTTCTTTAGTGCGTTTTGACCAAAATGAAAATCACAGATGGGACTTTGAATTTGGTTATAGCCGTCAGGGCAATGAATATGCTGGAGATAATGCGTTTCAGGGTATTAACGTACCAGTTGATGAAAACGGTGACCCAATTGGAAGTGAACAAGCTGATCCAGAAAGTACAGATGCTTATGATTTAATCGGTGAAGAAACCACAGTTATGCAGCGCCGTACTTTTGCGGTAACGCATAATGGTACTTATGATTTTGGTGATTCATTCAGCTATATCCAATATGAAGGCACATCCAATACGCGTTTAGGCGAAGGGGCTGCTGGCGGTGGTGAAGGCCGCATTAATAGTTTGGATATGGTTACGATTAAACTTGCTAATATTACCGCAAAAACAGAATGGAATATTCCACTTAACTTAGCAGGTTTTAATCAAACTGCTACTTTTGGTGCTGAGATCCGTCAAGAAACTTTAGAAGATGGTATTAGTAACCAATCCGGTATCAATTTAGCAGAAGGTGAAGAGATTGAAGGCACTGTAGATGCAGAAGACAGACCTTCTGAAACTGATGCAACCTTAATCGGTTTATATGTTGAAGATAACATTATGTTATCTGAATCAATTACTTTAACACCGGGCATTCGTTTTGATAATCATAGCGAAGCCGGCACAAATGTATCACCTAGTTTAAATGCTTCATGGCAAGCTACGCCAAATGTTGTGGTTCAAGGTGGTATTAGCCGTGCATTTAAAGCACCTAATTTATACCAATTAAACCCTAACTATGTTTATACCACTCGTGGTAATGGTTGTCCGGTTGATTTTCCAAGTTTAGGCAGTGGTTGTTCAATTGTTGGTAACCCAGACTTATCACACGAAACCTCAATTAATAAAGAGCTTGGGATCAACTATACCAATGAATCAGGCTTAAATGCAGGCATTACATACTTCCATAACGACTATAAAGATAAAATTGGTACAGGCAATGTGCCTCCTGAGTATGTATTACCGGGCGGCAGCAATGGTCAGGTTCAGGTATTTAAATGGTATAACGTTCCGGAAGCTGTGATTTCTGGTTTAGAAGGTAACTTATTATTACCAATTACTGAATCAGTTGAATGGTCAACTAACTTTACGGTAATGCTTGAATCAGAAGACAAACAAACCGGTCAACCTTTATCTATAGTGCCTGATTACACTGTTAACTCATTATTAAGCTGGCAAGCAACAGACGCTTTAGAGTTAGTCTTGAGTGCTCAGCATTATGGTAAAACAGAAAGTCCAACAGCAAGCACCACATCAGGTTCAGAAATAGAACCAATCGACAGAGATGCTTACACCATAGTTAACTTTAACTCAATTTATCAGTTCAACGAAAACTTAAGATTTAACTTATCAGTTAAAAACTTTATTAATACTGAAATTAAACGTGAAGGTACGCAGGCATCAAATGCAGGTGCAAATACATACAACGAACCGGGAAGAAGCTTCTTAATATCAGCTACTTACCAATTTTAAGTTAGAAGGATAGGGAACAATCTCCTTGCTCATTTTGGGCAAGGAGATTTTTACGTATATGACAAGTAAACAATTTAACCCAATTTATCGCAATTTAGCGGCTGTTTTGGTTTTAACCTCAGCCTCTTTTAATGGTTTGGCAAACCAAACTGTTACTTCGCAAATTGATGATTTAACCGAAAAGTGGCTGCAAATTGAGCAGCAAGAGCGCAACTTAGTTTTAAACTGGCAACAACAAAAACCATCGCTTGAACAAAGAGTTAAACTTTTACAAGCCGAAAAAGCACAATTAGAAGCCATTTTAGCGCAAAGCACTCAAAACCAAGACGATGTTGAAAACAAGCGAAACGAACTGTTAGAGCAGCAAAATAAACTGGAAGCTGAGCAAAATCAGTTAGCTGACGCTTTGTCTGGCTTACAAGCTAAGTTAGATAGCAAATATCAGGCTTTGCCAGAGCCGGTTAAAACTTTGTGGGATGCAGAACAAGCCCAGTTAGATGATCAAGCGCAGGCTTCGGCTCAATTACAGGTATTAATTGCTAAATTATCTCGCCTTGCTCAGTTTAATGATCAGCTAACCATAAATGAAACCTTGATGAGCGCACCTGATGGTAAAGATGTCATGGTGAAGCAATTGTATCTTGGTGCTGGGATGAGTTGGTTTACTAATTCAACCGGACAATATCGCGGTTATGGCAAAGTCAAAGAAGCTCAGTGGGTTTGGCAATTTGATGACTCAATTGATCCAGAGCCGATTTTAAAAGCCATTGCAATTTATGAAAAACGCGAAACGCCATCTTTTGTTAAATTACCAATTCAGTTGTCAGCATCAGGCGTTAAGGAGCAAAACTAATGCGTAAAATTTTATTAAGTTGCTTGCTTTTACCTGTTGTCGCTTTTGCTGGTCAGCTTGAAGAAAATATGGTTAATAAAATTAATCAGGCAAACCGTAATTTAGCTGCAACAGAAAAAAACATTAACCAAGAATCTGTCAGGCTGAGTAAAGCGCTATCTAAATTAGAGCAAAGTGTTTTAGAGCTTCGCAATAAAACTGCAGTCGCCCGTCGTAAAATGGATGAACGCACGCTTGGCTTAACTCAACTAGAAAGCCGCTTAGATAGTTGGAAAAAACAACAGGTTTTTCAAAGCAATTTATTAGACCGGTTTTTACAACAACAAGGCGTGTCGTATAGCCAATTAACTCAGTTAAGTTTTAACGATAAGTTAAGTCAGGTTGAACAGAATTTAGCTCAACTGGAGCAAAAATTAATTCCAAACTGGCAAACCAGCAAATTGATTTTGACCAATGGGGAAGTAACTCAGGCAAACGTATTATCCGTAGGCCCGGTTAACTGGTTTATTGATACTGAAAATCAAATTGCGGGTTTGGCAAGTTGGCAAAATAACTTATTAACGGCACAAGCTAATTTAGATTCAAACCAGTATGACGATTTGCAAACTTTGTTAACTGCACAATCGGGTGAATTGGTATTAGACCCTACTTTAGGCCGAGCTGTGACTAAATCGCAAGCTGAAGAAGGTATGGTTGAGCATGTGGTTAAAGGCGGTATTTGGGTTGTGCCAATTTTAGTATTTGCCTTGATTGCAACAATTATTTGTTTATTTAAAGTAGCTCAATTATGGCGCTTACCACAAGTGGTTAGAGTTAATTCAGTTAACACCATCAATACACTAAGTGCCTCTTTTAAAGGTATGCAACTTGCACTGTATAACGTAGCCAGACAAGCCGTAAATGCTAACGACAGAGACGACCAGCTATTTATGCAGCTTCAGCATGATAAACACCAGCTTGAAAAATGGACCAATACCATCGCCATTACCGCCGCGGTTGCACCTTTATTGGGCTTGTTAGGTACGGTTAGTGGGATGATTGAAACCTTTAGAATGATGACCTCATTTGGTTCAAGTGATCCTGAAGTTATCTCTGGTGGTATCGCCAAAGCATTAGTGACTACTGAACTGGGTTTAGTGGTTGCGATTCCGGCATTAATTTTAAATGCGGTGTTATCACGTAAAGCCAAGCGTTATTACGATGATTTAGAAGGCTTTGCGCTGGTATTAAGTAATGATAAATCCAACGCTCAAGAGGATGCAAAATCATGATAGAACAAATGATCTCTAACTGGTTGTGCTGGGTGATGTTGGTTGTCGCCTGGTTTGCCTATCAGCAAATATTTCTGCTTTATGTTCAAAAAAATGAGCAAGAATTGATTGGCGCTGACGACCAAACGATTAGTGGTAAACAAATGCTGCCTAACGTATTAGTGGGCGCATTACCTTTAATGGGATTACTTGGCACAATTGCCGGTTTACAAGATAGTTTTGTTGGCATGATGACCGCTGGTGTCGATAGCCAGATTGTGAGCGGTGGTATTGCCGATGCGTTATTAACGACCCAACTTGGCTTAGTGCTGGCGATTCCGGGCTGGTTGTCATTGGTATTTGTTAATGCCGCGATTAAAAAAGCACAAGTAGGTGGAAAAATTAGCCATGCCTAGTCGATTACAAAGAAGGTTGGAAAACCAGCAAAGTCAGGGAATCGATATGTCCCCCTTGTTGGATGTGGTGTTTATTTTGCTGATATTTTTTATTGTCTCTACTGTGTTTGTTAAAGAAACCGGAGTTGAGGTTGATAAACCTCAGGCAATTTCGGCACAAAAGCTTGATCAGCAATCTTTATTACTGGCGATTACTAATACCGGCGAAGTGATGTTTGATGGCGCAAATGTTGGTGTAAGTGGTGTAAGAGCTGTGATAGAGCAAAACATAGCAGAAGATAAACCTGTTGTGATTCAGGCTGATAAAGCAGTACCAGCCGAAACCTTAGTACAAGTGATTGACGAAGCTAAATTAGCAGGCGCTCACAGCGTTAACATTGCGACTTTAGTTCAAAAATAACGGACTTACAGGAGATTAAGCATGGTTAAAAAAATCAACGCATCCCTAATCAGTACCGGTATTTTAGGCAGTGCTTTAGCCATTTTATGGATCGGATACGCCTTAACTGGCGATAAATCCCCCGAGCTTGAAGTGCGCCAACTTGATATTTCGGTCACACCTCCGCCACCGCCGCCACCACAAAGTCAGCAAGTAATCGAGCAGACTGAGTTAACTATGCAGGTTGAAGGTGACGGCGCAGCGATTGAAATGGCCGATTTAAAAGTTGATCCGGATATTGAAATAGAAAAGCCGGATATGCCACAAGTTAAAATGACGCAAACTAAATGGGACATGCCAGAGATAGATTGGGACGCTTATAAACTGAGTGATTTAGATAGCAAACCTTCGTTATTAACACCGGTTAAAATCCGTTTTCCAAAACGGCTTGAGCGTCAGGGCATTACAAAAGTTGTGGTTAAACTGGATGTGATGATTGATGAAAAAGGCGATGTCACTTTAATTGATATTGTTGAAAACCCTTACCATGAACTTAACCGTGAAATTCATCGGTTTGTTGCTGGCAGTAAATTCACGTCTCCTTATAAAGGCAGCCAAGCAGTTAGAGCAAGGTTTATCTGGCCTGTGGTGATAGAAGCCTAATTGGAATTTTTACAATGAATTATAAATTAAATATTAAAAAAATATTATTGCTGGGTTTAACGGGTTGCTTATTTAGCAAACTGGTTTACGCAGATCAAATAACCGTAAAACTGGCTGATCCAAGCTGGACATTTGAGCTTAAAAATGGGCCTCATTCGGCTCAATTTAATGACAGACGTAATAAAATATCGCGTGATGAAAGTAAGTTTATTCATAGTATTCAGCCAGCTTTAAGCGCTAAAGAATACAATAAAGTAATCGCTGAATTTGATAAATTCACCGCTGAAACTAACGGTGAGTTTAGCCCAAGTTTAAATGAGTTATTAGGCCAAGTTTTATTAAGCGCTAAGCAATATGATAAAGCAGAACAAACCTTATTAACTGCGGTTAATACATTGCCTAACTCAGCAATTGCTCACAGTAGTTTGAGCATGGTTTACATGATTAAACAGGATTATAAAAATGCGCAGCGTCATTTAGTTAAAACCATAGAATTAGGGCAAATTGATGCTCAAGTTTATGGTCAACTTGCGTATGTTAATTTACAGCTAGGTTTACCGGTAACCGCCATTAGTGGTTACCAAAATGCGCTGATGCTGGAGCCTGAAAACAAGCAGTGGTATCAGGGATTATTGTACGCGTATATTGCATCTGATTCGGTTGCGCAGGCCAATAATATTATTGAAGAAATGCTGACCAGCGAGCCAGACAATAAACAGCTTTGGCTACAAAGAGGACAAATTGCGTTAAAGCAGGGCAATCCTAAAAAAGCGATTAGCAGTTTAGAAACTGCACACTCAATTGCTGGCTCAGATTTAGATAATTTAATCACCTTAGCTAAATTGCATATCACAGACGGTAGCAGTGCCAGAGCTGTTGAAATTGTGAGTCAAAATATAAAAACCTTTACGGCCAGTAAAAATGAGCAAGCTTTTGCAACGTTAAGTAGCATTGCCAGTTATTTATCCGCCAAACAAAATTGGACAGAGTTAAGCCAATTAGTGAAAGCGGTTAAACAGCAAAAACTAACCGCCAGTCAACAGGTTGAGTTTAATATTACCGAAGCAAAATTGGTTTTATCACAAAACAATACCAAGCAAGCCAGACGTTTGTTAGAACAAGCTTTGGATAAAAATCCGGCTTCTGGTGAAGCTTTGCTGATGCTGGCTGGCATTCATCGCAATGCTGACAATTCAGATAAAGCCAATATTTATTATGTTAGGGCAGAGGCTTTGCCTAAATATCAGGAAACTGCACGTTTAGGCCGAGCTCAAATTGCAATTAATCAAAAAAATTATCAGCAAGCTTTAGATATTTTACGCAAGGTTTACCAAAGCAATCCAGCTCGAAGTGACTTAGTTGCCAATATCAAATCACTTGAAAATTTGCTTAAAAATACAGGTTAATTCAGAGCATATATTGATGAAATTAGAATCTTTTTTGGCTAAACCTGCGATTAATGTGAGTATCCGCACGATTTTAGCAATCCTTGGTGGTTACAGTTTATCGGCTGCGCTGAGCTTACTACTGGCATCTTTTGCTGGGCTAGATGGACGCGAATCTGAAGTATTTATCCGCATGATATTTTTTATTAGCTACACAGTGACCATTATTTGGACATTCTCTGTGAACAGCGAGCGTAAAATTATCACTCAGATGTGTTTATTAAACGTGCTACTTTGGTTAGCGGTTTTATTGACTGGCGAGGCATAAGATGAAAGGTAGTTTACGTCAGTCTATGACATGGCTTCATACTTGGAGCACAATTATTGCCGGTTGGATTTTATTCGCGATCTTTTTAACCGGTACATTGTCGTTTTTCAGAATTGAAATTAATCATTGGATGGAGCCTGAGTTACATCAGTCGGCACCAGATGAAAACTCAGTTTATGTGGCTTACGATTATTTAAAAGCAAATGCACCGCAGGCAACCAGCTGGCAAATTAGTTTACCGGATGAAAGAGAACGGGCGATTAGCCTGTCTTGGCAACAACCGGTTGTCGTATCTGAGCAAGCTCAACAAAACAATCGTCAGCGTCGCGGACAAAATGCAGAGCGTCAATCTGTTGTTAGAGACAGCGGTGGTGAAAATGCTCAAGGGCAAGCTGGCAATCGACAAAGCCGTATGCAAAATGGTGAACAGCAAGCGGGCAACGCTAATCGTTCAAACCGTCAAAATGCAGATAATTCAGCACGAACTGAGCGTCAAAATGGTCAGCAAAATCGCCAAGCAAGCCAAAATGCTCAACCACAAAACCAGCAAGGTGAACAACGTGGTGGTAATGGCCGGATGCGCAAGTTAATTGATGCTCAAACCGGAGAAGAAATCACCCCAAGAGAAACTGCAGGCGGTAACTTTTTATACCGTTTCCACTTTATGTTTTATGGTATGGACAGAGATCTCGCTTATATTTTAGTCGGGATTGTGAGCATGATGATGCTGGTTGGTATTATCAGCGGCATTATTATGCACCGTAAAATATTTACTGACTTTTTTGCTTTTAGACCTAAAAAGAAATTATTAACTTGGATTGATGGCCATGCGATTACCGCTGTATTGGCTTTACCCTTTCATATTATGATTACTTTTTCCGGTTTATTATTAATTGCCGGTGCTTTTTTACCTTGGAATGGAGAACCCAGACACAGAGGTGATCGCAATGGCGGCGAAGCACCACAGGTTCAATATGTTGAAAAAGACTTTTCGCAAACCCCGCCGTTTGAAAAAATGTTTTTATATGCAGAGCAAAAATGGGGAACAGAAGTAACCAGTATCAGTATTTCTGAACCGGGCACGGATAAAGCCGAATATGCACTGCGTGGTAATAACCGAGTGACGTTAAGCTCTGGCCGAAGTGGCTCTGAAACCATTACTTTTGATAATACTTTTATTGAAACGGGTGAGCCGGTTAAAACCGAGCCGGGACGCGAAGCTGAAAATACCGCTCAGGCAATTTATAACTATTTTGATATGCTGCATCAGGCTCGCTTTGCCGATACAGTCACCCGTTGGCTACTATTTATTGCCGGCATCATGGGTACTATCATGGTCGGAACCGGCTCTATTTTATGGGCAGTTAAACGCAGTAAAAAACAATCTGGCCAATTTGGATTTGAGTTAGTTAAAGGGTCTAACATTGGTACAATTGCTGGTTTATTAGTGGCCTGCGGCGCTTATTTTTGGGCTAACAGGTTAATTCCGGCACAAATGGCTGAGCGTGACCATCTCGAAATTAGCGTGTTTTTTGGTGTTTGGGCGGTTTGTATTGTGGCTGGTTTACTCTGGCGAAATAATAAAAACTGGCTGGTGCAGTTAAGTATCACTGGGGTTTTATTTACATTAATTCCGGTACTGGATTCATTGACTTCACCTGTTGGATTAATTTATGCGCTGCAAACTGGTGATTGGTTACGGCTTGGTTTTAATTTATGTTGTTTATTAATTGCAACCACAGTTTGGGCTGCGGTGTATTATATTGCCTTGGTTAAACCAAAACGCACGCCAAAAACGGACAAATCAGAGCCGCAATCTAAAACAACGGCTAAATCAGACAATGCCAGTAAAGCCGCATTAATTGCCCGTAAAGCTAAAGAAGCAAGAGCTGCGCAGGCTAACCGGACTCAAGCAAAGCAGGAGCAAGCTGAAAATAGTACAACTGTTTCAGCCAGTTCAACGGCTACTAAACCGACATCCGATGAAAAATTAAGTAAAGCTGCGTTAATTGCCCGTAAGGCAAAAGCCGCAAGAGAGGCTCAAAAAGCCCAGCAGACTACGCAAGAACATCTCAGTTCTGAACAGGATAACGAGTTAAATAATGCCGGAGGTAAAGCATGAGCATTATAGTTGCCTTTGTTTTATGTTTTATCGGCTTTATGCATTTTTCAATGTCGGTAGGTAAACATTTTTCATTGATTTATCCCAAAGCGGAATTATCCAGAAAATTGTTTTGGTTTTACCACGGTATTGCGTGGTTGTTATTAATTGTAGCTATGTATTTATGCGTACAGTTTTGGCAAACCGAAATTGGCTTAACTGTGTGGGTTTGTATGTTACAGGCCGCCAGTTTTATGGTTGCGTATTGCATTACTTACCAGCCTCAAACTTATGCCATTATCTGGAAAATATTGTGTTTTGGCCGTTTGTTAAAACCAGCGGCTAACAGCTAATTTTCTGGTTAAACCGATTGTTTAACTAAGCTACAGGTAAACTAACCCAACTCGGGTTGGTTAACACTCTGATATGAAAGCCGGTTAAAGCCGGCTTTCATTTTTCGATTTCCCATTTATAAATACCAGACGAACTACCGGAGTATTAAAAGCTAAGTGTAGATTAGCTGATGGTTACGATTAAACTTCCATGTACTGTAAAGTGAATTAGCCCCAACTTGAAGTGTTAAACCTGACAGTAGTCAAAGTGCCATTTTCGGACGTTTGGCTCTAACTCACTTTTGCCCACGTAACTGCTCTAAGGCCGGCTTTGAGCGAATAACAGATCTTAGTTCGCTTTTTATTGAACGTTGGCTCTCAGACTAAAAACAGACAACGGATTTACTATTAGAAGATTTAAGACTTC